>CAJWZP010000004.1 GCA_913050325.1 uncultured bacterium
GTGTAAAAAAGTAAAGTGGAAAAAATACCGTCAATTTGCAATTCAAATAGACGGAAGAAAACAAGATGAATGGGCAACTCAAAGAAATGCATATGTAAGTTCTCCTACTCTAAACCCTATTGTTAATTGTGAATTCATAAAAGATTCAGACAACCAGATAGAAAATATAAGAACAAATATCATGGAAGGTAACAATGTACAAAAAGGTGGAAGAAAAGAAGCTATATCTCTTCTAAATAGCTTTTTAAATGAAAGAGGTGAAAATTATCAGTGGCAAATGTCTAGCCCCATCACTGCTGAGGATTCATGTAGCAGACTTTCTACCCATATAACTTATGGGAATATATCTCTTAAAGAAATTAACAAAGCGATACAAAACAAAAAATCTAAAGGTGTAAGTGGATCAATGTCTAGGTCTTTGAATTCTTTTGAAAGTAGATTAGCTTGGCACTGTCATTTTATACAAAAACTATACGATGAACCAGAAATTGAATTTGAAAATATGAATAGAGCTTATGATGGATTAAGGGAAAGCGAATTTAATGAAACTTATTTTGACGCATTTAAAAATGGAAACACTGGTTATCCATTTATTGATGCTTGTATTAGATATCTTAAATCTAATGGTTGGATAAATTTTAGAATGAGAGCCATGCTTGTTTCATTTGCTTCATACCAATTATGGCTTGATTGGAAAAAAACTTCTAAGTATTTTGCTAGGCTTTTCACAGATTACGAACCAGGAATTCATTATTCACAGATTCAAATGCAAAGCGGAACAACTGGTATTAATACAATTAGAATATATAACCCTATAAAGCAATCAATCGATCAAGACCCCAGCGGTAAGTTTATCAAAAAATGGGTACCTGAATTAGTTAGTGTCCCTAATGAATTAATCCACGAACCTTGGAATTTGAGTTACATGGAGCAAAAATTTATAAATACTGAAATTGGTAAAGATTATCCCTCACCTATTGTAGATAACAAAAAATCTTCAAAAATATCAAGAGATAAGATTTGGTCTGTAAAAAAATCTAATGAAAGCAAGTATTTAAGTAAGCAAATATTAAAGAAACATACTAGTAATAAACAAAAAAATTCATAAGTTTTAAATTTCAAACTTCCTATTTTCTCTTGCATGCACTACTAACTCTTTCCTAACTTCTTCTACTGTAAAACAAGGTCTTTTAAAGCTCAAAAAGTAGAGTTTATTATCTGACTGACAGTAATAACCATCTATATTGATTTCAGTCATTTTGGCATTTTTATCCTTTATATTGTGTTGGGCACTCAGAGTTGAGATTATTGAGTTAGAATGATCTTGATTCATGTGATCAATAATCTCTTTTTCTGCAGGTTCCCATTCAATATTTTTATTAAGCCAATCCTTATTATTTAGCCAACCAATTTTACCAAAGCCCCCTATCCACCTAATGTTTGTAATAGACATTTTATAGAAATTAAAGTCTCCAAGATTTAAATACATTTCACTTTCTGGTAAGTGATTTCGTAGTTTAGTTTTAAGCTCCTCCCGTCTTTTATTATCAACTTGATTAAAATCACCAATTAGACTCATCCGAGCATTATCTTGTTTATTTTCCATATCAGTTATTGAAAAAATTGTAAAACAAGATTTTGAATTATTTTTTATGTTTGTCGTATGCTCGGCTAAATTACTAGCAAATATTATTATGCCCCTATCTCTATCTGTTATATAAGTAATAAAACTACCAAATGGATAACCTTCGAATTTGCTTGAAATAGTTGTCAATACACCCTCTGAGCAATTTCTTAATAATTTTACAGCTTCAACCTCGTAATTCTTTCTATCACTCATGAAATTTATTTTAACTTATATATAATTTATGTTTAAATAATTTATAGTTATATAAATTTAAAAATTAAATTTAGTGAGGTTATAAATGAATTTTGATTGGAAATCTTTTAATCTTAACGAACAAATAATGCTAGGTTCTTTTGCAGTTACAGTCTTCTCTTTTTTTCTAACATGGGTTGATCTTGAATTTGTCACTTTTAATGGATTCCAGCAACAGGGTTATATTTTTTTGGTTCTTTGGATTTATCCTATTATCTTTATCCTTCAGAAAAAATCTTATAACACTATGGTGTCTTTAATTTTAGCTTTTATAAATATAGTCTTCATTATTTGGTTTATAACAACCAAAAGTGTTGAAATTTATGAAGGTGAGAGTATTAATGTAGCTGGAACTGGTTTATGGTTAGCTGCTGTCTGTTCATTGGCATTTTGTTTTGGGTGCTTTAAACAACTAGATCAAGAGGATTAGCCTAATAACATGCCTGAATTAAGTGTTAAAATAATAGATGATGATGGCAGAGAATGTAATATAGAAAATATAGTTATTTTTTATAAACATATTCTAAGTCATCATTCGTCTGGTATATCAATTCATGAGGAAAATGGTCATTATTTCCGGGTTGATGATACTTTTAGAAATAAAATTGCTAAAATTGTTGAAGAAATTAATAAATAATTAGTTACTATAAATTTCATGCTAAAAGCAATGTTTTATTCATTATTTTTAATAATCAGTGGTTTTTTCACTACTCAAACTGCTAATTCATATTATTTAACTGCTCATGACTTCAAATTTAAAGATATAAATGGTAACGAATTAAACCTAGGAAACTTTAAGGGAAAAGTTGTGATGGTGGTCAACGTAGCTAGTAAATGTGGATTTACGGGTCAATATAAAGGCTTACAGTCTATTTGGGACAAATATAAAGATAAAGGCTTTGTTTTAGTTGGTGTACCTACAAATGACTTTTATCAGGAATATAATACTGAAGAAGAAGTTAAAAATTTTTGTGAGTTAACTTTTGGGGTAAACTTTCCAATGACATCAATAACTCCAGTTAGAGGAGATGATGCTCATCCTTTTTATAAATGGGCAAAGTCAATTTATGGAAATAAAACAGTACCAAAATGGAATTTTCATAAATTATTAATTGATAAAGAAGGTAAAATTGCAGATACCTATTCTTCTATGACTGGGCCAAACGATAAAGATTTGATTAAAATGATCGAAAATTTATTAAATTCTTAATCAACACATGATATGTAAATTGATCTTTCTCTAGGTCTATTATCAAAATCTACAAGAACTATTTGCTGCCAAACGCCTATTTTTATTTCTTTATTGATAATTGGAAAACTCAGTGACGGGCCTAATATTGCAGATCTAACATGAGAAAAACCATTCCCATCTCCCCATTTTTCATTGTGAAGATATTTTTCACTTTGTGGAGCTATTCTTTCAAAAGCTTTTTTTAAATCCTCAATAACACCATCTTCATATTCTATTGTTGTAATTCCTGCTGTTGACCCTGAAATAGAAATAGTAATCAAGCCATTATCAATATTATTATCTTCAATAAATCCTAAAATATCATTAGTTATATTGATAATATCATTAAAACCTTTCGTTTTTTTATTAATTACTTTGTTAATCATTTATAAAAAATTATTCACACCAATCTTTAACTTTTTTGCCACCATAATATTCAGTATAAAAATCTTTACCTTTTAAAAAATCTTTATAATTTATATTATCTATATATAAATCTCCTACAACTCTTCCACCATATTTGCCCCATTTTAGATTTTTCACATAAATTACAGTGGAATTTTTTATCAAGTCATTTACAAATTCTTTAGCTTCAATAGCTAATAACTTTTCTTTTTCACATTTTCCTTTTATCTCTGGAGTATCTATACCATTAATCCTAACTTTTATTTGCTGTATTGTTTTTGGAACTCCAAGCAATCTAGCATTACAAGTGTCACCATCATAACAAAAATATCCATTTCTTTTTTCTATTTTTACAGATTGAGTATGTGAGTAAGAGTTTTTTGATATAAATAGAGGTGAAAAAAAGGTTAAAAAAATAATAATCCTGATAAACATCTTTAGAATAATAAATAAATTATACCTTAAAGAAATACCTGTTTTAAAAATTTTTATTTTATTCTGAATCTAAAAGAAGATTTTCTGAATCATCACTTTTTTCTAAATATTGATTTATTTCAGCATCAAAAGCTTTCAAGAAATTTGTAGACAAAGAGCTTAAATCAGTCTCTCTTTTAATGAAATTTTTTTCATTTTGGTCTTTTTCTTTTTGAAGTTGCGATTTAATAGCAGCAATAGAATCAATAACATTTTTAACCCTATTCCTGAATTTTTCAGATCTTATATATGAATAAAGCTGTTCTTTTTTCGTTAAATTACCTTCTAAGTCATTATCGCGATCAATTATAAAATCTATTAGATCTACTTTAAGTTGAATAATTGGTAACATGACTGAATATTTTACTATTGAAACTCTTGAATCAATCTCTAGATAATCTAGTCCTTTACCTTCCTTTGGCATAGTACCTGAAGTTACTATTATTCCATGATTTGCACCAGTATTTTCGATATCGGAGCGAAGTTTAGTTATAAAGTTATTTGACCAATTTTTAACATTTTTTGCCTCAATTAAAAGATAGCCACCTTTATTAGTTTCTAAAATATGGTCTGCGCCCTTAGCACCTTTTTCAACATCATTAATTGGAAGTCTCGGGAAATTTTTAATAATTGAGTTTTTTACTTGTTCTTCAAAGCTTTCTCCAATCAGTTCAACATCCGCACCTGCTCCTTTGCTTACATCCTCTAATTTGTTCTGCATTCTTTTCATTTCAAGTTCATGTTGTGTTTTTAACCTTTCTGCCTCAATTTCCATTTCTTTTCTTTGATTTTCTAATTTCATTTTATAGTCTGTTTCTATATTGCTTTTATTGGCCTTCAACTCATTAAGCAAAGAATCTTTTGCAGAAATTTCTTCCTGGAAATTTTTAAATTTTTCACTATTTTCTTTTTGTACAAGCATTTTATATTCTGTTAATTTATTTTCTGCCTCAATTTCCATTTCTTTTTCTTTTTGTAATAATTTTTTTTCTCGCAAATTAAATTCTTGATCCTTTTTCTCTAAATCTGAACTAACAGATTTTTTATATTCATTAATTTTTTGTTTTACTTGTAGATCCACATCAACATCAAGTAATGATTGAATTTCATCATTACTTAAAGCGTCGGATAATGAAAATGTATGGCTACATTCTGGACATTTTATTTTTTTACTCATAAATAGACTCTATCATTAATTTTTATATTTTTTAATTTATTTAAATTTTTTTTTATTTTTTAATCTTATTTTTTTAAAAGTTCTTTTAATCTCATTAATTAACTTAATAGCTTTCCTAATGTCATAATTTTCACAATGTTCACAAACATCCTTATCAAAATCATCATCGCTTGATTGCCACTTAACTATTCCTTCATCATAACAAATTGAGCAGTGCTTGGTTTCAATAGGCTGTCCAGTCATGCTTATTTTTACAAATTTTTTAACTGCTTCACTACTATCCCTATAGTCTTTAACAAGCTTCAGAATTTTATAACTCATAATATAAATCGACCTACTTATAGTCCAAAATAACATATAAAACCTATTATAATTTTATTTGAAGTTTTATATACTCGATTTGTAATATTTTTAAATAAATAAATCAAAAACTAATATATTTTTAACTATTTAAAATGTTGTAATTATTATATTATTTATATAATTTAAAACATAAATTATTGAAAAATTTAAATAATTACATTTTTCTCTAAATTATGATATTTTTTCATGTTTTTGACTTCAATTATCTATTATAATTGAAAAATGGATCTGGAAATAATTATTTTAATATCTTTACTAATTTCTATAATTATTTTTTTAATAATAAAAAAAGAAAAAAATAAAAATTATGAAATAAATGATTTAAAAAATTCAATTGAAAAACTTATTAGAGAAGAAAAATCTAATATGGAAGAAAAAGTTCTAGGAATCGTTAAGGAAAATAGTGCTTCACAAGAAAAATCTTTTAAAACTGAATCTGAAAATCTTATAAATAGTATTAATAACCAAACAAAATATTTTAGTGACTATTTCATAAAAATGGATACAAGTATTTCAAATTTAGACAATGTTACAAAAGATATGAAAACTGAAATAAATGATTTTTCTACGATAATTGGAGCTAGCTCAAGTCAATCAGGTAAATTTGGAGAATATCAGCTTGAAAATCTTTTTAAGTTTCATAATTTACAAAAGGATATTGATTATATGACGCAAGTTTCAGTAAAAACTGATGATGGAGATTACAGATTAGATGCTGTATTGCTTTCAGAGGAAAAGTGTCTAATTATTGATTCAAAAGCTACATCAAATATTGAAGTTATAAAAGAGTTAAAAAACGATGATACATCAAAAGAAAGAATTGATGAAATTAAAAAAGAGATTAAAGATAAAGTAACTAATGAAGCAAATAAACTTTCAAAAAAAGGTTATCACAATATAGTAGTCAATGAGAAATATCATACCCCTGAATTTATAATAATGTTTATTCCAAATGAAAATGTTTTTTTAATAGTTAAGGAACTTTTAAATAAAGATACAAATATGATTGCTGAGGGTGTCGTTCTAGCAGGCCCCGACAACCTTAACTTTATTATTCTTATGTGGCATTACATAAACGGAATATTAAAAGTTCAAGATCAAATCGAAGATATTAGAAACGCGGCAACACAAATTCATAACAGATTTGGAACTGTAGCTGAACATTTTTCTAGTCTAAAAAATTCTCTTGAATCCAGCGTAAATAACTGGAATAAGCTGGTATCAAGTGTCGATTCAAGACTTATACCTTCTGTTAAAAAACTTGAAGAAATGGGAATAAAATCTTCTAAAGAGTTACGTGAAGTTGGACCTATTAAAAATACACCAGAAAATTTCAAGAAACCCTCTCAGTTTGATCAAAAAAAAATTTCTGAGCAAGATTAAAAATTTTAAGTATATTAATCTATATGAGATTATTTTTAGTTTTTTCATTATTAATTTTAAACTTTTTTTTGTTTCCAAGTCAGATTAATAATAATCAACTGAATCTTAATGAAGTCTCTCATTCTCATCATGCACATTCGGAAGATATTCCGTGTAACAGTAATACTTCTGAATCGTGTGAAGAACATGAGTGCTGTACTCTTTTTGTATTCAAACCATTGAATAATTTTAAATTTATACAGAATACTTCACCAAAAACTTTTTTTAATAAATCAAATATATTAAGTCTTAAATTATCTGAAGTTTTTCGACCCCCAATTGTTTAATTTTTATATTTAAATAATTGGAGGTTAATAATTTTGCATAGATTGCTATTTTTTATAGTTTTCTTCATATCTATAAATGTCTTTTCTAGGCCAGTTTCATACACTGGTGGAACAACTTTTATGACAATGAATAATGGTGACAGAATATCATCACACATACATTATTCGCCTAAATATTTTTATTCTTTAGGATATAGATTTGAATATTGGAAAGATAAAGATTATGTAAATCATTTTTTGCAAGGTAATTACTTAATTGAAAGATTTAATAATACAGACTCACAAGCAAATATTTATTTAAAAACAGGACTTGGTACATCGACCTATCTGGAAGATGATAAAGATTACAATAAATCATACTTTATTGCAGGGTCGGCTGATTGGGAAACACAAAAATTCTATTCGAATTATGAGATTAGATATTCAGATATAGAGAATATTGAAGATTTTATTCTTCATTCTGGAGCGTTAGGTTTTGCTCCGTATGTAGGTAATTATGGAGACTTACACACTTGGCTACTATACACCTTTCAATATAATGAAGATAAAAGTAATTATAAATTGACTCATGGGCCAAAAATTAGATTTTTCAAAAAAACAAATTTAATAGAGATTGGTATTAATAATAAAAAAGATTTGATTCTAAATTTAATAATCAGATATTAGGGGTTTTGAAATGAAAAAAAATATAATAATAATTCTAACAATTTTATCAGTGTTAACATTTAATTCTTTCTCACATGACGGAGAGAAATATTCATCAGAGCATAGGTTGAAATTAGATTATAAAGCTTCTGTTGGAATAATCGATCCAGACGGAGAAATGATAAGGGTCAATGTTAAAGGGTTAGTTTGTGATTTTTGCGCAAGAGCTATTGAAAAGGTTTTTATGAAAGAGAAGTCAGTTGTAGGTCTGACAGTAAATCTTGAAAAAAAGGAAATTAAAATTTTTACAAAAAAGGGGATGAATATTGATGACAATATTATACGAGAAAAGATTAAAGATTCTGGATATATTGTTTCATCAATAGAAAGAAGTTAATGAATAAAGAGAAAAAATCTTTATTAACACAAATTCTTGTTCTTTTTGCAAGCAGCAGCACTTTAATATGTTGTGCTATACCAGCAATCCTAGTAGCAATTGGTGCAACAGGTGCGTTAATAAGCCTTTTTTCAAATATCCCTTTTTTAATAACCATTAGCGAGAATAAAGAAATCGTTTTTACCATATCAGGCCTATTAATATTTATTGCATTTTGGACTCAGAGAAAAGATGAAATAGATTCTTGTGAGCTTGATAAGACACTAATGATGTCTTGTAATAATCTGAAAAAAATTAATAAAATAATACTCTATTCGAGTTTATTTATATATTTAGTTGGATTATTCTTTGCATTCTTTGCTAAATATTTAATCTAAAATGAGTTTTTAATTTTTTTTAAGCTCATTTTAGATTATAAAGTTATTTTAAATTCCTTTTAAGCAATTACGTAAGCCATTAGACAAATTATTAATTAATTCGAAATATAAATTTTTTCCAGGTACTAAATTAAATCCTACAGGATCAAGCTCACCTTCTTTGGCATTAGTGTCTTGAATAACAGTTTGAACTATCCTTGAAGGGAACTGTGGTTCCCTGAAGAGACAAACTACATTATCTTTTTTAATCTTAGATTTAATTTCTTGTATCCTCTTAGGTGTTGGTGAAATTTCTGGATTAAGAGAGATCGAACCAACAGAATTTAGGGAGTTTTCATTTTCAAAATACTGATATGCATCATGAAAAACAATGTAGGGTTTATTTTTAACTGAAGCCAGTTCCTTTTTTACTTTTTTTGAATTATCTTTCAATTTTTTAATAAATATTTTTGCATTAGCTTTATAAATGTTTTTCTTGTCTGGATTAATTTTTGATAGTTCCTTTATTAAGAATTTAGTCATTTTTATAACATTTTCATTACTGAGCCATACATGAGCATCATAATCACCATGGTCATGATGGTGACCATCTCCATGATCTTCCTCTTCCCAAACTCCACCTTCACGAATTGGTAGCAATGATAAATTTGCATTTCCCAAAATTTTTATAGTTTTAACATCATTTTTAATTGAAGCTAATGGTCTTTCTATAAAAGTTTCTATTGATTCGTCAATATAAATTAAAACATCAGCATCATTTAATTTGTTCATATCTGATGGTTTGAGTTTAAAATCATGAGGTGAAAAATTACTATCTAAAAGTAAATCTACATCTGTATCTACTATATTAAGTAATATGGAATGTAAGGGCTTTATTGTTGTAATAATTTTTTTTTCATATGAGTGTGAAAAAAATGTTAAATTAAAAAATATTATTGAGAATAAAAGTATATATAATTTTTTCATAGTGTTATAATATAACAATAGGAGTTTTTTATGTCAAATTGTTCAGATCATAATTCTTGTGTTGATTCGGCAATGAAAGAAGCAGAAAATATTTGTAGCAAAAACAATCTTCGTTTTACAGATATCAGAAAAACAGTTTTGAAAATAATTTGGGAAAGTCACAAACCAATAAAAGCATATGATATTTTAGATAAAATTACGGGTATGGAGTTTTCGGCAAAACCTCCAACAGTCTATAGAGCCTTGGAGTTTTTATTGGAAAATGGATTAGTTCATAAAATAAATAGTTTAAATTCATTTATAGGTTGCCCTCACCCTTTACAACATGATCAATGTTATTTTATAATCTGTTCAGCTTGTGACGAAATTGAAGAATGTTGTGATGAAAGTATCTCAGATGTTATTAAAAGCGTTATGAAAAAAAATAAATTTTTACATAAAAATATAGCAATTGAAATCAATGGTACTTGTCAAAATTGTTTAGAAAGTAAGTAATATGCTAATAAAAGCTGAGAATATTTCTGTAGTAAGAAACAATAAAGAAATATTAAAGAATATTGATCTTACAATTAACCCAAGAGACTTTATAACTATTCTAGGTCCAAATGGAGCCGGTAAATCAATGTTATTAAAGTGTTTATTAGAATTTTTTTCACCTGATAAAGGTAAGATTATTAAATCAGATGATTTAAAAGTTTCTTATACTCCTCAAGATTTTGTGATTGATAAATCTATACCAATAACTTCAATGGATTTTATTATGCTTAATAAAAATATTAAGAAAGATGAGATAAATAATATTTCTAAAGAATTTAATATTTCTGAAATTCTTAATAAACAATTATCACATTTATCAGGTGGAGAATTACAAAAAATATTAATAACTCGCTCATTAATTGATAATCCAAATTTATTAATTTTAGATGAACCAACACAAAATTTAGACGTTTCGGGTCAGTTAAGTTTTTATAAATTTCTCGATAAAATTTACGCTGAAAGAGAGATAAGCATATTAATGGTTTCTCATGATCTTCATATGGTTATTTCAACCACAAAAAAAGTTATATGCTTATCTAATCATATTTGCTGTTCTGGAGAACCTTCAAGTATTACAAAAGATCCTGAATTTATAAATTTATTTGGTCATGATTTTGCAGACATGATGTCTTTATATAAACATGATTTAAAACATAATCATGAAGGTAGAGAAAGTGTTTGATAGTTTTATTATAAATGCTTTAATTGGTGGGATATGTGTTTCTATTATTGCAGGTGGCCTGGGTTGCTTTGTAGTTTGGAAAAAGATGGCTTATTTTGGTGACTCACTTTCACATAGTAGTCTTTTAGGAATAGCCATTGGGATTGTATTAGGATTTAATTCAACAATAGGTACTTTTTTAGTTTGTATTGTCTTTGCAACGTTGTTAACTTATTTGCAGAACAAAAAGATTCTCTCAAATGATACTTTATTAGGGATTCTTGCTCATGCATCTCTCTCAATAGGAATTATAGCTATAAGTTTGTCTAATCAATATGTAAATTTAGATGCTTATTTATTTGGTGATATTTTGACGGTCACAGATAATGAAGTTGTTTGGTTTGTTTTATCAACAATATTAGTAATATCAACACTCTTTTTTATTTGGGAAAAACTTGTATTAATGACAATAAACGAAAGTGTTGCAAAAGCCGAAAATATAAATACATTTTTAATTCAATCTATTTTTCTAACATTGTTAGTAATTTTTGTTGCTACTTGTGTCAAGGTTGTTGGAATATTATTAATAACATCAATGCTTATAATCCCAGCCGCTACAGCTAGACAAATTTCAAGCTCACCCGGATCCATGGCATTGGTATCTGGTTTGTTAGGAATATTATCAATCATTATTGGTGTATATCTATCAATATTTGTCGATATTCCCACAGGTCCTTCTATAATTTTCACTTTAACCCTATTTTTCATAATTGTTCTCTCTATCTTCAGAAAACAAACTTCTTGAATAAGTAAATTGTTATGTTATAACATATACTAATTTTTTAAGGCGGTGACCAAATGCGTAAAGTTTTTTTATTTTTATTACTTTTTTCTATAACATTGTTACCAAATGTCTCTTTTTCAAAGGGGCATTCTGATCATTCTGATCATTCTGATCATTCAGATCATGGTAGTGATGGTATGGGATTTTATATTCATTCAGGAATCAGGATTCATTTAGATAAAACTTTTGATGCTGAAGAAGAAAAGGAACAAGTAGATGAAGCCTCAACTCATTCACATTTTGAAATTGGATACAATTTTAATGAGAGTTTTTCAATAATATCTGATATTAAAGTTGAAGGTGGAGACCATGGCCATAGTCATGGTGAGGAAGAGTCAGAAACACCAAAAGATAAGTTTTTTGAAGAACATAAGTCAATAGTAAACAAACTATATCTTAATTTTAAGAAAGATGATTTGACTATATATGCTGGTAAATTTTCTCCATCTGTTGGTTTAGATTTTCATCTTTTCCCTGGAGCTTATGGATATCAAGAACCTGAAGGGTATTCATTACTTCAGAAGATTGGTGGAGGTTTTCAGATCATGAAAGATCTTGGAGATGCTGGAACACATAAGTTTAATGCATCAACATTTTATGCCGATACAACTTCTTTAAGTCATTCAAGGATTAACAATGATGGAAGAAAGAAAAAATCTGATGGTGGAGTTTCAAATACAGAAGATTTTTCATCCTTTGCAATATCATTAGAAGGAAAAGACTTTTTTTCACTTGATAATAATTTTATTGATGGCTTTAGATATAAGCTGGGCTATGCGAAACAAGCAAAAGGTACAGGTGGTGAGGCTGATGAAAAAAGAATGTCAATTGGCTTAATGCACACTTCCTATTTATCTGAAGATCTGAAATTAACTTTAATTGGTGAATACATGGATATTGAGAAATTAGGTGGTGAAAAAGGTCATGACAGAACATATACAATTTATGGCTTCAACCTGCAACATGGTAAATTTACTCTTGGCGGAACATTAACATATAAAGATAATGATGCTACTGAAGCCGATGAAAATGTTGACGATAATGTTAGACAGATTTCCTTGGGTTATTATGTTGAAGAAAATTTTAAAGTAGATATCGGTTACAAAAGAAAGAAAGTTTCTAATGAAGTTTCAGAGATAGGTGGGATTACATTGTACTATGTCTTTGACTGGCCTTCAGGTGGTCATGATCACCATGATCATTAATAAATTTTAATTACTTTAAAACCCTTAATATCTTAAAATTTTTTTTAAATATTGAGGGTTTTTTATAACTTTACTGAAATGGTTCAAATGAGAGGCAGGAAGTCTGGCGAACAAAATTTTTTGAAGGATCTTCAGCTAAAGCAAATATTCAAAAAGAAAAAGTTATTGAGATTTGTGGTCCCTATTATAATGAAACTGAATTAAACCAAATGGATTTTGTTTTACCAACATATTTTGAGTTAGAAGATTAATAAGACATTCATTCATTGAATAAAACCAAATCTCTACTAATTTCACCAATATTCTTACACCCTGTTAGTATCATTGTTTCTATTAATTCTTTATTTAATAAATCTAAAACTAACTCTACACCTTTTTGTCCATCATGATTTAAGCCCCAAAGTAGAGGTCTGCCAACTTGGACTGCGTCTGCACCCAATGCAATGCATTTTAGAATATCTGTCCCCCTTCTAATGCCACCATCTACAATTAAAGTTGCATCTTTACCTACCTGATTTCTAATTGGTTCAATCTGCTTTAAGGTTGGAACTGCTGTATCTAATTGTCTACCACCATGATTTGAGATTATTATTCCATCAGCTCCATAACTAATTGCTTTCTGAGCATCATCTGGTCTTAGTATTCCTTTTACAAGTACAGGTAGCTCTGAAATCTCTTTTATCCAACCAATTGCATCAAAAGTCAGTGAAGGGTCAAAAAGATGATCAGAATGAGCAGCCATTGACGAACCTTCATAGGTTTCAATTTTCTCAAAGTTTTCAAATTTAGTTCCCAAAAAATTTCCAAGTTTTAACTCTTTAGGCATTTTAAATGAATTTCTTTCATCTGCTTCACGTGTACCAAGTCTTGGCGCGTCCACTGTAAAAACAATTGCTTTATATGAATTTTTTTTACAATTTAATAACATTTGCTTTGTAAACTCTCTGTCTTTAGAAAAATATAGTTGAAAAAATAACTTATCATGCAGTGGACCAACTTGATCAATTCCGTAGTTAGCAATAGTACTATGCGTCATAATTGTATTAAATTTTTTGGCAGCTTTAGCTGTAGCAATTTCCCCATCTTTATGCGCCATTTGTTGCATGGCAACGGGCGCTAATAGTATAGGCGACTCTATTTTTTCATCTAAAATCGAGATGGTTGTATCAATTTTTGAAACATCTCTTAAAAATTTTGGTAAAATTTCCCAATTATTAAAAACATCTCTATTTCTTTTTAAAGTAATTTCATCTCTTGCACCGGACGAATAATATCCTTCAATATCTTTTGTTAGATTTTTTGGAAATTTCTTTTCAAGATCAAATAGATTGATAATCATAATGTAATAATAAATTAATTTTTTAAAAAGAATATTCTAACTATTATCATTGTAATAGCTGAAGACCCACATGCAAGAAGCATTGAAATCATAAAAGAGAAACCATTTTTCAATAAATAAGGAAGTAATATAAAAAGTGGAATAGTTGCTAAACCAAAATATAGTATTTCGATACTTAGATTTGCAATCTTTAAAGTATCTTTAGTCTCATAGTAAATCCAACAAAAAGTTATCAAAGATACTAGAGGTAAGGCTATAATAAGTGCAGCTAAAACAGATGATTTTTTTGAGATTTCAGTTGCTAAAACTATAATTGCTGATGAAATTATTAACTTAAGAAGATATTGGGTCATAAAGTAAATGATACAGGATTTTAAAATTATTTGGTAAGTTACTTATTTGTTACCTCTATTAAAAATATTTTTTTCATTTAAAGTTTATGCTTTATTTAAAAAAAGGAGTTTTTAATGCTAAAAAATATTTATATAATTTTATTTCTATTTACAAATTTATCATTTGCAGATCACAAACATAATGATGAAGACCCTCGTGCTGATAGCCATGCACCAATTCATATTATGTGCGATCATTATCATAAAAAAAATGAAATTATGTTGTCATATAGGTTTATGATGATGGGAATGGATGGATATTTAAAAGGTTCATCAAATGCAACATATCAAAATGCCCGTACTAAACCCGATGGTTCAAATTATATGATTGTGCCATTAGAAATGAATATGAAAATGCATATGATTGGAGGAATGTACGCTATCTCAGATGATATAACTCTTATGTTAATGGGATCATATTTAGATAATGAAATGAAAATGAAAAAACATTCAAATGGTAATAAAAAAACTATGAAGTCAAGTGGTTGGGGAGATACAAAATTTAATATCTTAAAAAAATTACATGAAGAAAATTCAATGAAAATTCATGCAAATCTGGGTTTAAGTTTACCGACTGGATCTATTTCTAAAAAAGATACTATGTTTTCAGGAAGTAAGGGGACTCTAGGTTATGGAATGCAGTTAGGATCTGGTACTTATGATTTATTGGGTGGACTAACTTATCTGAAAAAATTAAACACCTTCTCTTATGGCTTGCAAGGCACTGTTGTAAAAAGAATTGGTGAAAACTCTAAAGATTATTCATTGGGTGACATGTATAAAATAAATTCATGGATAGCAAAGCCTTTTAATGATAAATGTAGCTCTCTTTCTTTGGGTCTTGAAGGAGTTTTTCTTGAAAAAATAGATGGCTCTCATAAAGACATTACAATTATGAGTTTTGCTCAAGACAAAGAATCATCAGGCTATAAAAGAATAAATTTATCTGCAGGGTTTAATCATGTTATTAAGAGTATGAATAATATTAGAATTGCTTTTGAATTTTCAATGCCTGTTTATAATGATGTTAATTCTGTTCAACTTGAGAAGGATTATTCAACTATTTTAGGTTTACAATATAGTTTTTAATTAAAATTCATAATTTTATTTGAGTATTGAATAATAATATGTGTAAGATGTAATATGATTAAATTTTATAAAATATTTATAATTATTTTTACAATTGGAATATTTTCTAATATTCCTTTAACAGCTTACTCAGATGATGATTTAAAATATCTTAAGCCAAAATTTAAAAACACCCTTAGTCTTGGAGGTGGTTTTATTTATAAGCCTACCTACTATGGCTCAAGCAGCATTAGAACCGTTTGGTTTCCATCAATATATTATAAGTATGAAAACAGAGAAAACGATATATTTAAATCTTTTAGTATAATGGGACCATTTGCATCTTTAGAGCTTTATAATTTTAAAAATTTTTCTTTTAATATCTTAGGTGAATATGACTTTGGTAGACAAAAAGGTGATGATAATTCATTAACACATACAAAAGATATTGATCCACATTTTAATACTGGTCTAGAAATTGGATATAAAATTCCATATGATCTTGCACTAGAAGTTGCATATGAAACAGGAGCAACTAGTTTTGGAGATGATATGATATTGAGGTATTCACTTTCACATAATAAATATTTTTGGGTTAATTTTACCCAACCTGTAATTAATAAATTATCTTTAACCACTTCATATGCAAATAAAAGTTGGATGAATGAGTGGTTTTCAACATATGCATCGGCTGACTATTCCCAATATGATGCTAAGGGAGGTTTTTATTCAACGAAACTTAGCAATATGTCTATTATCCCAGCAGGTGAGTCAATAAGTTTATTTTTAAATATTGAATATGAAAAATTACAAGGAAACGCTGCAGACAGTCCATTAGTAAAAGATCAAGGTTCAAAGACACAATATAAATTCATGTTTGTAGTATTGTTTAAGATTGCTGAATTTTAATAAATAAAATTTTAATCATTGACTTATATTTATATTCTAATTTATATTAATCCCAAAAAAGGATAAAAAATGAAAGATATTGAAAAAAATGAGATTTTAGATGCGCAAGAAAAATGGAAAAAGGGAATAATTGATATAGGTAATAAATATATAAATAATCTTAATTATGAAGAAAGAGCAATAGAGCATATTAAAGAATTATATGCCTATGGAGTAACTGATGTATTATTTAAACCTACAAAAGTATCTAAAGTACAATTTAGATCTACATTCGAAGAAGCACTTTCATATTTTGTCGCTAGTAATTCAGTATGCTTAGAAGATAAAGGATTTGCACTTGAGCCATGGATTGATGTTCGCTTTGAAAACTCTAATATTCTAATTCAAAAAAATACAGCACTAGCAATGGGAAATTATTTTTTTACAAATTCAGATTCCAAAGTATCAAAAGTTGAATATACATTTGGATATATAAAAATAAATGAAAAAATACTGATAAATCTTCATCATTCTTCTATACCTTTTCAAGTATAGTTACTTTTTAGTTAGTATGTTACTTTTTTTATACTACTATCTTTTTTGTTAATAAATGGTTAATATTTTGTAAATTAATTTTATGGAGGTTGTTATTATGGGAATGACAGCAGATCAAACTTTCTATCCTACGCCAAAAATGGCTATGGAAGCGCCACCTGAAGAGGTAGCATATATTGCAACATTGAATGTTCATGGAAAACCAGATTCACTTTGTACAGTTGATGTGAATCCAAATTCATCTGATTATTTAAAAACAGTTAGTGAGTTGAGTTTGCCAAATATTGGTGATGAATTACATCATTTCGGATGGAATGCATGTAGTGCTCATTTATGTCCTTACAACCCTCATCCAGATGTAGAGAGGAGATATTTATTAATTCCTGGTCTAAGATCTTCAAGACTTTACATTGTAGATACAAAAGATGATCCTAGAAATCCAAAAATAATTAAAACTATCGAACCTGAAGAACTTATGGAAAAAACTGGATACAGTAGACCTCACACTATTCATTGTGGTCCAGAAGGAATTTATGTAAGTGCTCTAGGAGGTGGATCTAAAACTGGAGAAGGTCCAGGCGGGATTTTTCTAATAGATCATTTAACACTAGACATAAAAGGTCAATGGGAAAATGATAGAGGTTCTCAATACTATGCATATGATTTTTGGTGGCATTTAGGCCATGATAGAGTTGTAACATCAGAATGGGCAACTCCTGATTTATTTGAAAATGGACTTAATCTTGAAGCTGCAGTTGGCGGTAAATATGGTCATAAACTACATATATGGGACTTAAAAACACATAATCATCTACAGGAACTAGATTTAGGAAAAGAAAACCAAATGGTTCTTGAGTTAAGACCTTCAAAAAATCCAAAGAATACATATGGATTTGTTGGCGTTGTAGTAAACACTCAAGACTTATCAGCTTCAATTTGGACCTGGTATTTAGATAAAGGTGAATGGAAAATTCAGAAAACTATTACAATTCCTGCACAGCCTGCAGCGGCTGAAGATCTACCAGCACCACTTAAACAATTTGGTGCAGCTCCTCCCCTAATCACTGATATTAATTTATCTCTAGATGATAAATTTTTATATGTATCATGCTGGGGAACTGGTGAGCTACATCAATATGATGTTAGTGATCCATTTAATCCAAAACAAACTGGATTAATAGAAATTGGTGGAGTTGCTAAGAAGAAGGCTCATCCTTCAGGAGCTCCAGCTTCTGGTGGCCCTCAGATGGTTGAGTTGAGCAGAGATGGTAAAAGAGTATATTTTACCAATTCTTTATATAGCAGCTGGGATGATCAATTTTATGATGATATAAAAGGATGGTTTGTTAAAGCTGATGTTAGTGAAAACGGTGGTTTTGAATTAGATAAAGATTTCTTTATGGATTTTGGAGATCAAAGAACACACCAAGTAAGACTACAAGGTGGTGACTCTTCATCTGATTCATTCTGTTTTCCAAACGAAGAAAATTAAGATCAGCAATGGATCATTTTCATTACGGTTTTTTTATACTCTTAGGGTTATATCATGGGGTCAATCCTGGAATGGGTTGGCTCTTTAGTGTTGCAATTGCAATGCAAAGAGAATCAACTAAGACAATATTTGTTAGCCACCTACCTATCGCTATTGGCCATTTATTATCTTTGATTGCAACAATTGTTATTTATTACTTAATAAGTGACATAATAACTCCAAAAGTTAGTAAGGTTTTTTTTAGTCTTTTATTGATCGGCTTTGGTGTTTATAAATTAATAGATAGAAGTCATTTCACATGGACAAAAATGAATGTAAATAACTATGACCTTGCATTATGGTCTTTTCTTATGGCTTCTTCTCATGGTGCCGGTTTAATGCTCATACCTGGATTTAATTATGAGGGTGACCACATGATACATCATCTTGAACATTTTGGGTTTTTAGCCTTAGGTGTTCATACATTGGCAATGCTTATCACTTCAATTATTTTAGCTTTCACTGTTTACAAACTTATAGGATTAAGGATTTTAAGATCAAGCTGGATAAATTTTGATTATATATGGTCTTTTGTATTAATTATTGGTGGACTTTTTATATTCTTTGTTTAATTGATATTTTTTTTTAATATTTACAATAACTCTTTTGGGGTTAAACTTGGTTTCAAAAATAATACAAGGATAGGAAACAACTGCCTTAGAAATTTTATTTTCTTTAATTTCATCAAGATTAATATATAAAATATTTTTCCTAATTTCATAAGATGAAAATCTATAAAAATATCTAGGGCTTGGTCTGGATCCATCAAAAATAATAATTTTATTGTTCTTTATTACTAAATCAACGTTCTCATATTTTATTGAGCAATTATTTTCTGATGATAATACATTTATTTTATTTGTTTCGTTACAAGATAAAATTAAAAAGAAAAATAATAGCAATTTTTTAAAAATTATTTTTGACCTCAACTAACAAAATTTTATGACTGTTTTTACTTATATGGCCACCATTTTCGATTAATAGACCGCCGAGTTTGTATTCTAAAGTTCCATTAACTAAATTATATGAAACTTCATAATTAATTTCTCTTGAATCTGGCTCCAAATCATATTTTATTTTTTCACCATATATATTCCCACTAGAGTCTGCAAATTTAGGAATATCTAGAGAAAAAGAGCCACTATTTGCTCTAAGAGGCTGATGAATCAATAATGAAATAAAATTATCTGAATGATGATTAATAAGTTTCTCTATTACTAAAAACCAAGACGAAGTGCGAATATTATCAAAATTTGAAAACATCGATTCATTATCAGTATCAATATTCGTATTTGCAAAGAAAAAATTTGCTGAAAATTTATAAGTATTTATTGAATTTGAATATGAAACTGATAAAAAGTTTGTTTTTGAGTCTTTAATTGTAAAGGCGCCTGAGGACATAGATCCTAGAAAAGATGTTGGCTCATAAAATAATCCATATTCTATGCCAAATGTAGAGTTGTCTGATTTAAATTCTATTTTAGACAGTCCTAAATATGAATTATTTTGTTTAAAATTTTTTTTATTATAATCATATGGGATCTGGGTTTCAAAAAATAAATTATATGAAAATATATCTGAAAATTCTTTTGAGAAGTTAAAACTTTGAGAAATTCCATTTAAAGCTATTAAAGGATTTTGAAATGATTGATTTGTATAAAAATAATCAAATTCTCTTTCAGAGGTAAGGTTAAAGAATGTATTTGAATAACTATAATTATATGAAAAATTGAAGGTTGAATCTATATAATTAATACTAAAATTATTAAAATAATTGTTGTTATAATTATCAAACAAATCTATGTCTTTAAAATTATAGTCTTCAACAAATTCTATATAAATATTTTTTGTCAAAAAAACTCTATTTTGGAATGTATTATCAAAAAAAATTAATTTTTCTAAATTAGAACCTTGATATTTATCGCCTTCTATAAAATTAGATAAACTTAAATAAAATGTAGCATTATCATATGAGTCAAAAACCGCAACCATTGAAGAAAGTGAATCAAATAAATTAGATTGTTTTTTAACTTTATTATTTTTAATAACTCTGGTACCAAATACATTTGAAAATTTTATTTTTGAATTATTCACATTATGGAATTGTGAATTATTAAAATTATTACCTGCTGTAGATAGTGATAAGACTTCAATAGGTTTTGTGGCAGAATCTAAATCAAGCTTTCCATGACCAAATACTGCAGATGAATATGAGTTTCCATCTGTATCAGTTAAGCCATCTGTAGAAGCAGTTGTAAGGAGTCTATCAACTATTTGCTCAGCGCTCAGAGTTGGAAAAGTCTCTATTAATACTGCTATAGCACCTGTGACATGAGGAGCAGCCATAGATGTGCCACTAAGACTTGTATAACCCGAATTATCATCTTCGTCTGCACTCAAAATTGACACTCCTGGAGCAGCTATACACCAATCTGCTGCGACTCCGCATCTATTTGAAAAATTTGCCTCATTTCCGTTTGTATCTATTGCCATCACAGCAATCCATAACTCCTTAATATTCGTATAATGATAAGGTAAACCTGATCTTACAGAGGGTTGAGTTGCATAATCGTTCCCAGTTGCCCAAACCTGGATTATATTATTGCTTACCATACTTTCATAACCATCAACCTCTGTACTAATAGAAGCCTCAATAGTTGACTTATTAACACTTGTTACTGCTGTTGTACCACCCCAACTGTGGTTAGCTACTTTTACATTTGCACTAATAGCTCTATTTGATGCATCTTGAATAACCGTGTTAGTTCCTGCATCAACAAAAAAACCATCATCCTTAAGTATTTGATATGATTGTATAGAAGTTACTCCATAAGCTATTCCGTGCATTCCAGTATCATTTTTATTTGCAGATATTATTCCTGTAACATGCGTTCCGTGTCCATCTTGATCCTGAATGGTTGAATTAGAGTCTTGATAATTATATCCACTAATATTTTTTCCAGAAAATTCAGTGTGCGAGGTATTAATGCCAGTATCAAAAACACCTACTACTGTTCCTTCACCAGATAATTCTCTTGAATAAGCATCTGAGGAATTTGAATCACCTACACCATAGTTATATTGATATTCAGATGTTTCATAAATACTACTTGACTGACGAGCAGGATAGCAACCAGAGTAAGTACTACCATTATATGAACAAGCAGCAGAGCCAGAATTAATTCCAGAAGAACCACCACCACCTGAGCATCCAAATAACATTAAAGATAAAAATATGAAAATTATAAATTTAATACTTTCTGATATATTTAGATGTTTTTTTGGAAAAAAATTCACCATTATCAAAATTATAAATAATATTTTTTAAAGTTGTTTTTTTTCTAAACCTTTTTTTTATTCTCAGCATCCAAGGGTCATAGGAAGAATCATGGTTTTCTATTATTTCACCATAAGACCATACTGATATTGCTTTAGACCCATCAAGAAAGTGATATTCTGCTGTTCCATGCTCTTTCCCTTCAATCCAATTACATTTAATGAATTCACCTGAAGAATATATCATCTTACCTACTCCGTGTTGTTTTCCGTTTTTCCATTCACCGTAATATTTAGATCCGTCAGAGTATTTATAAATACCTTTTCCTTCTCTACGTCCATTTTTATACAGTCCAATATAACTTTCCCCATTTGAATACTTCACGAGTCCCAATCCAGAAAGTTTTCCAGACATATTTTTTATTCCTAACTTTAGAATAATTTTTTTTGACATTAATCTCCTCCTCCAATATCAAAAAATAAATTTTTTCTTATCAGCGTCGTTCCACAATCATCACAATATGAAATTTTTGAAAACTCTTCTTTTGTAAAATGATTAATTTTTTTAATTTTTTTTGGAGCATCCTTAAAGACCATACAATTAAGACAATAGTTTTTTCTTAAAGAATCTTTGGATGTAAAAGTAATATGCGGTAAAGAAAGTTTTATATTTTTATTAGTTTTTTTATGATTAGTTATTTTTTAATACTCCTAACCCCTATAAAACCATACTAATAAAAAAAATTATGAAAGTCTACAAAAATTTTAAAAAGTAAAAAAGGCAAAAAAAAAGATTGAGTTTTAGTGCTAATCTCTTAGCTTTCTACGTGATCCAATCAATATTGAATCTAACTCAACCTGATGCATACAGTATAAAGGATAATTAAACGAATATCAACAAGAAATGTAAAATAATTGTAAGTAGCTTAAATTGTTGATTTTTTATGTAATTTAAATTATCTATTGAAATTAAAAAAAGAATTACTAACTTATAATAATGGAGGTAAAAAATTATGAACATGATTTTACGAGATCACTTTTTTGATAGTTTTTTCAACAATTTTGGTAAATTTGAAAGAGATATCTCTCATTATGATATTATTGAAAATGAGGAATCTTTTAACATTCAGATCGAACTGGCTGGTATAAGAAAAGAGCATCTTTCAATAAAAGTTCATGAAAGTCACCTCATCATAAAAGCTGATAACAAAAAAGCAAATGAAAAAGTTGATGGTGATTACAGAGTGCATAAAAGATATGAAAAATCTTTTAAACTTCACTCGGATATAGATCAAGAGAAAATATCATGCAAATTAGAAAATGGTATTTTATCAATAAACCTTCCAAAGTTCGAAAAAAGACAGCCAAAAGAAATTAAAGTCGAAGTAAAATAATAAAGCCTGGTCTAGAATATCTAGACCTCGCTTTTAATTTTTACATATATAACTTGTGTAACAACAACCTTGGCATGAAACAGTCCCTTTAACAGAAACTTTACCATTAACATCACACCACTCTCTTGCTAATTTATCGGCTTCACTTTCACTACCCAAAGGATATCTAATCCTGATATCATCGCCATATGCATTAACGATTTTTACATCTTCTGTACATTGACCGATTTTATCTTTTAAAACAGTTTCATCATCATATGATGAACATCCGATTATTAAAAATAAAAAAAGAAATAAAACTAAATTAATTTTATTCATTATATTAAACTCCTTTAATTAATATTTTTTGCATTTAGTTGATCTACAATGTTTCTAGCAGCAGACTCTGAAGGATCTAATAAAGCTTTTTTAATTGCAGTTAAATCATCTTTTTCGTAAACGGTTGATGTCAAAGGTCCTATAGATGCTATAACTCTTGGCAATTTAGATTGAATGTCCCAAACTTGACTTTGAACTGACACTGTTAACTCCCTACCCTGATTAGAATCTATTGTTGATTTAATTCCAATATCCAAAGTTCCTAGTGCAAAGTAATCAATATCACACTTTTTAACTGCATTAATTACTTCACGTCTTACATCAGATGTCATAGATTCATTTTCCACAATATTCTGTGATATTTCACTTAATTCTGGCCCACCACACTGAATTACAATATCAGAATAAGAAATGACCTCAAAGCCAGCAGTTGATAGGATATTTGTAATTGCTGTATCTATAAAACTTGGATTTGAAGCTTTAAAAGAATAGTCAGCGGATTTTCTTTCAACATATTGATTATTAAAATTTAAATTTTTAAAATCTATAACCTTCTCAGCTTGCTTTGAAATAAATATAAAAGTAAATGGACTACCGTTTCCTGACGCTGTTTGACCGGCTTTTGATAGAAAGCTTAGTCTAGCATTTACAGCAGTATCATTAATCTTTCCTCTAGCATAGACGGTAAAAGTTTTTAACTCACTTTTCACATTAACATCAACAACAGAAAGAGATGTAAAAAATTTATCAATTTCTGGAACTATTTGACTTTCAACTCTCAGATATTGTTTCATTTTTGCATCACTAAAACTAGATGTATATGATTGCCACATGTTTTCTTTGATTTTTAACAAAGCCTTATCAATATCTTCTGATTTAGGCTTCTTAAAGAAAAAACCAGGTTCGTAACTCATGGTATAAGAGGACTTTATTTCAATTTCTCTAGAATTGACAGTTAATGAAATGAAATTAAAAAAGATAAAAAAAAATAAAAAAATTGATTTCATTTATATATAATTATACACATTAAAAATGAAAAACATTAGTATACTTTTATTAATAGCCTTTCTATTTTTCTCCTGCTCCTCTGCGAACAACTCTATTCTAGAGACTCAAAAAGGACAAATTAACTTTCTTGAAGGTGATATCAAAATTTTTATTGATGGATCAGAATCACAGAAATTTGAACCTTATGTATTTAATTTAATGAAAAAATCAATGCCAGATGTTAATTTTTCTTTTGTAGAGAGCAATGTGATAGAAATGGATTCACTACTAGCCAAAATATATATTAATGATAGGTATACCGAAAGTGATTCAAGAAGTTATGACTATGATAAGTGTGTAGATTTTAATTATAAAAAATTTAAATGCCTAGAGTATAGAAATACTAGAATGTATTGTTCCTCACATATGTACAAAAGTGATGTTAGTTTCTCATCAAGTAAAAATGGCAATATTGAATCTCAATATAGAGAGCTAATAACAAGTAGAGATGAAAAATGTTCTGAATCATACCCTAGTCCAAAGTCCTATAATGATTTAGGAATAGAAAATGACTTTTATGTAGCACAATGGATTGTTGAAAGCATAGCAAGAACACTATTAGATGATTAAAAATGAAAATTAATAGCAAAATAATAAAGTGTCATAATTGCTCAAGACTTGTAGAGTTTAGGGAAAAAGTAGCAAAAGAAAAAAGAAAGCAATACATTGATGAAGAATATTGGGGAAAACCTGTAACTGGCTTTGGTGATTTAAAAGCAGAGACTATCATAGTTGGACTTGCTCCAGCGGCACATGGTGGAAATAGGACAGGAAGGGTTTTTACTGGTGATAAATCTGCTGAATTTCTATATAGATGTCTACACAAAAAAGGAGTTAGTAATCTACCAAACTCTATAAATTTAGAAGATGGTTTAAAGCTAAAAAATACATATATAACTACTGCATTAAAATGTGTACCACCTGGTGATAAGCCAACTAGTAAAGAATTATTTAATTGTTTTGATTATTTTGGTGAAGAAATGAAGAATTTAAAAAGATCTAAAAGAATTATAGCATTAGGCAAAATAGCCTTTGATGCATGTATTAAATTTTATAAAAAATATTATGAATTTAAAGTTAAAGATATTTCTTTTGGTCATGGTGCTTCTTATATAATGCCTGATAAAAAGGTTTTGTTTGGTTGTTATCATCCAAGTCCAAGAAATGTAAATACAGGAAGAATAGATGAAAAAAAGATGCTAGATTTTTTAGAAAAAGTTTATAAATAGACTTTCGAGCAAGACTTCAAACAAGTCGCACTCAAGGGGGTGAAATCTTGCTCGATGGTTATATAAAAATATTAAATATTTTTTATTTTAATTCAATAGATTTTTTTTGATTTTTAAAAATTATATGTACCCACTTGGTATATCTACCATTTTGGTATATAATTTAACTATGGGACGTGATTATCAATTTCATTTAAGAATAGACAAATCTATATATAATAAATTAAATAGAATATCTAAAAAAGAAGGTAGAAATCTATCTGATGTAATAAGAGAAGCAATTGCAGAATATTTAATGACTAGAAATTATCTTGGTGATGATAGCAACAAAAATAATGTAAAGAAGAATAAAGTCCAAAATAAAACTATTGAAAATATAATTGAATCTTTAACAGATAGCTATTATAGAAAGAATATTAGTTCAAAAAAAGGCTCAAAAAAGAAAACAATAAAAGAAAAAAATCAAACTATTGAGGAAATCTTGGAAAATCTAATCTATGACTGATTTAAGATATTTGATAATTACTGATTTAGATGGAACTCTTCTTAATTATGAAACTTTCTCTTATAAACCAATCGTTTCATTTATAAAAAAAATAATAACTAAGAAAATTTTAATTATTCCCAATACAAGTAAAACTAAAGATGAAGTCTTAAAGTTTTTAAATGAAATTAAATATCTTACTCCATTTATAGTTGAAAGCGGTAGTGCAATATATTTTCCAAAAAAATTTGACTATTCTGGCAAAATAAAAATAAACGATTTCGAATTAATATATTCTTCGAAAAATAAAAAAAGTATCAATAAGGTGCTTAATTCAAAAGATTTTCAAAATTATAAAAATCTATATAGAACAACCAGTAAAATAAAAAATACAGACTTAGCAGATTTATCTGGTTTGAGTATAAAAAATCTAAAAGATATTAAAAAAAGAGATTTTAGTGAATTAATTATTTGGGACTCATCAAAAAAAAATCTTAATAAATTCAAAATGCTTTTAAATAAAAAAGATTTATCACTCCTTGAAGGGGCACGATTCTTGCATCTAAAGGGGAAAGGAGATAAAGGTATCGCAATAAATAAATTATTAAAATTTATGAAATCATCTAATATTAATGTAAATAAGACAATTTCTTTGGGTGATAGCAAAAATGATATACCTATGTTAAATAGAACAGATTTTTCTTGTATTATTAAACTACCAAATAAGAATTATATAAATTTTAATGGAGAATCAGTATTTCGATCAAAAAAAGAAGCACCATTAGGCTGGAAGGAAGCTCTAATGTCTATAGGAGAGTTTGCTGATTATGTGTATGAATAATGTCGGATTTTCATCAAAACGGAATAATAACAACACTACATAATTTTAACAATTTATCTAAAAAAACTATAGAAGAGGAATTGAAAAAGTTTTCTAAAAAAAGGCCTATTCATTTAATTCTTCCTTCTTTGTTTTCGGAATTAAAAAGACCTGCTCTTAAAAAAATAATTTCGGAACTTAATAAAGTAAACTATATCAGTGAAGTAATAATTGGTCTTGATCAGGCAAATGAAAATGAATTTAAATATTCTAAAAAATTTTTTAAAAGCCTTAAGATTCCTCATACTATATTATGGAATGATGGACCAAAACTACTAAAATTAAATTCTGAACTTGAAAATATAAATCTCGCACCTAAAGAGTTTGGCAAGGGAAGGAATGTTTGGTATTGTCTTGGATATTCTATATCAACAGATAAAGCTGAAGCAATAGCAATTCATGATTGTGATATTGTCACGTACACATCGGATATTTTATCAAAGCTTATTTACCCTATAGTTAATCCCAATTTGAATTTTGAGTTTTGTAAAGGATATTACCCTAGAGTCTATGGAAATAAAATGAGTGGAAGAGCTTCTAGACTGTTAGTAACTCCATTGATTAAATCTCTTAAAAAAATTATAGGTGAAAATGAGTATTTAGATTTTATGGATTCATTTAGATATCCATTGGCTGGAGAATGTTCGTTTAGAAAAAGAATTTTAAGAGATTTAAAAATACCTAGCGACTGGGGTCTTGAAATAGGCATCCTCTCTGAAATGCATAGAAATTATAGAAATAGTAAAATTTGTCAAATCGATATAGCTGATAAATATGAACACAAACACCAAGATCTCTCAGACAATGATATAAACAAAGGATTGTCAAAAATGTCAATTGATATATCAAAAACTTTTATTAGAAAACTAGCAACCCAAGGACATATTTTTTCACTAGAGACATTCAGAACCCTAAAAGCTACATATTTAAGGACAGCCCTAGATTATGTCGAAATCTATAAAAAAGATGCAATCATGAATAATATTCTTTACGATGAGCATACTGAAGAAAAAGCCGTAGATGTATTCTCCGAGAACATAATGAAAGCTGGTGAGATATATTTAGACTTACCATTAGATACTCCTTTCATCCCTACATGGAATAGAGTTGAGAGTGCAAAACCCGATTTTCTAAAAAAATTAAAAAAAGCTGTGGAATATTATAATTAATGGATAAAGATTTTGAAGCGGAGGTGACACTGCATTTAAAAAGAATTTATAAAGGGATTAATATAAATAAAAAAATAGATGTATTTGCCAAAGAGCTCATAAACATTATTGGAAAAAATAAGAAGTTTAAACAACCTGAAATAGGAAAAAACCTATGGTCAGAAGATGATATTATGTTGATAGCTTATGGAAATTCAATCAACTCTCCGGGACAAGAACCTCTTAAAACATTAGGAAATTTTGCAAGTAAACACTATAAAGATTTATTCACTATAGTTCATATTCTGCCATTCTTTCCTTTTAGTTCCGATGATGGCTTTGCTGTTATGGACTATTATGAAGTTGATAAGAAGCTTGGTGATTGGAAAGATATAAAAAAAATATCAACAGATTTTAAACTAATGAGCGACCTTGTTATAAATCATATTTCCAGTCAAAGCGAGTGGTTCAAAAATTTTTTAAAGGACAAAGGTAAAGGTAAAGACTATTTTCTTGTTGTTGACAATAAAATTGATTTAAACAAAGTGTTTAGGCCTCGTGCAAATGATATTAAAAAACCTGTAAAAATAAATGGTGTAGATAAAAGTGTTTGGTGTACATTTGGTCATGATCAGATAGATTTTGATTTTTCTAATCCGGAGGTACTAAAAGAATTTGTATCAATTATTAAATTTTATTTAGATAATGGTGTTAAACTTTTTAGACTCGATGCAATTGCCTTCATTTGGAAACAAAAAGGTACAAGATGTATCAATTTAAACCAAACCCATGAAATTATTAGATTATTTAGGACCCTAATTGATCATTGCTATGACGACATTGTAATTTTAACAGAGACTAATATCCTAAAAAGGGAAAATTTAACATATTTTGGAAATTCTAATGAAGCCCATTGGATTTATAATTTTTCTCTACCCCCTATATTGATATATACAATGATTACCGGGGATTGTACAAGGCTTGTCCAATGGTCAATGACAATGCCACCTTCACAAAATGGTACAGCATATTTAAACTTTATTTCTTCACATGACGGAATTGGACTTAGACCAGCTGAAGGAATTTTAAATCAAAAAGAACTTGATCTCTTAGTGAGTTCAATTGTAAAACTGGGGGGTAAAATTTCTTCAAGGAAAACACCACAGGGAAAGTTAGCAGCATACGAAATGAATATAACTGTTGTTGATGCACTATCAGGAGATAAGGATGGTTTTGACGAATTCTCACTCGAAAGATTTATGTGTGCCCATGCCATTATGCTCTCTTTAGAAGGAGTTCCAGCAATATATTTTAATGCACTTGTAGGAACTAAAAATGACTATATAGGTTTAGAAAAAACTAAAATGAATAGATCCATTAACAGATTCAAATGGAAAAAAGATGAATTATCATCAATTATGGATGATAAAAATTCCCATAATTATAGAAAGTTTAATGCATTAAAAAGACTTATTTCTATTAGAAAGAACCAAAAGGCATTTCATCCAAATGCTAGCCAATTCACTTTACAGCTTAATAAAAAAATATTTGGATTTTATAGACAATCAACCGATAGAGAACAAACAATTTTTTGCCTTAGTAACGTATCAAACAAATACCATTCCTTATCATTAATTGACTTAAATATAAAAATCAGCGGTCAATGGAAAGATCTCATCTCTGAGGATAGTTTAGAATTTGATGATAATTATTTACACTTAAAGCCCTATCAAACGGTCTGGCTTTCAAATTTATAAAAATTTAAACTTAATTAATAAAATGTGTATTATTTAATAACATATGAGGATTTGCGAAGTAATTGCCGACAAAAAATATAAACGTATTTTAATAACTATTGCAGAAAAACAAGGTGCAATAGATTATTGGTGGTCCTCTGAACTTGAAGATGGTCGTCAAATATTTACAATGGTTGTCGCAGATGATACAAGACAATCTTTAATTGATAGCATACAAGTTCTTTTTGAAAATGATAAGAAAGCTAAAATTCTAATATTGCCTGTTGATGCATCAATACCTCGACTTCAGGAATCAAAAGATACTGGATCTGAAATATCATCTAAAACTACTCGTGAAGAATTATTTGAACAAGTTACTAAAGGCGTTAACTTCAATCTGAATTACGTGTTTATGGTTATCCTCTCATCTATAGTTGCAACTATTGGTCTATCAGAAGATAATATTGCTGTTGTAGTAGGAGCAATGGTTATAGCGCCTTTGCTAGGTCCTAATCTGGCTTTATCCTTTGCTGCTACAATTGGATCAAAAAAATTAATAATATCATCATTAAAATCTCTTTTAATGGGCATATTACTTACATTATGCGTAACATTTTCAATTTCTTTTTTTACAAATATTAATTTCTTAAGTGACGAAATAATATCAAGAACGCAAGTTGGAATTGGAGATATAGTTCTTGCATTAGCATCTGGTGCTGCTGCAGCACTTTCAATGACTACAGGTATATCAGCATCTTTAGTTGGAGTTATGGTATCTGTGGCACTTCTCCCTCCTGCTGCTAGCTTTGCTATTTTATTAGCAAATGAAAAAATAGAATTAGCTGCTGGTGCATTAATTTTACTTTTAATAAATACAGTTTGTGTTCAAATAAGTGGAAGTCTTGCATTCTTATATCAAGGGTTTAGAGGAAGAACTTATATGGAAAGAGAAGAGGCAAAAAGTGGATTAGCAATTTTCACAATATTTTGGACAATACTGATAGCAATACTAATTACCAGTTTAATTTTTTATAAGGTGTGAATTATGTCAGATTGGATAAACAAAATGCTCAAAGATAATTTTATAGAAGAATTAGGAATAGAACTTGAAGATATAACAAATAAAGAAAAAATTAAATTAAAGATGATTGCAAAAAAAAAGTTGAAAGCTCCAAATGGATATATTCATGGCGGAGCTATAACTTCTCTAGCTGATACTGCTTGTGGTATAGCAACTTTTTTAAATATTGATACAAATCAAAATTTTACAACTATTGAACTAAAGACAAATTTTATAAGCGCAGCGAAGATTAATGATGAACTAATTTGTGAAGCTATATTGATTCATAAAGGGAGAACCACACAAGTTTGGGACTCAACAGTGAGTAATGCGAACAGTAATAAAAAAGTGGCTATTATGAGATGTACGCAGTTTATTTTTGAATAAGACTATTTCTTAATTTTAATTTTTTTAAGTTTTTCTTGGGTTTCATTTATATAAAAAATATCTAAGAACTTTTCTATGGAATCATCTTGATCGATTAAGGCTGACTTATTTTTCGACCTAATTTTATCTTTCATATCCTTTATAATATTCAGATCTTTCTTTGAAAAATCTTCGATAATATTAGAAAAAAAATTCTCATCATCATATTTGGTATCGACTAGAGATAAATTTATTGCTTGATCAACATTTAGAAGTTTTCCGCCCAGTAATATTTCTTTTGCATTTTTATTTCCAACAACTTCTTTTAAAATTTCAATTGTAGATTCAAACAATGATAACCCAATATTAATTTCATTTAATGCAATCTTGGATTTATTATTAATCATAAACCTAAAGTCTGTGCTTAAAGCAATCATGCAACCTCCACCAGTTGCATGGCCATTAATTTTTGCTATCGTTATCTGATCTAGCAAATATATTTTTTTGCACAAATTCAAAAGTGAAATGATTATTCCCTTGACCTCATCTCTATTCTTTTCTAATAATTCAGGAATGTCTAAACCAAAAGAAAAGAATTTACTGTTTCCACCTGAAAAAATTATAAGATTAGTATTAGCAGGAATGTTATCTAAAAAGTTATGTAATTCAGTAAGCAAGGGGAGGTTTAGTGCATTAACAGGGCTTCTTGCAAAAGAAACCTCCACTGATTTATCGATTTGCTTAACTTCTATAAAGCTCATCCAATGATTATATATGAAAAACTACATAACAAAGGAGTAAACAAGAAAAACTGTCACAAACAACACAGCAAAGTAAGAACCTAATGCATTGACTAACGGGGACATTGGCTTCATGTGTTGGTCATACAGTTTAAGATATTCAGCCTTGCTTCTCTGGACTTTTCTTCTCATTATATACCTCTTATTACGAATATAAGTAATAATCATTTTATGTCAAGGTTTTTTATTAAATAAATACATTTTTTCTGGACATAAACATATTATTAGTAAAAAAATCTATTTCAGTTAAATTATATGTATGAGAATTTTAATAATATTTACAATTTTTTTATCTTTTACACTAACAAACGTGTCATTTGCTGGTCATTGTAGTGGCGGTCATGATAAGAAATCAGATTCTTGTTCTGAAAATTCTTATGGCGATAAAGCATCATCTTGCAGTGAAAAATCAAGCGATAGACAAGAAAGTTAGTTAAAACAGGAGATTATAATGAAAAACCTTATTTTAACACCTATCTTTGCGATTTTTCTCGTAACTTTAACCCTAAATTCTTTTTCTGCAGATTGTTCGATTTCCCTAGAAGGTAACAACATGATGCAATTTTCTAGTACGCAATTAAACTTTAGTTCTTCATGCAGTGATATCACAATTAAATTTAAAAATACAAGTAATCTCGCAAAAGAGATTGCAGGTCATAATGTAGTTGTTTCTAAAGATTCTGATTTTGATGCTTTAACAAATATGGTTGATCCCTCAAATGGCATGGATGAAGGTTTCTTACCTTCGACACCTATGGTTATTGGAAAAACACCATTTTTAGGTCCAAATGAAACTTACGATTTAAAAATATCTACGTCTAAGCTAAACTCTGGTCAAACTTACGTTTTTTGGTGTAGTTATCCTGGACATTGGGGAATAATGAAAGGCAATTTAGTATTAAACTAATTTAGCTTGATACATCAGTTGATGAAGATGCAATTATACATCTAAAATCAGCATTTAATTCATTATCATCAAAATCAACATGACATACATTGGTTTGGTGTCTTTTGCACCAAACCTGAATACCGATATCAGTAAATCCAACATCTAACTTAGAATAATCTTGTAAAGATGAAGAGTCTGTCATACCTGACTCATATTCTTTTTGACATTCTGTGCAGAGAATATAATCTCTAATATTATTTCTTAACAAATCACTCATAAACTTATAAAAACTGATATACTGAATAAAACAAATGGTTTAATATGAAAGTTATATGGATTATGCTATTTTTTATTTTTTTCACTATATATTTTGCAATAAATTATCAAGAAATATTTAATTTTTTAGGAATAAATATATAGATTCTATTAAAATAAAGTGTATTTAATAAATAATTGATTTTATTTTTCACTGTTTATAATTGATTTCCAATATAATATATCTCCAGTTTCACAAACAAATTGTTTCTTTATATATTTGTTAATTGGATTAAGTACAACATTTCTAGGTTCACCAACCTGAATAATTGATCCTTCATGAATTATTGCTAGTTTATCTGCAACCTCAAGTGCATCGTTAAAGTCATGAGATACTAATAAAGCAGTTATATTCTCATTTTTTAAAATTTGTTTAGTTTCATTTCTTAAAGAAAATTTTAATGCTCTATCTAATGAACTAAATGGCTCATCCATTAAAATAACTCTGGGTGAAGGAGCTAATGCTCTTGCAAGTGCCACTCTTTGCTGTTCTCCACTTGAAATTTGATGGGGGAAAAAACTTTCATATTTTAATATATTAAATTTATCCATTAACTCTCTACCCCGCTTAATCTTTTCTCTCTTAGAACTATTAAGTCCAAAGCAAATATTCTCAATAATATTTAAATGGGGAAATAGAGCTCTTTCTTGGACTACCAATCCAATATTTCTTAAATGGGTTTCTGTAAAAATTTTATCATCAGCAATTGTTTCATTTCCATACGAAATTATCCCACTATCTTGCCTATCTAAGCCAGAAATAATTCTTAATAAAGTTGTTTTCCCAGAACCAGATTCTCCAATTAAACAAGTAATTTCGCCCTTGTTTAATTGGAGCGATAAATTTTTTAAAATTGTTTTATCAGAGTATGAAAAAGAAATTTGAGATATTTTTAAATTACTCATCAGTTGTTTCCTTAATTGATTTAAAAACAAAAAATATAGGTATTAAGCATACCATGATGATTGCTATAGATGGTGCCGCTGCTTCAACCATTCTTTCATCAGCTGCATATGTATAAGCAGAAACTGAAAGTGTGTTAAAATTAAAAGGCCTTAATATAAGAGTCATGGGTAGCTCTTTGATTACGTCAATCATAAATATTAAAATTCCCGTTAAATAACTGTTCCTCAGAAGAGGGACATGAACTTTTAATAATAATTTAATTTTGTTGTATCCCATTGTTTTTGTGACATCATCTAAATTTACTGAAATTTTTTTCAAACCTGATTGTATACTCGAGTTTGGTAAAGCATAAAATTTAATTGAATAAGCGAAAATCAAACCAAGGACTGTTCCTATTAGAAAAACATTTAAGGATTCATCTAAAAATAAGAAAAAATTTAGAATACCAACTGACAAGACTATTCCAGGAATTCCATATCCTGATGTTATAATGTTATTTAATAAACTTAAAAATTTAGATTTATTAATTCTAAGCAAATAATTTATCAATGTACCAATAACAATACAAAACAAACCAGAAATCAATGCTAAATAAACAGAATTAAAAATTGTATATAGTAAATTCTGATCAAAAAAAGACAATTTATAATTAATTGTCCAATATAAAAGTTGCGAAGATGGAATTAAAAACCCAAAAATAATAGGAATTAAACAAATAGCGATTGCAACACTTTCCCATTTTCCTTTCAATTTTGTTATGGTTAAATTTTTATTACTTATTGAGTTGTTAATATAGTTTATCTTTCTTCTTGAGAATTTTTCAATAGCAATAAGAACTAAAAATATAATAAATAAATTTGCTGCGAGCTGTTTTGCAGTTGTCAGATCATACAATCCAAACCAAGCTCTAAATATCCCTGTAGTAAAAGTTGGTACAGCAAAATGTTCTACCGCTCCAAAATCTGATAAAGTTTCCATAGCTACAATCATTAATCCTGCAACAATAGCAGGACGTGTTATAGGAATTCCAATTTTAAAAAAAGTTTTTATTTTTGATAGTCCCAGTGTACGAGAAACATCAAAAATATCCCTTGATTGATTTAAAAAAGCATTATATGAGATTAAGTATATATACGGATATAGAGTTAAAGAAAAGACAATAATTGCACCACCGATATTTCTTATAGATGGAAAAAAAACATAATTATCAGCAGTATCAAAGGCTGTTCTAATTAGCTCATTTGCTGTCCCATAACTATCGAAAAGACCTGTAAAAGAGTATGCCATTATATAGGGTGGAACAGCAAAAGGTAGAACTAATGCACAAGAAATAATTTTTTTGAATTTAAAATCACTGGTTGCAACAATCCATGCAGTTGGTACACCTAAAATAAATACACCTACAGAAACTCCAAAGAAAAGTATAAAAGAGTTTAAGACATATTCACTTAGGACTGTATTATAAATATGAAACCAATTTTCAGAATATTCATTAAAAAGACTTAACAATATAATTAATATCGGGATTGAGAATAGTAATGCAAAAAGTGAAATTGAAAGAACACCCAGACGATTTCCCATCAAAAAAGAATAAAGGATATGTGAATAATATCTATAAATAAAATCCCATATTGATAAGAGTAGAATTTATCTAATTTATCTCCAGCCAGCTACATCCATCATCTTTACGGCTTTTGGATTCATTTCTCCAAGTACCTCAACAGGTAATGAATCTTCAACAATATTTGATCCTAATTTTTTAATAATCGGACTTGGGTCTAAATCATCTATTATAGGATATTCATAAGTATTTGAAACAATATGTCTTTGTGACTCCTCTTCAAGTAAAAACTCTAAAAATTTGATTGCATTTTTATAATTTGGAGAATTCTTTAAAATTCCACCTCCACTTACATTTACCATTGTGCCTCTATTCTGTTGATTTGGAAATGCAACTTTTACTTTTAATGCTGATTCTCTTTGCTTCTGACCAGCTTTTCCGGAAAGCATAATCCCAATATAATAATGGTTTACAATTGCAATATCAGCTTCACCATTTGCAACTGCCATAATTTGGGCCCTATCATTGCCCTGTGGTTTTCTGGCAAAATTACCTACAAAGTTTAACAGCCACTTTTTAGTATAATTTTCCCCATTATGATAAATTAAAGAAGATAATAATGATTGATTATAGATATTTGAAGAACTTCTTATTACAATTCTATTTTTAAATTCATCAGATGCTAGATCTTCGTAATTTATTTTACTCATTCTAAGACTATCTATTTTTTCAGGATTATAAACTATAACTCTGTATCTTTTTGCTAATCCTATCCAATTACCATTAGAATCGACATACTTTGAATCTAGTATTTTTTTAATCTTATTAGATTTTATCTTTTGAAATAGATTATCTTTTTGAATTCTCCACAAGTTCCCTGCATCAACAGTAATAAAAATATCCGCAGGACAATTAAGGCCCTCAGACTTTATTCTTTGAATTAATGCTTTACCTTTACCAGAAACATAATTAACTTTTATTCCAGTTTTTTCTTCAAACTTATCATATAGTTCTATATCAGAGTCGTAATGTCTTGAAGTATATAAATTGACAATTTCTTGAGAAAAAACTGATGATGTAAATAGAAAAAATAGAAAAAAATAAGATTTAAACATAAAAGAACCACCTTTTTGATTAAAAACTTCAATATTTACTATATCAAAGAAAAAAAATTCGTCAAAAGTTGTTAATACAATGTTAATATTTTGATGTGAAATCAAAAATACCAATATCCCTGACTTATTTCAGAATAGTTATAATTCCTTTTTTTGTATTTGTATTTTTTTTACCATCCCCAAATGGTGAGTGGTTTTCATGTTTTATTTTTGTTTTAGCAGCTTTTACAGATTATCTAGATGGTAAATTAGCTAGGTCTTTTAATGAAGAATCAAAATTAGGAAGTTTGTTGGATCCAGTTGCGGATAAGATTATTGTAACTGTTGCCTTAGTTTTGATGGTACACAACAAAACAATTGATGATTACAATCTATACGCCGCAATTATCATTATTGCCAGAGAAGTTTTAGTATCAGGACTACGTGAATTTTTAGCAAAATTACAAATTTCATTGCCTGTCTCAAATTTATCAAAAGTAAAAACTTTTATACAAATGTTTGCGATATCAGTACTCTTATCTGGTGAACCTGGAAATATATTTCTTTTTGGATATGGAGAATCAATTGGAATAATAAGTTTATGGGTTTCAGCAATTATTACTGTTCAAACAGGTTATATATATATGATTGAGGGTCTTAAACATACTTAATTTAAAGATAAGATAAAAGACTTTATTTTTCTTTTCAATTCATCATTAAATTCCATCATATGACCATCATTAACGGGAGAGTAAAAATTTGTTTTTGTTTTTGATCTTTTAATCAAATTCTGACTCATATAAAAAGGTACGACATTATCATCTTGACCATGCATAAACAGTATTGGGCATTCAACTTCTGCAATTTTGGACTGATTATCAAACTTATCTTTTAAAATAATTTTAACAGGGAGGAATGGGAATTGGATTTTGCCCATATCAATTAAAGATGTAAATGGAGATTCCAATATTAGTCCTGAAATATTATTATTTTTCGCAATTTCTACAGCGACGCCTGTACCAAGTGATTCTCCATAAACAATAATTTTACTATCTGGAATATTATTTTTAAGCCAGTCGATGGCTTTTTGGGCATCAAGATAGATATTTTTTTCATTTGGTTTTCCTGGATTGGAATTAAACCCTCTATATGAAAAGATTAAATAGTTAAAACCTAATTCTCTAAAAGCATTAGCCTTATAAGCTCTTAATTCTAAATCTCCAGCATTACCATGAAAAAAAATTATAGTGTAGGGATTTTGTTTTGAATTAAAATACCATGATTTAAGATTATATTTATCAGTTTTGATAAAAATTATCTCGTTCTCATTATTAATAAGTTCACTGTTGGTAATATTATTAATTTTTGGAAAATATATAAAACTCCTTTGAAATAAGAACATTAAAATACAAGAAACCAAATAAATCAAAAGAGAGATGCTTATTATCTTTATCAACATTTCAAAAAACCTATTGTTAAAATCAATTTATAATATAAGTTAATTATATGAGATTTTTACCCTTATTTGTAACATTAATGATAATAATCATTTCTTGTTCAGGATATAAGTAATTAATAAGGCTTTGGATTCATTTCAATATCTCCATAAAAGCCTGATATTCTGAATGTTTTAAAATTAAAATTTCCATCTTCTTTTAGATCAAATGTCATATACCCTGGATTAATTGAATCTAATGTAAAGTTCTCGGTGGAACTCTTAAACTGTGCGCTAGTTGAAGGAATTGTAATAAATGTTGTTCCATTAATTATATTTTTAGTAAATTGATGAACATGACCACTTATAACTAATTTTAAATTTTCTATCTTAGACAACTCATTTCTAATATATTGAAAATTTTTAGTTATGTGAATGTCTAACCACGGTGAATCTGTTTTAAATAAATTATGGTGCATATATAAAAGTCCGTTAAGATTTCTGTTATTTTGAAAGAAGTTCTTCACTTCTTCTAGATCCGTTTTAGTAACTTCTCCATAAATTTTGTTTTGTTTATAGGATGTAAGTTGTAAAATTGCCCAATTGTTTACTACAATTTTATTATTTTTTTCTTTAAAATCTTTAATTGGTAATTTATTACGAGTATCATGATTTCCTCTTATAAAGATTTTTTTAGCATTTAAATTAGATAGTTGATCATTTAAAAATTTAAAACTTTCATCCTTTTGATCCTGAACAAAATCACCTAATGAAAAAATATATTTATAATTATTTTGATTTTTTAAAATATGAACAATGACCCCTTCTAATGATTTAAAAGTGTCTATACCTAAAAAGCTATTATCTTTGATTAAATGAAAATCAGAGATAAAAATAATTTTTAATATTTTCATCTAAATAGTATTATATTCGATTCTTTTTTGTTAAACTAATAACCATGAATAAATATATAGCAGAACTTTATGGAACTTTTCTTTTAGTATTATCAATTATTGGAACTCATTTAATGGTAGATTCATTTGGAGCCCCTCCCTTTATTCAATTATTATGTATAGCGCTTGTTGTAGCATTGGTACTATTGTCGAATATCACTATATTTTCAAAAGTATCTGGTGCTCATTTTAATCCTGCTGTTAGTCTTATGATGTATTTAAGAAAAAACATAAGCTTAAATGATTTTATTTCTTATTCTTTTTTACAAATTCTTGGAGCTATATCAGCAATATTTTTTGCTCATATAACCTTTGGTACGGGTAGCTTTGAAATTTCTCCTATATCCAGATCCACCAATGGAATATTATTATCTGAATTTTTAGCAACAAGTGGATTATTAGTAGCTATAATTCATTCTGATAAATTTTTTCCTGAAAAAGTTCCACAGGTTGTTGCATCATATATTTTTGCTGCGACATTTTTCACTACGTCAACATGTTTTGCAAATCCTGCAGTAACAATTTCAAGAATTTTTACATCCTCTGGTGTAGGAATAAATCTTGAATCGGCTTTATATTTTTTATTAGTTGAAATCCTTGCGGTTGTTATTGTATCTAAAGCAATAAATTAATGTTTAGCTATTAAAGATTGAATAGTAAATGTAACAGATGGGCTCTCTGTAACATTTAATTGTTCTTCAATTTTTTCATTGACTATTCGGTAAGCAATTTTAAACATTGTTGAATCAACAAAAACTTTAAAATAATCTAATCTTCTAATTTGATTTGCTAATAAATTCTTAGCTTGGTTTTCTTTATCTTTGTTACTCATCGACAGCTATTATTTTATATATTTTTAACTTTGTCAATTTTTAATTTTAAAATATCTAAATATCCTAAATTAATGATTTTTTTCAAATCTATATATTGTATTATTTTATTAATTAAATACGATATATAGAAATTTTAGTTATATTATTTAAGTTATGTCAAAGTTTTAAATCTATTTTAATATTTTTTCTTTGACATTATAATTTTTTTATTTTAAAAATAAAATATAGGGCTTGTATTCTATTAAATCGTCTCCTCCTGATTTTAGATATAAGCCTTTTTTTTTGTTTGTTTTTCTGTGATTTTTTTACTACAATATCTATGGTTAATTTTAAGATTAAAAGAAGGAGTTTTCACATTGATTAGTGAATCAATAAATTTCATGATCTTAGGAATGATTACTGTTTTTTCATTCCTATTAATTATGATAGTAGTTCTTAAAGTTCAAGCATTCATTGTTGCTAAAATTAATGCAAATTTTGACACTGATAATAAAGAGAATAAAAATAACAACAATAATTCTCTTGGACAAAGAAAAATTGCGGTTATAGCTGCAGCCATAAAAAAGTTTAAGCAAAACAATTAATTTAAGAACTATAAGTGATATTTAACATTATGAGCAAAAAATATATAGATATAATGGATACAACTTTTAGGGATGGTTTTCAATCCGTTTTTGGTGGAAGAGTTTTAATGGAGGATTTCATGCCTGCAGTAGAAGAAGCTGCTAAAGCTGGAATTACTCATTTTGAATTTGGTGGTGGAGCCAGATTTCAGAGCTTGTTTTTTTATTTAAATGAAAATGCTTTTGATATGATGGATAAATTTAGAGATGTTGTTGGTCCTAATGCTAATTTGCAAACACTATCCCGTGGTATAAATACCGTAGCTCTTGATACCGGTAGTCGTGAAATAGTAGATTTACATGCAAAAATGTTTAAAAAACACGGTACTACAACAATTAGAAACTTTGATGCTTTAAATGACGTATCAAATCTTGAATATAGTGCAGAGTGTGTCAACAAACATGGATTACAACACGAGGCTGTTATAACTATGATGGATTTACCTCCGGGTTGTGTAGGAGCTCATACCGTTGATTTTTATGAAAGTATATTAAGACAAATTTTAGATTCTGGAATGAAATTTAATTCATTGTGTTTTAAAGATGCAAGTGGAACATCTCATCCAAAGAAAGTTTATGAAACTGTTAAAATGGCTAGAGAGTTATTATCAAAAGATGCTCACATTAGATTTCATACACACGAAACTGCAGGTGTAAGTGTTGCGTGTTATTTGGCCGCTTTAGATGCGGGAGCAGATGGTATTGATACTGCACTAGATCCTTTATCTGGAGGAACAAGTCAACCAGATATTTTAACAATGTTACATGCAACAAAAAACACAGAATATAATTTAGGTGATTTAGAAAATAATAAAATTTTAAAATATAGAGAAGTTTTGATTGATAGGTTAAAAGAATATTACTTCCCTGGTGAAGCTCAAAAAGTTTCTCCTTTGATTCCTTTTTCACCAATGCCTGGTGGTGCTCTTACAGCTAATACACAAATGATGAGAGACAATAATATTTTGGAAAAATTTCCACAAGTGATAGACGCCATGGGAGAAGTTGTTGAAAAAGGGGGTTATGGAACTTCTGTAACACCTGTTTCACAATTTTATTGGCAGCAGGCTTTTGCAAATGTAATGTTTGGGAAGTGGAAGAAAATTGCTGATGGATATGGAAAAATGGTTTTAGGATATTTTGGTAAAACTCCTACTGAGCCAGATTCAGAAATAGTTGCACTAGCCTCTGAGCAACTTAAACTTGATCCAACAAAAGAAAATCCTCTAGACATAGCGGATAGAGATGAAAAGAAAAGTATTTCTTATTGGACAGGTGTTCTTAAACATGAAGGTATAGAAATAAATGATGAAAACATATTTATTGCTGCAGCCTGTAATGATAAAGGTATAGAATTCTTAAAAGGTGAAGCTACTGTAAATGTTAGAAAAAATGTTCAAGATGAAGCACAGTCAACAACAACTAAACCTTCTGAAACATCAGATGATAGAGTTGAATCCTATACAATTGTATTAAATGGAGAAAAATTTAATGTTCAAGTTGCTAAAGGCGAAGATGTAAACATAGTTGCTACCAATAAATCTGAAGAAACTAATGTTAAAAATGAAGCTCCAATATCATCTGGGGATGGGAAACAAGTACCGGCGCCAGTTAATGGAGTTGTAACAAAAATCCTTTCAAATCCAGGCGATAATGTATCTTCAGATCAAACTGTTATGATTCTAGAATCGATGAAAATGGAAATTGAGGTAAAAGCTGGTTCAGACGGTAAAGTTAGTTCAATTGATGTTGCTAAAGGTCAAAATGTTGAAGAGGGTCAAGGTGTATTTACATTAGTATGATATTAAGAAAAATATTTATATTGTCATTATTTTTTTTATCATTTGTTTTCATTTCATCATTAAATTCTTACAGTGATGAAATTAACAAAAAAGATGAGACTTATGAGAAAAAGAATTTAACTCAATTATTAAAAAATCTTTACAAATCTACAGGTGTCTTCGAATTTTCAAATCCAGTTGAGGGTAAATTAGATGCTAGTAAGAAAAGTCCTATGTCTATTTTTAACCAGACATGGGGGCGTGGAATAATGATTTTTATAGCTTTTTGTCTTTTTTATCTAGCAATTGCAAAAAACTTTGAGCCACTATTGTTAATCCCCATTGGTTTTGGTGGACTATTAGCCAATATTCCAATAGCTGAGATAGCTGGTCCTAATGGATTCGTTGGAATTTTATATAATATGGGTGTTGAAACAGGTTTGTTTCCTATTCTCATATTTATGGGTGTAGGTGCAATGACAGATTTTGGACCTTTAATAGCTAATCCAAAGACTGCACTTTTAGGTGCAGCCGCACAATTTGGTATTTTTGGAACTTTAGTTGGAGCAGTATATTTATCACAAAACACAGATATTATAAATTTTTCACTTCAAGATTCAGCGGCAATTAGTATTATTGGTGGAGCGGATGGTCCAACTGCAATTTTTATTGCATCTAGGCTTGCTCCAGATTTATTGGGCGCAATTGCTGTTGCAGCTTACTCATATATGGCTTTAGTTCCAATAATTCAACCACCTATAATGAGAGCATTAACTACAGAAAAAGAAAGACAAATCAAAATGGTTCAATTACGAAAAGTTAATAAACTAGAAAAAATCATTTTTCCATTAACAGTTCTATTTTTATGTATATTGGCCTTGCCTGATGCAACACCTCTAGTAGGTGCCCTATGTTTTGGTAATTTTGTTAAAGAATCAGGAGTTGTTGAAAGACTTTCAGAAACTTTACAAAATTCATTAATAAACATTGTTACTATTTTTTTAGGACTTGCTGTTGGGTCAAAATTAGCAGCTGATAAATTTCTTGTTCCTGAAACTTTAGGAATTATTTTTCTTGGACTAGCAGCTTTTTCTGTTGGAACTGTTGCAGGACTATTAATGGCAAAATTAATGAATAAACTATCTAAGGACCCTATAAATCCTTTAATTGGTTCAGCAGGTGTTTCTGCTGTACCTATGGCAGCTAGGGTCTCTAATAGAGTAGGATCGGAATCAAATCCATCTAATGTGCTTTTAATGCATGCAATGGGACCTAATGTTGCAGGAGTTATTGGATCTGCTGTAGCTGCCGGTGTATTGATTTCAATTTTTGGATAAATGGCTTTAATTTTTGATATAGAAACTAATGGTCTTGTTAAGACCATGACAAAAATACATTGTATTGTTACTTACGATACTGAGAAAGATGAAATACAAACTTATACTAAAGATTTTCATAATGCTGTAAATGCTTTAGAAAGATCTAATTCTATTATTGGTCATAATATAATAGGATTTGATATACCAGCAATACAAAAATTATATCTATTTAACCCTTCGGGAACAATAGTTGATACTCTTCAAGAAGTAAGGAGAATATGGCCTAATATAGAAAATGAAGTTGATTTAAATAAGAATACACCAGAGGAATTAAGAAAAAGACATTCACTAAATGCATGGGGTTATAGATTAGGAAATCATAAAGGCGAATACAATGAAGGTTGGGAAAAGTTTACTCCCAAAATGCTAGAATACTGTATACAGGATGTTAAAGTAACAGTTGAATTATGGAAATTAATAATCAGTAAAAGCTAACTTTTTTTTCTCTTAAATAATTTAGATAACATAGGTGTCCATGAAATTATAAGTGGAGTTCGCCTTCTATAATAAAAGATAATTATCAATAAAATTAAATTAGTAAACCAAACTTCAGGCCTACCCCAAGATACTCCGTCAAATTGATAATCAGAAATAGGCCAAAAAATTTTTGTAGCAAAAAATTCTTTGGAATGAGAAACAGAATCTACAAAAGTATGAAAAGGCCATGCAAGAGCAGCAAATGCTAAATCTTTTTTTTCAAAAAAATATAAAATTAATACTAATGAAATTCCAGTTATTAAACTATGAGAAAAATCATAAGTAACAAATACCCATCCTGGAATTGACTCTATTGAAGGCTTGCCATAAGAAAAATTTCCATTAATTAATTTATAAATTAAATTTGGTATAAAAGGTATTAAATCTGGAGCAGCTCCGAATAAAATAGGCAAATAAAGATATTTCCTATAGCCAAAAAGAGCCTTACCCCAAAGGGCATGACTAAAAGTATCCAATATTAATCCTTATTCTTGAGTAAATTTAATAATTCAGAATCCATTGGTAGAAATATAATTGATTTACTATCAATGATAGATTCATATGTTTCTAATTTTTTTAAAAATTCGTAAAAATTTGGGTCTTTAGAATATGAGTCTGAATAAATTTTAGTTGCAACTTTATCACCCTCACCTTTAATATTCTCACTTGTTGCATATGCTTCAGCTAAAATAATTTCTCTTTCTTTGTCTGTTTGAGCACGAATCTTGGCAGATTCTTCTTCTCCTTCAGATCTAAACCTTTTCGATATTCTTGATCTTTCAGCAATCATTCTATCAAAAACACTTCTTTGAACTTCATTTGGCAAGTCAGCTCTTTTAATCCTGACATCAATTAAAGTCATTCCAAAATCTGATAACCTTTCACTGCTACCTTTTTTGACTTCATCCATGATAAGTTCTCTATTTTCAGCAATAACTTCATTAATATTATGTGTTGCTAATTCTTCCCTCATTTCGGAATAAACAATATCCTCAATCCTGGAGTTAGCACTGAATAAATTATTTACAGATTTAAAAAATATTAGTGGATCTGTAATTTTCCAGCGTGCTATAAAATCTACAACAAGCCTTTTTTTATCTAAAGTTAAATATTCACCAGGAGGAGCATCTGTAAAAAGAATTCTATTATCAAATTTTGTCACTTTCTCTATAAAAGGTTTTTTAAAAGCTATACCAGGCTCGGAGATAGTTCTTTTATACTCTCCTAATTCTGTAACGATTGCTTGCTGAGTTTCATCAATAACAAATAAAAAAGACGGTGATAAAATTAACAATAATAGCAATATTGGAATAATTTTTTTCATCTAATCTTTAAAAACCTCCCCTAACTGTAAAAGATTTAAAGAGCCTGAAGAAGAATCAACCCCAATAACTTTTTTTGGTTTTTGTAAAATAGTTTGCATTTTTTCAAGATATATTCTTGTTTTTGTTGTACCTTTATCTTTTCTATATTCTGAGTAAATCTGGTTAAAACGAGCTACATCTCCTTCTGCAGTTGATATTCTTTGCTCTCTGTATGCTTCAGCTTGTCTAATCATTTTTTCTGCTTCACCACGTGCCTTTGGTATTACATCTTCAAAATAGCCTTTCGCATTATTTATAAGTTTTTCTTTGTCTTCTTTCGCCCTTACAACTTCATTAAAAGCATCTTTAACTTCTTCAGGTGGGTCAACTATTTGAAGTTTAACATCTGTAATAGCAACTCCTGAATTGTAAGAATCTAAAAGTTCCTGAAGAAATTCTCTAGTATTAGATTGAATTTGATCTCTACCTGTAGTTAAAGCATCATCTATCATTGTATTACCTATAGTGCTTCTCAATGATACTTCCGCAGCTCCTTTAATTGTTGCATTAACATTAAAAACTTTAAATAAAAAATTTCCTGGATCTTTAATCTTCCACTGGATTATTGCTTGCGCATCTACAATATTCTCATCTTTTGTTATCATTAAAGATTCTTGAACAACGCTTACTCTTGACCTATCAGACCTAAAACCAATTTCAATTCTTCTAACTTTTTCAACATCAACTATAGTTAATTTATCTACTATAGGAATCTTTAAATGTAAACCAGGTTCTGAGTAAGATGAAAGTTTACCAAACCTTTGAATAACACCTATCTCCCCGGGATCAATTGTATAAAAACTGGAGAATAAAGCAAAAATTAATAATATTATAGGAAAAAGAAAAGCCGCTTTCTTTAAACCCGCCTTCTGATTAGCATCAATAGTAATTGGATCATTTGAACCATTGCCATTGTTACCTGGATTTCTGTTATCAAGATTATTTAAAAAGTCTATAATTTTTTTTATAAGGTCAAACACATCTTAATTTTAACTAATTAGAGATTTATAACAAGCTATGTAAATTTATTTACAATTTTTGTTATTAACAAGTCACCACCAACATTAAGAGATGTTCTAAACATATCCAATATTCTATCAACACCAGCCAATATTGATATTGCTTCAATTGGTATTCCAATGGATGTAAAAACTACAGTCATCATTACAAGCGCTATTGATGGAACCCCTGCGGCACCAATACTTCCAATTGTAGCAGTCAGTAAAATCAGAGAATATTCAACGATTGTAAGATCCATTCCAATAATGCTTGAAATAAATACAGCAGATAGGCCTAAATAAATCGCTGATCCATCCATATTTACAGTTGCTCCAATGGGTATAACAAAATTTGAAACTTGTTTTCTAATTTTTAATTTTTCATTTGCTGTTTTAAGTGAAAATGGAATTGTCGCTGAACTACTAGAAGACACGAATGCAAAAAATAAAGTATCTTTAATATTATCAATAAATACTAAAAATCTCTCTTTTAATAAATATTTAATAATTAAGCCATGTAAAATAAAAAAATATCCAATAAAGATCGTAATTGATATTAATACAAACTTAAAAAGTAATATTATGATTTTGAAATCTACATTTATTAATAGTGATCCAAAAAGAGAAAAAATTGCTAATGGAGCAATCCACATTATATAAGTTATTAATTTCAAAATGAGAGTATTAGATATTTCAAGAAACCTAATTAATTGTTTATTTTTTATTAATCTAACTATTAACCCTATGAAAATAGCTATAATCATTATTGATAACGGATTGCCTTCAATAAAAGATATATGAATATTGGTGATATCAAAACCTATCGGTGATAATGATTCAGATAAGCCCTTTTTCACGTATGAACTAAAATTTAATTCCGCTATTAAATCATTATTTTTAGGAAAATTAATATTTGATGAAATTAATAATGAAAAAACAATTGCAAAAGTTGTAGAAAGAATATAAAGGATTAATGTCAATGGTATCATCTTGCCCAAGTTGTTTTCTGAACTAAATGATGCAATAGAGTAAGAAATTGATATAAATATTATGAAAGGAACGAAAAGTTTTAATATATAAATAAAAAACTCTCCTATAAATTTAGTATTTAAAATAAAATCAGGAAAGAAAAAAGCCGAGGGAATAGATAATATAAAGAAAACTAACATTAATAGTGAAAGTTTTTTTTCCATTAATCTAAGTCCACTGAAAATTTTTTTAGAATATTTAGTGGAATAATATCAAGGCATTTTATATTCGATGATAATAAATATACATCCGGAGCACAATCATTATTATAAGCTTCTAACCATCTATGAGCACAAATACACCATTTATCTCCATCTTTTAAACCAGGAAAATTAAATTGTGGTACTGGTGTAGATAGATCATTTCCAACACTTTTAGAAAAAACTAAGAAATTATTCGTCACTCTACAGCAAATATGATGTAGGCCATAATCTTCCTCACCTGTGTTACAAAAACCATCTCTATAAAAACCTGTCATCGGAGAGTTGCAACAGAGGACTAAATCACTATCAAAGACATTTTTTTGATTCATACTATTTCTCATATCCTTTTTTTAAATTTTTAAATAAATCTAATGAGTCTTCTATTTTTTTAGCAATTTTATTCGACAATACATCTGATTTAATTGAATAAAGGTGCCATCTAGGAAAAATTAATCTCATTTTAAAAAACAAATCTCCATCAGGAGTAATTATTTTTGCTTCAAAATCTTTAATATTATTAAATTTGAAAGTCTCTACAGAGTAGCCTTCAAGGTTAAATAGCATTTTATCATTTTTTTCTTTTTTTATATTTTCCTTATCACTTTTTTGGACAGATTTAATTCTTAATTTTTTTCTCTCAGATAATTCAACTAATTTAATAATTCCATCAGGAGTTATAACTTTATCTATTGCAATATCAAGAGCTGTTCTACCAAAAACTTTTTCGCCTACTCTTTTAATATCTTCAAAAATACCTTCAATTGGATTGTCCAAATCTTTTTGTCTTTTTTTAGCTCTTTTTTTTAATATTTTTCTAACATCTTTTTTTACAGAGGATTGGAGATCGTCCCATAAAATATAACCATTTAATATTTCTCGATCTTTGTCTTTTATACCGTTACCAATTTGATAAAGACTAAAAATTGGAGATAAAAAAATAATTAAAGATATAATGCTAAAAACAAGGAAAAAAATTCGCATGCGATTATAATTATAATACTATCTTCATAAAATAAATAAACTAATCAAATAGATCTAGGTTTTGACCATAATTTAATCTTCTATATGATAATTGACGATCTTCATAATAAGAGCAATGATCACATTTTCTCGAAAAATCCGGCATTTCTTCATTGTCCAAAGTAGATGATAGCTCTTTTAAAGTTTTAGGAATCCAAGATGTGTCATGTGAATATTCAATTAAATCAATATCAAAATTTAACCTTGAGTTAAAAGAACCTTCTTTCTTCCCATTAGCATATAAAAAATATCCAACGTCATCAACCTCAAAATTGTTTTTTAATAGTAAATAATTATAAAAATCAATTTGTCGCTTATAGGCAGGCCACCAACCTTCATCAGAAATCTCAATTTGTCCTTTTTTGGAGGTTGCTTTATAATCCACAACAATCAGTTTGTTTGAATCAAGATTAATCCATATATCATCTAGAGCTCCAGTAAATGTTAGACCTAATTCATGGTCATAAAACTCTAGCCCTTTAAAATTTTCTCTCCAAATCTCAAGACTATCATGAGAAAATGGAATATAATTTAAATTATTTTCTATAAATATTGGATGTTTTTCTTTTTTATTTCTATAATAATCAAATTCATTTTTAAGGAGAGAGTCCACTGCATTGTTTAAAGTAAATGATGGAGGTGAAATTAAAGCTAGACCTTTTACCCTATCAAGCCAAAAACATCTTTTACATTTCATAAATAAATCAACTTTAGATCTACTGACTCTAAAATTTTTTGTTATACCTTTAGAATATATATTTCTTTTTCTAATCATATTTATAATTATTCTTTAACAAAAATTAAACTTGTTCCCTTATCTTGATTAAAATAATTTAATGCCCATTTAATTAATACAGAAACTTTATTATCAAAGCCTATTAAAAAACATATATGAACGAATATCCATAAAATCCATGCTACAAAACCTTGAGCTTTCATATATCCTAAATCTGCAACGGCTTTATTTCTCCCAATAACAGCCAAACTTCCTTTATCTTTATAAGTAAATTCTTCAGAAAAATTATAGCCTTCAGCACGAGCTTTAATTAGTTTAGCAACAAATTCACCAGCTTGCATAGCTACGGGTGCAACACCAGGTAAAAACTCATTATTTTTATCTTGAAATCTTGCCAGATCACCAATTACAAAAATATTATTATATTTTGGTAGGGAAAAATCTTTCTTTACATAGACTCTACCTACTTTATCGACTTCAACATTAGCTGCTTCACTTAAGATCATGCCCCAAGCAGATGCTCTTACACCTGCACCCCAAAGTGTTGTTTTTGTCTCCAACACATGCCTTTGGCCTTTTTGTTCATATATTACAGTATCAGAGGTAATATCAACAACTTTTGAATTAGTCAAAACATTTACACCCATTTTTTCAAGATACTTTTTTGATATATCAGATAATTTATTCTCGAAAGTAGGTAAAACTTTGGGCAAAGCCTCAATTAAATATATTTCACATTCCTTCTTAGTATCAATATTATGAAAATGTCCATCAAGAGTTTTAAAAGCTAAATCAGCCAATGCTCCGGCAAGTTCAACTCCTGTTGGACCCCCTCCAATAATGACAAAGTTTAACAGTTGCTTACGTCTCCCAGGATCAGTTTCATTTTCAGCCATCTCGAAAGCAGAAAAAATTCTTCTCCTCATTTCAAAAGCATCCTCAATAGATTTGAGGCCCGGAGCATGCTTTTCCCATTCATCATTTCCAAAATAATGATGGCTCACTCCAGTAGCAACAATCAAATCATCATATCTAATTCTTGCATGGCTTTTTGTTTGAATGTATCTATTGTAAGGGTCAATACCATTAGCTATATCAAGTCTTACAGTTATATTTTTTTTGTCACCAAAAATAGATCGTACAGGGGCACTTATATCTGGTGCAGATATTGTCCCAGTTGCAACTTGATATAATAAAGGCTGAAAAAGGTGAAAATTTCTTTTATCTACTAAGGTTACTTCAATATCAGTATTAACGAATTGCTTAACTGCATATAGTCCACCAAAACCAGCACCAATGACAACCACATGATGTTTTTTCTTATTCACTTAAAATTATTATAACTTAAAAAATTAAAGAATAAGTTGTTGATGGCATTTGAAGCATATATTTTTGTCTTCTAGTCCTCTATCAAAGCTGTAGTTCCAGCATCTTAGACATTTTGGAGCTTCGGTCTTGAGAACCTTACATTCCATTTCATCAACTCGATCTGTAGAAATATCTAATTCGGCAACCATTAGAACTTTTTTAAGATTATTTAAATTTGCTGATAAAAATTCTTTTTCTATATCAGTTGATAAGATTAAAATTTTAGATTCTAAAGAGCTTCCAATGACTTTTTCTGCTCTTTTAAGCTCAATACTTTTTAGAAAAATACTTCGTAATTCCATTAGCCTATCCCATTTAGCTTCAATGTTATCATTTTTATAAGTATCTCTAGAAAGTGTTTCCTCAAAAATAGAAGATTCACTTTTATTAAAATATTTCCAAGCTTCTTCAGTTGTAAAAGATATTATTGGACAGAGCATTAGCGCTATTTCACGAAAAATTATTGAAATTACTGATTGAGTAGATTTTCTCTCTTGTGATTTAGTAGAAAATGTATAAAGAATATCCTTTTGAATATCCAAATATATTGAACTTAATTCATTAGCTGTAAAATTTAATACTTTTGATATGCCCTGGTGAAATAGATTTTTTTTAAAACAATCTAAATAATCCTTTTTAAGTAGAGATAATTTAATTAAAATCCATTGATCAATTTCCTCCATTTTATCAAAACTTATAGAATCTTTTTTTTGGAAATCACTTATGTTTCCTAATAAAAATCGAAAAGTATTTCTTAGTTTTTTATATTTATCTTTTATTCCATCTAGAATTGAATCTGACAATCTAACCTCAGATGAATAATCTTCTGAAGCAACCCATAGTCTTAAAATATCTGCACCACTTTGTTTTATTATTTTATCGGGCTCCACTACATTATTTTTAGACTTTGACATTTTTTGACCATTGTTATCAACCACAAAACCATGAGTTAATACTGCTTTATAAGGTGATATTGAATTTGATGCAACAGATGTTAGAAGACTACTTTGAAACCATCCTCGATGTTGATCATTACCTTCTAAATATAAATCAGCTGGATAACAATCTTCACTTAGAACAGTCTTCCAAGACGAACCTGAATCAAACCAAACATCTAAAGTATCATTTCCTTTTTTCAACTTTGGTGCCAAATGTTTATGTTCTTCAGGTAGAAAATATTCCACTTCTCTGTCCCACCATGAATTTGAACCTTCTTTTTTAAAGATATTAGAAATCTGATCTAATGTTTTATCATTAATAAAAACATCATTAGATTCTAAAAAATAAAAAACAGGTATTGGCAGACCCCAAGATCTTTGTCTGGATATACACCAATCGGATCTTTCTTTAATCATCCCAGATATTCTTTTTACTGACTGACTTGGAAACCATTTAACTTTTTCAATTTCTTTGAGAGCAATATCTTTGAATCTGTCTACAGATGCAAACCATTGGTAAGTTGATCTAAAAATAGTAGGTTTTCCAGTTCTCCAATCATAAGGGTACTTATGATTATAATCTTCCTTATAAAATAAATATCCTTCACGATCTAGTATTTCTATTACTTTTTCATTTCCTTCTTTTAAAACATTAAGTCCTATCAAATCAGATGAAACATCATCTGTAAATTTTCCATATTGATCAACTGGAGAAAAAATATCAAGATTATTCTTGACTCCCGTATTATAGTCTTCAATTCCATGTCCGGGAGCAGTATGAACAATTCCTGTACCTGTATCTTTAGTAACATATTCAGCATTAAAAACTTTGCATTTTTCTTTTGATAGTGGGGACGAATAAACTAAATCTAACAAATCCTCTCCATTACATTCCATAAGCTCTTGGAAATTACAATTTTTTTTATTTTGGATTTCTTGTGATAATTCTTTTTCAATAATTAAAATATCAGAGTTATCTTTATATAATCCATAAGTAAATTGACTATTGATTGATACTGCTTTATTTGCTGGCAATGTCCAAGGTGTAGTTGTCCAAATAAGAAAATTGATTTTATCACCAAATTTAAAAATATTATTATTAGATGACTCTTTTAATATTGGGAATTTAACATAAACACTTTTAGATATATGATCTTCAGGATATTCAAGTTCAGCCTCAGCTAAAGCAGTCTGCGAACTAGGACTCCAATTAACTGGCTTAAGTCCTCTATAAATATAACCTTTTGAATACATTTCAGAGAAAACTTTAATTTGATTTGCTTCAAAATCTGCATTTATTGTAAGATAAGGGTTGTCCCAATCAGAAATTACTCCTAGTCTAATAAATTCATGTTTTTGACTGTCAACAAATTTTAGAGCAAATTCATGGCACAACTTCCTAATCTCGGACTTGCTAATATCTTTTGATTTTAGCTTTTTTGTTACTTGATGCTCAATTGGTAATCCATGACAGTCCCATCCAGGTATATATCTTATAGATTTACCATTTATTGAATTAAATTTTAATATAATATCTTTAAGAATTTTATTGAGGCAATGGCCAATGTGAATTTTACCATTTGCAAAGGGTGGTCCATCATGCAAAACAAATAATTCATCTGATTTTTTTTGTAAACAATTATACAGATTAATACTATTCCAATATTCAATAATTTTTGGTTCATTCTGAGGCAAACTTGCTCTCATTGGAAAATCTGTTTTCGGCAGATTTAATTTATCATTATAATCTTGGCTCAATTATTTACCTGTTAAAACTTTATTCATATTATCATAGATTTTTCTTGAAAAAAGTGTCCATTGATCCCAGATATCATTATTATAGTTTTCTTGCTTAATAGTTTTTACCATTCTTAATCCATAATTTTCATTTGTTATTTCAATTTCATCATTATCAGACAAGTTTTTACTGAATACTTTGCCTAGTTTTTGAATAATTTCTACATTTTTAACTTCTATATCTCTAAACTCAGTGATTAATAGTTTAACACCTCGTATTTTTGAATCACCTGCCATCATTGTAGAGCCCATTCCCCATCCTTTTTTAGCTCTTGGAGTTTCCGCTCTAATTTGCATATCCATATTCATATATTACACCTAATATTTTTATAATTTCATATAAAAAAAATACTATGATAGAGTAAGAAAATGGAAAATGTAACCAAAATACTCTTTACAGGTTTAACAGGAAATCTTGGAAGAGACCTGTTAAAATTCTTTTTAGTCAAAGATTATGATATAACCACTACATACTTATATGGTTCTGAATTGAAACTTATTCCAAAGGAATATATTGATAAAATAGATTTTTATAAATCAAATATATTACTAGAAAAAGATACAAATAAACTTTTAAAAGATTTTGATAAAAATAATAAAAAATTTGATTCAATTATTAACCTTGTTGGTGGTTTTAGTTTTTCAAAAATAGAAAATTTAAAAATCGATGATTTTAAAAAAATGTTTGAAATTAATCTTTATACAGTTTTTAACATTTCAAAATATGCAAAAAATTTATTAAAGGATTCAAAAAATAAATCAATTATTAACATTATTTCACCATATGCTTTAAATCCAATTGAAGGTGTATCGTCTTATGCAGCATCAAAAGCAGCTTTGTTAAGTTTTTCAAAATCATGTGCAATTGAGTATCATGATGTAAATATAAGAGTTAATTGCATTATGACTGATACATTAAATACAGAAGCAAATAGAAAAGAAATGCCAAATGCCGACTTCTCACTCTGGGTAAAACCAGAAGAAGTTTTTAAATCCTTAAAATTTTTAATTTCGGAAAATTCAAAGTTTATAAATGGAGATTACATAAAAATTGGAAAAGAATGATTTTGATATAACAATTCTGGGAGGTGGGCCAGGTGGATACACTGCAGCAATAGAGGCGGAGAGAATGGGTTTAAAAGTATTGTTGGTTGATAACAATAAAATTGGTGGAACCTGCTTACATAATGGTTGTATTCCTACAAAATCCCTACTTAAATCAGCCGAATTGTATTGTGAAATAAAGAATTCATTAAATAAATCAATTACATCTGAGGATTTAAATTTTGATTTCGATACAATAATTGAAAATAGTAAAAAAAATGTAAAAAGATTATCCTCGGGTGTTGAACATTTAATATCATCAAAAGAGATAGAGTATGTTAATGGTTTTGGTTTTTTTAAAGATAAACATACTCTAATAGTAAGTGAAAAAAATTCAAAAATTGAAATTAAAAGTGATAAATTTATTATCGCAACAGGCTCTAAACCTTACCATCCCAGTGAATTTAAACCTGATAATATAAATATCTATGATAGTGATGGGATTTTAAGTATAAAAAAATGTCCAGAAAGTATATTAATTATAGGTGGTGGTTACATTGGGATTGAATTTGCATATTTTTTTAATTCTTATGGGTCAAAAGTTACAATAGTAGAAAATCAAAAGAGTATTTTAGGAAATTTAGATAGCGATTTACTTGTTGATTTTAAAAAAAATTTCAAAAGACAAGGTATAAAGATACTTGAAAATGCAAATATTAAAGAAATATATGAGAACGATTCAAATTTAAGGGTTGAGATAAAATGTGATGAAGACATAATTGATTCAAATTTTGAAAATATACTTGTTGCCACAGGTAGATTACCTAATACAAAAGATATAAATTTAGAAAAAATTGGTGTTATTTTAGATGACAGGGGTTTTATAAAAATAAATGAGAAATATCAATCAAATGTAGACAATATTTATGCAATTGGTGATGTTACAGGTGGTAAAATGTTAGCTCACAGAGCCTCTGATGATGGTATGAAAATAATAAACTCAATTTATAAAAATGAGATTTTTTCAATTTCCCATATTCCATCTTGCATATATTGTCAGCCAGAGATAGCATCTGTAGGTCTGACTGAAGAAGAAATAATGTCTAGTGGTATTGAATACAATAAATCAATATCAAATTTTAAAGGTAATGGAAAATCTATCGCACAAGGAGAAGTTAGGGGTTTTTGTAAAATTATGATTGATAAAAATTTGCAAATACTTGGAGCACATATAATAGGAAAAGGTGCAACAGAGATGATAAGCGAATTAAATTTAGTCATGTCCAATAACTTAACAATTAATGAAATAATAAAAACTATTCATCCCCACCCTACCTTATCAGAAATTATATTTGAATGTTGCTTAAATTTAATAGGGAGAACCAGACACGGATGATTAATAAAAAAAGATTAGTTAATACTTTTAAAGATTTAGTAAAAATTGATAGTATTTCACGTGATGAGAAAAAAGTAGCAGATTATATAATAAAAAAATTAAAGAAATTAAAGCTAAAGTATAAAATTGATAATTCAAATAAAAAAACTGGATCGAATACTGGAAATATTATTGTATATAAAAATTATAATTCGAAACAAGGTGTTTATTTATTATCTTCGCATATGGATACAGTCGTACCAGGAATAAATATTAAACCAATAACCAAAAAAAAATATATTACAAGTGCAGGAAACACAATATTAGGTGCAGATGATAAAAGTGGATTAGCAATTATTATAGAATTACTCGAGACACTTGTTGAAAAAAAGATTCCACATTTAAATATTGAGGTTGCAATAACTACATGTGAAGAAATAGGATTATTGGGTGCAAAATTTCTAGATTATAAATTATTAAAATCTAAGTCTGGAATTGTTTTAGATAGTACAAGCCCCGACAGGTTAGTTATAAAAGGTCCATCATCTGATTATTTTTCTATAGAAGTTAATGGAATAGAAGCGCATTCAGGCATTAACCCAGAAAAAGGAATTAGTTCTATAAAAGTTGCTGCAGAAATTATTAATAAAATAAACATTGGAAGATTATCAAAAGGAACAACTTTAAATATTGGTAAAATAGATGGTGGTTCTGCTATAAATATAGTTCCCGGTAAAACAACTATATTGTCAGAAATAAGAAGTCATGATGAAAGTAAAATAAAAAAAATCTTAGACAAAATAAAAAAAGATATTTTAAAAATTGAGCATAAATATAAGAAAACTAATAAAAAATTTAGTATAAAATTTAAAAAAAATAGGATTTATGATTCGATAAATATATCAAAAAATGAACAAGTAGTGAAGAGAATTTTAAAAGCTTCAAAAAAAATTAATTATTTAACTAGTACTGTAGAAACAGGCGGAGGAGCTGATGCTAATTTTTTCGTTAAAAATGGTATTAAAACAGTTAACCTTGGAACAGGAATGAGAGAATTCCATACAATTAATGAAAAACTAATACTTGATGAATTCTTTACTTCAGCAGAAATTATCTATAACTTTTTTACTGATGTTTAAATAAATATTTTGCAATTTCATTATAATTATCAACAACTACATCTGCTAAGTTTAATTTACTAGAGTCAAAAGTATTTGTTATAGCTACACAATCCATGTTGGCTGATTTTGCTGATTTAATACCTCCTGGAGTATCCTCTATTACAACACATTCAGAACTTATTATAGTATTTTGATCATTGATATTATCTAGTACTTTTAAATATGTTTCTGGATTTGGTTTTGAATTAGATACTTCATCAGCAGAAATTATAGTTTCAAATAGGTTATAAATTCTATGCTTTTCTAAAATATTAATAATCTCATTTCTTTTTGCACCTGAACCTATAGCTAAAATAAAATTGATGGATAATTCTTTAATTAATTTAATTACTCCGGGAAATATTTTAGCATTATCCATTAATTTTAATTCAAAGAAATTATTTTTTTCGATAATCATATCTTTAATCTCTTTATCTGTAACCATTATATTATTGTCGTGAAAAAAGTTTTGAAAAACTGCCTTATCATCAAATGATATATATTTCTTATAATATTCTTCTAATGTCATTAAAGAATTAAATTTTTTGATTATAAAATTAAAAGCAGCAAAATGTTCACTTTCCGAATCTAAAATGACTCCATCGAAGTCAAAAATAACTAATTTATATGATGTCATTATTAACATAGTAATTATAAAATCTACAATTGCATAGCTTTAATTAATAAAAAAAAAGCATATAATTTATAATATGTTTAACAGGAACCGTAAATTAAGAAAAAATCAATCTATAAGAGATTTGGTACAAGAAACCAATATTTCTTTAAATGATTTAATTTGCCCAATCTTTTTAATTGATGGAAAAAATAAAACTGAAGAAATTAGCTCAATGAGTGGAATTTATAGAAAAAGTTTAGATTTACAATTAATTGATATTCAAGAAATGGTATCTTTAGGGATTAAAAGTATAATTTTATTTCCTTCAATTAGTAAATCAAAAAAAACAAAAGATGCTAGAGAAGCTTTAAATCCATCAGGTTTGATACCAAAATCAATTAAATCAATAAAAAGAAAATTTCCAAATATTGTTGTTATATCTGATATTGCTTTAGATCCATATAATTCTGATGGTCACGATGGAATTTATAAAGATGGGATTATTTTAAATGATGAAACAGTTAAAATTTTAACTAAACAAGCACTTCTTCATGCAAAGTCTGGAGTTGATTTTGTATCTCCATCAGACATGATGGATGGTAGAATATTTGAAATAAGAAACAGTCTCGATAAAAATGGTTTTGAATATACTGGAATAATTTCATATTCTGCAAAATTTGCATCATCACTATATGGTCCTTTTCGAGATGCACTAAACTCAGAATTAAAACAAGGTGATAAAAAAACTTACCAAATAAACCCAGCCAATTCACGTGAAGCTTTGAAAGAAATCATAGATGATGAAAGTGAAGGAGCAGACATGGTTATGATAAAACCGGCTTCCTTATACCTTGATATTATTCATCAGGCGAAGAATTTGACTTTATTGCCGATAGTAGCCTATCAAGTCAGCGGTGAATATTCAATGATAAAAACTGCAGGAGATGAAAAGTTTATAAATTTAGATGGTGCGATACTTGAGTCCCTGTTATCAATTAAAAGAGCTGGTGCAGATTTAATAATATCTTATTTCACATACTATTTAGCTAAAAATAAATTAGTATCTAACTCTTAATATAGTCACTATAATTTAATACAAAAACTCCAACTATAATCAAAATTGTACCAATTACCTTTTCAATCGTAATTTCTTCTTTTAAAAAAAGATATCCATAGAAACAAGTAAAAAGTGGATAAGTTGCAGTTAAAGGTACAATCTTAGATGCTGAACTACCAACCAGCGCGTTAAAATATAAATATATTCCAATTACTGCTAAAATACCTGGAATAACTATTAACATTAAATTTTTAAATGATAGTGTACTTAACTGATTAAAATTTGTTGATGTCAGAAAAAAAGGCAGAATCATACATGTAATAATTACAAACCTTACAACTAATACAAAAATTGGATCTAATTCTTTTAAACTGATTTTTTCAAATATCGGGGCAAGACCCCAAACAGCTGCAACTATAAAAGCTAAAAAATTTGGATTATTCAACATACCTTATTAATCACTTCCATTAAAGAGTTCACAATATACTCTTCCTTTTTCTTTGAATCTCTGTCAATTAAGAAAGCAGTCATACCAATTTTACTTGCCGCAATATAGTCTAGCTGATAATTATCCCCAACATGGACGGTTTCATTAATCACTGAATTAGAATTTTCTAAAGATTTATAAAAAAATTCGGGACTAGGTTTTGAAAATCCTGATTCAGAGGAAATAGTAAAATAATCAATATATTCTGTAATTCCAAACCCATCACAAACTTTGAAAATACGGGAATCAAAATTTGAAGAAATTATAATCTTAAGTTTTCTTTTTTTTAACTCTTTAAGAAAAGGAATTGTATCATCGTAAATCTCCCACGCATCAAATGAGAAATGATTATATAAATCCTCAAAATAATCGTCAAACTGGTCAAACATTCCTAAATCTGTAAAAATGTCATAAACAACAGAGTGCCACCAACTTTTTTCCGCGGTATATAGTTCTTGTCCCGATAATCCATCAAAATGTAACCCTTCTCTAGAATTAAAGTATTTCTTAAATAATTTAGATATATCATCTGATTTATAATTATCTGAATATTTTTTAAGAATATTATTATAAGTATTTCCCAAACCCTTTTTAATATAGAAAAGGGTATCTGCAGCATCTAAAGATATGGTATTGTAATTAGACATAATAAAAGTAAAAATTTAATAATGATTATACCCGTTGTAACAAAAGATATTATTTATTTTTCAAAACTACAATCAATATCTAACAAAGACAGATATTCGCTTCAGCAAGTAAAGAGTAAAGAGGATATCTTAATTGTTTTATTTAAATGTGATTACCCTTTGTGTTTATTAGATTTTTCATGTGATTTAATAGAATCATTTAAACTTAAAGATCTATTAAAAAACAGAGGTTGTCATACAATCAGTTCAATTGCATATTATCCTCATATTCAAAAAGATATAAAACAAAAAGCAATTGATTATGGAACAACCATTCAAGTAACTAGAAATGAGCTATATAAAAATTTAAATAATATTCTAGATGATGCCCTATTCAATGAAATTACATCAACCTAATTATTATCTAAAGAACTTTTTCAAAGCCATATAGTTCTAAAAAATCTATAACCATATTTGGTAATGAAGCTAAACCTCCATCGACATTAACCTCTGCTGTACAACCTATATATTCAATTTGAGCATCAAAAGAGGTATTTAATCCCTTTGTCTCTAGCCATTTTGATGTTATGTATAAGGACTCAATCCAATCAGATAAATCATATTCTTTTATTGGATACTTTTTTGATCTACCTTCAATTGATTCTCCTTTGGAATATTTAAAAATTTTTTTATAAGTTCGAAAATCTGAATTGGGTAACCTAGAATCAGAATATAGTAATGAAACTATATTATCAAAGTGTTCTATTTTTTTTGCATTTAATGCAAATAATAAAATTTCACTATTGGAAATATAGTTTGGATTTAAAACTTTAAAAGCATTATTTATAGATAAATCCCAATTTGAATCATTTTGACCATTTTTAAGTTTATGTTTTAGAATTGTTTTAATATTCATTACTTATCTAAATTATTTTGCAATATGCTTTTCAGTTTTTTAACGTCGATGTTTGAATTTAATGAATACTTATCAAATTGATCATCATTAATTTTCCCTACACTGAAGTACCTTGCTTCTTTATTATAAAAATACAATCCTGATATTGAAGATGCAGGATAAATAGCATAATTTTCAGTTAATGATACGTTCAATTTATCTTCAACATTCAAAATTTTCCATAAAACTTCTTTTGTAGAGTGATCTGGACAAGCGGGATAACCATGCGCAGGTCTAATTCCAGGATAAAGTTCACGTATCAATTCATCATTATCAAAATTCTCTTCTGAGCCATTATCTTTTCTCATTTTCTCATGAAGATACTCTGCCGCTGCTTCAGCAAGCCTATCACCTAAAGCTTTAATTATTATAGATGAATAGTCATCGCCTTCATTCTCATAATTTTTAGCAAATTCATCAACCTCCATACCGGCTGTAACAACAAAAGCTCCAACTACATCTTTGGACTCTTTTGAATTTGATATAAAATCAGACAGACAATAATATATTGGGTTTTCGGTTTCTTTTTTTACTTGCTGTCTTAAAAAATCGAGTCTATGTTCAACAGAATAAGAATTTTCATTTAAAAGATATATGCTTTCATCTTGACTATAAGCATTCCAATTTTTAGAAATTCCTTTTATTGAAAAAATATTATTTTTAATAATGATATCTAATAAATTATTTGCATCTTTATAGAGCTCTTTTGCCTGTTTTCCATATTTTGAATGATTTAATACTTTTGGATATGAACTTTTAATTTCCCATGCCCAAAAAAAGGGTGACCAATCAATATATTTGATTAAATCTTCTGTTCTAAATTTCCATTCATTTAATTTAAAATTTTTTGTCTTATTAACAATATCTTTATAATTTAAATTAAATTTTTTTTCTCTTGATTCTAATAAACTTAAAAAAGGAATCTCTTTGGAGCTATTATATCTTTTAATAGTATCGGATTGCTCATTTTTAATTTTACAAATAAATTCTTTTTTTGTTTTAATGTTTAATAATTCTCTGCATACTCCAACAACTAAGGATGCATCAGGTACATGAACTACAACCCCATTACTATAATTAGGTGCCATTTTTATTGCAGTATGCGCCTTGCTAGTTGTTGCTCCACCAATAAGTATAGGTAAATCATAATTTTTAGATTTAATGGTGTCAATATTTGTAATCATCTCATCTAGCGAAGGAGTTATTAAACCACTCATTCCTACTATATCTGGCTTAAAATCTTCAATATTATCAATAATTTCACTACAATCAACCATTACACCTAAATCTCTAACTTCAAATCCATTGCATCTAGCTACAACGGATACAATATTTTTTCCGATATCATGTACATCGCCTTTAACTGTTGCAATTAACATTTTCCCGGATGAAGTACTTTTCGATTTATCTTTTTCCATAAATGGCTCAAGGTAGTTTACAGCCTTCTTCATAACTCTTGCACTTTTTACAACTTGTGGGAGAAACATTTTCCCTTCACCAAATAAGTCTCCAACAATTTTCATGCCGTCCATTAATGGTCCCTCAATAATAGATAATGGAGAATCAAAAACTTGTCTGGCTTCTTCAACGTCCTCTTCAATTTTAGTAGTTATTCCTTTAATAATTTGATGTGAGATTCTTTCTTTTAATCCAAGTGATAGCCAATCGTCTTCTCTCTGATTTTCCTTTGATTTTGAACTTATTGAACCAGCATAATCAATTAAGTTTTCTGTAGCATCATCATTTTTATCAAAAATGACATCCTCAATTAATTTTAATAATTCCGAATCAATATCTTCATAAACTTCTAACATTCCAGCATTTAAGATTGCCATATCCATACCTGCTTTTTTTGCATGATATAAAAATACAGAATGCATAGCCTCTCTTACCGTATTATTCCCTCTAAAAGCAAATGACAGGTTGCTAATACCACCGCTTATGAGTGATTTAGGACATAGCTCTTTAATTTTAGGTATACATTCAAGAAAATTAATTGCATATTTTTTATGTTCATCAATCCCCGTTGCTATAGTTAATATATTGGGATCAAAGATTATATCTTGAGGTTCAAAGTCTGCTTTTTTAACTAGAAGATCATATGCTCTTTTACAAATTGCTATCTTATTGTTGATATCTGTTGCTTGACCTTTCTCATCAAAAGCCATTACTACTACAGATGCCCCATATTTTTTAATAATTTTTGCATATTTTAAGAATTCTTCTTCACCTTCTTTTAAACTAATCGAATTAACTATTCCTCTACCTTGAATACATTTTAAACCCGCTTCAATAACACTAAATTTTGAGCTATCAATCATTATGGGAACTTTTATTATTTCAGGATCAGAAGCAATTAGGTTAAGGAACTTAATCATACATTCTTCGCTATCCAATAGGCCTTCATCAAAATTTATATCAATTATATGGGCGCCATTCGACACTTGTTGTTTTGCAATTTCCATTGCTTCCTCATAATTTTCTTCTTTTATCAATCTTGAAAACTTGGGCGAACCTGTAACATTTGTCCTCTCGCCTATCACCAGAAAATTATTAACCTCGTCAAGTATTAAAGCTTCTAAGCCACTGTAAGATGATTTTGATGTCTTACTAGTAAGTTCCCTAGGTTTATAATTAGTTGATTTATTAAATATTTCATTAATATGTTCTGGAGTGGTTCCACAGCATCCCCCAATGTAATTAATTAAAGAATCAGACATATAGGATTCTACAGCATTTGCGGTATCACTAGGTGATTCATCATAGCCTGTATCAGATAAAGGATTTGGCAAACCAGCATTTGGATAGCAAAAAATTTTACAATCAGAATAGCTAGCAAGTTCGGTTACATAATTTTTTAATGACGCAGCTCCAAGGCCACAATTCATTCCAACTGCATATGGACTACTATGTCTTATTGATTCCCAAAAAGCTCTTATAGTCTGACCCGAGAGAGTTCGTCCAGATTTGTCAGAAAAGGTAACAGATATAAAAACAGGAAATCTTTCATTTATTTCTTGAAAAAGATCTTCTAATCCAAACAAAGCTGCTTTAAGATTTAATGTGTCAAAAGTAGTTTCAGGAAAGAAAATATCAACTCCTCCTTTTAATAAACTTTTGGCTTGAAGATAATATGTTTCAACAAGTTCATCAAATGTGACATTTCTTTTTCCAGGATCCTCTACATCTGGTGAGATTGAGGCTGTTCTATTTGTAGGACCCATTGCGCCAGCAATAAAAATTTTTCTATTAATTGAAGATTTAAGGTCTTTTATGGCTTCTTTTGCAATTTTTACTGATTTAATATTCATCTCATCCACAAAATCACTAAGATTATAGTCATCTTGAGCAATTAAATTTGCACCAAATGTATTAGTTTCAATAATTGAAGCACCGGATTGAATATAGGATTTATGAATATCTTTAATAATTTGTGGATTAGTAATATTTAAAACTTCGTTGTTCCCTTTGAGATCTTTGTTATGATTAATAAAAATTTTTCCTCTAAAATCTTTTTCGACTAATGAATGTTTTTGTATCATAGTTCCCATAGCTCCATCCATAATCAATATTTGATTTTTGGAAGCTATATCTAAATCTTTAAATTTCTCAGATTTATTCATTTTTAAAACTCATCTCTCATTTCTCTTAATAATTTAAATCTTTCTTCAATATTTAAATTTTGAAAATCTTCTTTATTTTTTAACAAATCTAGAAAAGATAACTCATCGATTCTAAAAAAAGGGTTATATAATTTCTCAAAACTAATGTCTTTTAATTCTGATAACTTATCTTGATCTTTTACATCGGTAAATTTTATTATTTCATTATAAAAATCAGTATCATTATGAATTATATTTTTTAAAAAATTTAAATTATTCATTAAATAATCGTGACCAGGTAATAAATAAAACTCATCAGGTAAATTTTTCATTTTGTGATGAATAGTTCTAAAAAGCATTGAGCAATCACCTCTGAATCTCACGTTTCCAGCACCACAATTGAATACTGTATCTCCACAAAAGATATATTTATCTAAAATTATAGATATATGTTCGGGGCAATGGCCAGGTGTGTGTATTATCTTAATTGATTGATTACCAAATTTTATAACATCATTTTCAAAAATATTATCAAATTCATAATCAAACAAATCTTTACAAAGATCATGGGCTCTAAGCTTAATCTGATACTTATTCATAAAAAAAGAATTATATTTAATGTGATCTGGGTGTGCATGAGTATTTATAACAAGCTCAGGAATTAAATTATTTTTTGAAATAATCTCTAATATTTGATTTTTATCAAGAGGGTCAATTATTATAGCTTTTTTAGTTTGCTTACATTCTATTAAATAATTAATATTTTTATCACTATTTTCCACAAGAAATCTATAAATATTAAATTCCAAATCTTCAATCTTTTCATACATATTGTTATTATAACCTTCATTTTAAAATCTTTTTGTTGTTTTTTAAGTTAAATTTATTACAATTATAAAGTCGTCATTTAACTCTACTTGCAACGACTTAAAATAAATGCTAAACGGAGAAAAGGTTTTTAAAATCCTTTCCTCTTCGAGTTACATAATTGATAGGAGTACGTTATGTCTTTTGTAACTTGTTTAAAATGTATAGATTGCAATCCAGCTTGTGAATTTAAAAAAGAAGCTTTGTATGTATGTGATGACTGTTTTGGTCCGTTAGAACCCTGCTATGATTATGAAACTATAAAAAAAGAACTTACAATTGGTAAAATTTTAGAAAGGCCAAAGAATATGTGGAGGTATAAAGAACTCTTACCCATAGATAAGGAGCCGACAGTTGGCTTAAATACAGGTTTTACACCTCTTATAAAAGCAAATAATCTTGCGGAAGTTTTAGGTGTTAAAAATTTATATATAAAAAATGATGGTGTAAATTTTCCCTCTTTATCTTTCAAAGATAGAGTTGTGGCTGTTGCCCTTTCCAAAGCTATAGAGCTTGGATTTGATACCGTAGGATGCGCTTCTACAGGTAATTTAGCAAATTCAGTTGCTGCGCATTCAGCATCAGCAAAACTTAATAGTTTCATTTTTATACCCTCTAATCTGGAAGAAGCAAAGATTCTTGGAACTTCGATATATGGAAAAAATGTAATAGGTGTAAATGGAAATTACGATGAAGTTAACAGATTGTGTACAGAAGTACTAGGTTCAAATAAATGGGGTTTTGTTAATATTAATTTAAGGACCTATTATGCAGAAGGATCTAAAACTGTTGGCTATGAAATAGTTGAACAGCTAGGATGGAAAGCTCCTAAGAATATTGTAGTTTGCATGGCTTCTGGATCATTGTTAACAAAAATATATAAGTCAATTAATGAACTTGTTAATTTAGGATTAATAGATGACAACCAAACCAAAATTTACGGAGCTCAAGCTTCAGGTTGTTCACCAATATCTACAGCTGTTAAAAATGGTTGGGAAACTTTTAAGCCTGTTAAACCTGATACTATTGCCAAATCATTAGCAATTGGAAATCCAGCAGATGGGCTTAATGCAATTAATTTATTAAATGATATAGATTCTTATTCAGAAGATGTTTCAGATGATGAAATTGTTAGCGCAATGAAGTTGCTGGCTGAGACAGAAGGAATATTTACTGAAACAGCTGGTGGCGTAACTTTGGGTTGTACAATCAAAATGATAGAAAACGGAAAAATTAATAAGGATGAAGATCTGGTTCTAGTTATAACAGGAAATGGTTTAAAAACTCAGGATCCACTTATAAATAATATCAAAAAACCATTTATAATAAATCCAAGATTAGATGAATTTAATAAAATAAATTACTAAGGAGAATATAATGTCAAAAATTAGAATACCTACACCACTAAGAAGGCTAACAAATGAAAAAGATGAAGTTGAATCAAATGCATCATCTATCAGTGAACTAGTTGTTGATTTAGAAGAACAATTTCCTGGCATAAAAGATAGGTTATGTGAAGATGATGGAACAATCAGAAAATTCATCAATATTTATGTTAATGATGAAGACATAAGATTTCTTGACGGTGTAAATACTAAAATTAATAATGAAGATATTGTTTCAATTATTCCCGCAATAGCAGGGGGTTAAGTATTAATTAAAGAAATCTTTAATCTTATTGACGTATTGAGAGAATGGATTTTTATTATCTTTTTCAACCTCTTTTTGATAATCTTCCATTAATTTTTTCTGTTTTGTTGATATAGTTTTTGGAATAGTGATGTTTAATTTGACATAAAGATCTCCAAAAGTATTTCTGTTTATTACTTTTATTCCCTTACCTTTTAACCTCATCATTTGACCAGGCTGGATACCAGAAGGAATTTTAAGCTCAGAAGTTCCTTTTAAAGTTGGAATTTCAATTTTTCCTCCCAAAACTGCTTGTGCAATACTTATTGGAACTTCACATAATATATTTTCATCTTCTCTTTTAAAGAAAGGATGATCATCGACATTGATATCAACGTATAAATCACCACTTGGTCCATTATTGATACCCGCATCACCCTCACCCGTGATTCTTAATCTTGTACCATTATCAACTCCTGGAGGAACTTTAACTTCAACTTTTTTAGTTTCAGTATCATCTGCAAATGCACCTCCTCCACCACATGAACCACAAGTTCTACTAACAGAGAACATTCCCTGTGAATAACTAACTTCTCCTGCTCCACCACAAGCATTACAAGTTTTATAAGTTCTAGCCCTTCTGACTGAAATATTCTTTTTTGATCCATTAACCGCTTCGTCAAAACTCAAATTAATGTCAAACCTTAAATCTCTTCCTTTAAATTGAGAATTTTGTCTTTGACTCCTTCTCCCCGAAGATCTACCACTTCCAAAAAAATCATTGATTAAATCATCTAAATCTGGAAATCCACCACCTGGAAATCCACCACCTGGAAATCCACCACCCCCGGGTCCAGCTGATCCAAAAGTATCATATTGTGATTTCTTTTCTCTATCACCTAAAACTTGGTAGGCTTCATTGATTTCTTTGAACTTATCCTCTGCTTTTTTATCATTTTTATTCCTATCAGGATGATATTTTAAAGCTAACTTTTTATATGCTTTTTTTATTTCATCTTCGGATGAGGATTTATTAACACCTAAAATAGAATAATAATCTTTACTCACTTTTTTCTCCTGATGAGACTACAACCATAACAGGTCTCAATAATTTATCATTTAAACTATAGCCTGGTTGTATTATTTCAATTACTTTATTAGATTCGAATTCTTTTGATTCTCTTAATTCAATAGCTTGATGAAAATTAGGATCAAAATTATCGCCTGGTAATATTTCTATTTTTTTAATATTATTTTTTTCTATGAATTTCTCAAAATCTTTCATTACGGCTTTCATACCTTTATAGAAATCAGTATCTTTATTTGATTCCTCATATATTTTTAATCCTCTTTCAAAGTTGTCCACAAAGAATACTACATCATTGAATAATTGTTCTATGGCACGGTTTTTTAAATTTTCACCGTCTTTTATAGATCTTTTTTTGTAATTATCAAACTCAGCGGCTAGCCTTAACAATTGTTCATTTAATTCTTTTTTTGCAGAATCTAGACCTTCAGAAATCTTTAAAAAAGAATCTAAATCCTTGGCATCAATAATTTTTAAAAAAAATTGATTATTTTTATCACTCTTATAATTTATTGTTAAAGTATCTTCATCAATATCTTGAATTATCAAATCAGTTTTTTTTAAATATGTTTTCAAATCTTTAAAATCTTTTATTTCAAAAATAATATCCGAGTTATTACTATTAGATTCCTCTTTATCTTCACTTTTGTTTTTTGATACTTTCTCTTTATCATTATTCATTAAAAATAAACTCCTACCTTAATATATGCATTAATAATTAAATCTCAATATATTTCTTAAAAATTCCTTCGAGAACTCCGGAATTTGAAACTGAATATTTATCTATCTTAAAAAAATCAAGAAATTCTAATAAAATTAAAATACCATAAACTATTACTTGCTCTCTTCCTACTTCAATACCAGGTATTTTCAACCTTTCTTTGGAACTTAATTTATATAATTTATTAAGCGTTTTTTTTGAAAAATCATACCCCAAATTACAACCGTTTATTTTATCTCTATCGAATTTATTTAATTTATAAAAAATTGACGCAATAGTTGCAGGTGTTCCTGCATTAAAAATCAATTTAAAGTTTTTTAGTTCGCGAAATCTATGATTAATATTTTTGTTAAGAAAATTTCTAATATTAATTTTAATCTCAGAAATTAAATTATCTGAAAAAATCTCTGTTGTATTATATAAATTTAATAATTTTATAACTCCAATATTTAATGAATCATAAAAAATAAATTTATTTTTATTAACAAAAATTATTTCTGTGCTGCCACCACCAATATCAATTAAAATTTTATTATCCTTGATATTGTCAATTGAAGACATGACACCTAGAGTAGTCAGTTCAGCTTCTGTTTCACTATCTATAATATTTAAGTCATGATTAAATTTTATTTTAAAATCATTTATAACAAAACTTTTATTATCTGACTCTCTAAAAACACTAGTTCCTACAGTGTAAACTTTCTTAACATTGTATTTCTTTATGTATTCAAAAATTCTTTCCAGGGAAGAGTAATAGATTTTAGGTAGTTCAAGATTATTATTTGAAAGGTACTTGCCTAAACCAACAATTTCTCGATATCTAAAAGTTTCTGTATTAGAATTTTTAATATCTTTTATTAGCAATCTAAATGCATTAGTTCCTAAATCAATCGCTGCTGCTTTCATTATACTTTATATGATGTTGTGAATTCCTTACATAATTATCGGATGATTCGTTTATCATCTTATAATCTTTTTCATTTATTGGTCTAATTTTTTTACATGGTGATCCCATATATAAATGACCAGGTTCAAGATACATTCCAGGAGGCACTAATGACCCTGCTGCTAAAATAGTATTACATCTAATTTCTGCACCATCTAATATAATTGATCCCATACCTATTAATATTCTACTTCTAATTGTACAAGCATGAATAATACATCCATGTCCAATCGTAACATCATTTTCAATATGAGCTGGGTATTTTTTAGAGTCAATATGAATGATAGAACCATCTTGAATATTAGTTCTTTGACCAATTTGGATATAATTATTATCACCTCTCAATATACATCCATACCAAATAGATGAGTCTTTCCCTATATTAATATTTCCTATTAGCGATGCATTAGGTGCAACAAAAACCGTGGGGTGAATAACAGGAGTTTTTTTTAAATTAAAATTAATATCTCTAAATTTTGGGTTTTGACCAACAACAGAAGCCATAAAATTATTTCTTTATATTATATTTTTTATTAAACTTTTCAATTCTACCAGTTGTTCCGCCACTTCTTTCTTTTCCAGAGTAAAAAGGATGTGATGAGCTAGAAATCTCAACTTTCACCAGAGGATAATCTTTTCCTTCAAAATTAATGGTCTCATCGGTTTCGACACAAGAATCAATAATGAAGTTTTGATCCGTCGTAATATCTTTAAAAAGAACTGGTCTAGAACTAGGATGAATATCTTTTTTCATAGTTTGAAATCTTAACACTTAAAAAAATTATTACAACTATTTATCAGTAAATTCAGCATCTATGACATCTTTATCATCTTTTTTATCTTCATTATTATTTGAATCAGGAACTTGTTCCTCTTGTTGAGGACTTGATGCATCTTGATACATTTTCTCAGCCATCTTATGGGATACTTTTGTTAAATCTTCAGAAGCTTTCTTAAGTTCATCTATATTCTCAGAACCTAAAGATTCTTTAGCTTTTGCAACAGCATCGTCAATTTCTTTTTTCTCATCCTCTGAAATTTTTTCCTTGTTTTCATTAACAGCTTTTTCTGTTGAGTATATTAATTGATCTAAAGTATTTTTTTCATTTATTAAATCTTTTTTATTTTTATCTTCATCGGCTTTCGCTTCTGCATCTTTAACCATTTGATCTATTTCGTCCGATGATAATCCAGATGAAGCTTCAACTTTTATTTTTTGTTCTTTATTTGTTGCTTTATCTACAGCAGAAACATTTAAAATACCGTCTGAATCAATATCAAAAGTTACTTCAACCTGTGGAATTCCTCTTGGTGCAGGTGAGATACCATCCAAAATAAATTTAGCCAGTGTTCTATTGTCAGAGGCAATAGAACGTTCACCCTGAGTAACATGCACTTCAACACTTGGTTGATTATCCTGAGCAGTTGAGAAAACCTGACTTTGTTTAGTTGGTATTGTTGTATTTCTATTTATGATAACAGTATTAACACCACCCATAGTTTCAATCCCTAATGACAATGGTGCTACATCAAGTAATAGAACATCCTTTACATCACCTGATAGAACAGCACCTTGTATTGCAGCTCCTAAAGCGACTACTTCATCAGGATTAATTCCTTTATGAGGCTCTTTACCGAAAAAATCATTAACAGTTTTCTGAACTAGAGGTATTCTTGTTGAACCACCTACGAGAATTACTTCATTAATATCTGTGGGCTTCAAGCCAGCATCATTTAGAGCATTCTTACATGGCTCCAAGGAGGACTTAATCTTTGCATCAATTATTTGTTCAAATTTAGACCTTGAAATTTTTATTAGTAAGTGTTTTGGACCATTTTGATCAGCTGTGATAAATGGAAGATTAATTTCAGTTTCAAGTGAGGATGAGAGTTCAATTTTTGCCTTCTCTGCTCCTTCTCTTAATCTTTGAAGAGCCATTTTATCATTTCCTAAGTCAACTCCATTTTCTTTTTTGAACTCATCAATTAGATAATCGATAATCTGTCTATCAAAATCATCACCACCTAAAGTTGTATCACCATTAGTAGACTTAACTTCAATTACATTGTCCCCAATCTCAAGTATTGAGACATCAAAAGTTCCGCCTCCTAGATCATATACTGCAACTAGTCCATCCTTTTTTTTATCAAAACCATAGGCTAAAGCCGCAGCAGTTGGTTCGTTTATTATCCTTTCAACATTTAAACCCGCAATTTTACCAGCATCTTTAGTAGCTTGCCTTTGACTATCATTAAAATAAGCAGGAACAGTAATAACTGCATCTGTAACTTTACTTCCTAAAAAAGACTCTGCAGCACTTTTTAGCTTTGAAAGCACATTAGCAGAAATTTGAGAGGGTGAATATTCATTAGAGTCTACTTTTATCCAGGCATCACCATTTTTATTTTTAACAATTTCATAAGGTAGAACTTTTCTGTCATTATCAGTTTCTTCAAATCTTCTACCAATAAGTCTTTTTGCTGAATAAATTGTTTTTTCAGGGTTAACAACCGCTTGTCTTTTTGCAGGGTCACCAACTAAAACCTCAGAATCCTTACCAAAACTAACAACTGAAGGTGTGGTTCTATTTCCTTCATCATTTATGATGACTTTAGGTTCACCAGCATCAACAAAAGAAATACACGAATTTGTAGTACCTAAATCAATTCCAATACACTTTCCCATAATATACAGACTCCTATAATATATCTATATCTTCAAGGTAAGCATTAAAGTTTTGATGTCAAGAAAATAGATATTAAATTAATTCAACAACTTTAGAGGCAGCTTCTTTCATAGTATTTGCTGTTGTTATATTTAAATCTGATTTTTCAAGAGTTTCTTTTCCAAGGTCTACATTAGTACCTTCTAGCCTAACAACTAATGGAACTTTTATGCCAACTTCCTTCGCAGCTGTTATAATTCCATCAGCAATAGTATCACATTTCATTATCCCACCAAAAATATTAACTAATATAGCTTTTACATTCTCATCACTCAAAATCATTTTAAATGCTTGCGTTACTTGTTCAACGGAGGCTCCTCCACCAACATCAAGAAAGTTTGCCGGCTCGGCACCATGATGCTTAATAATATCCATAGTAGCCATTGCTAAGCCAGCACCATTAACAAGACAACCTATGTTTCCATCCAATTTAACAAAACTAAAACCCCACTTTTTTGCCTCTAACTCTAATGGCTCTTCTTCTGTAGGATCATGTAAATCTAAATATTCTTTATGCCTAAATTCCGCATTATCATCAAAATTAACCTTAGCATCTAAAGCTTTTACCTCATCATCATTAGTAACTATCAAAGGGTTTATTTCTACTAAAGCGCAATCCATTTTTGTATATAAGTTATATAGACCATTGATTATTGAACTTAGTTGTTTAGTTTGATTTTTATCAAATCCTAAAAAGTAAGCAATTTTTCTTATATGGAATGGTTGTATACCCGCTACTGGATCTATTGGTTGAGTAAGAAGTTTCTCTGGAGTCTCTTCAGCAACTTTTTCAATATCCATTCCACCTTCTGGGCTAGTTATAATGACATTTTTTTCTGAAGACCTATCAGTAACAATTGAAAGATAATATTCTTTTTTTATTGTTGATGAAGTCTCAACATATACCTTATTTACAACTTTTCCTTCTGGGCCTGTCTGATGCGTAACCAAAGTCATTCCCAACATTTTTTTAACTGTTTCTTTTACTTCCTCAGGAGTTTTAACTAATTTAACACCACCTGCTTTTCCTCTTCCCCCTGCATGTATCTGAGCTTTAACGACGTATTCATCCGAATTTATGCTTTTTGCATAATCCTCTGCTTCATTCTCATTATCAAAAACTTTTCCTTCAGAAGTATTAATATTAAACCTTCTAAATAAATCTTTTGCTTGATACTCATGAATATTCATAAGATTCCCCCTGTTGTCTAAAAAAGATATTAGATTTTAACAGAATATTTTACTTAACAATAGATTTAATTAAGCTTCTTCTCATATTAGCGATATTTTTAATTGAAATACCTTTTGGGCAGACTGCTTCACATTCACCATGATTTGAACAAGCTCCAAAGCCTTCTTCGTCCATTTTGTCCACCATAGACTTAACTCTGGCTCTTTCTTCAACTTTACCTTGAGGAAGTTGAAGTAAATGGGATATTTTAGCACTAGTAAATAGAGCTGCAGATGCGTTAGGACAAGATGCCACACAGGCTCCACAGCCTATACATGCAGCAGAGTCAAAAGCCTCTTCAGCATCATCTTTACCGATTAATATACTATTAGCATCAGGACCATTTCCTGTATTTATAGATACGTAACCACCTGCTTGTATAATTTTATCAAAAGATCCCCTATCAACAACTAAATCTCGAACGATCTTAAAAGGTGTAGCTCTAAAAGGTTCAATAACAAGAGTATCTCCATCATTAAAATGCCTCATATGAAGCTGACAAACTGTAGTCTTTGCTTGTGGTCCATGAGCTATACCATTTATAACAAATCCACAGGTACCGCAAATTCCTTCTCTGCAATCGCTATCAAAGGAAACTGGCTCAACACCTTCTTTTGTAAGATTTTCATTTAAAATATCAAGCATTTCCAAAAAAGAAATGTCAACTGGTACTTCATTCATTGAATAATAATGAAAATCCCCAGAAGTTTCTTCATTCTCTTGTCTCCAAACTTGAAGCTTTAAATTAATTGATTTTGACATTATTTATAATTCCTTTGAGTCATTTCGACAAACTCATAATCTAAATCCTCTTTGTGTAAAATCGAAGTTGAATTTGGAACATATTCCCAAGCTGAAACATAAGCAAATTTTTCGTCATTACGTAATGGTTCGCCTTCACTTGTTTGATATTCCTCTCTAAAGTGTGCGCCACAAGACTCTTCTCTGTCATAAGCATCCATTGCCATAAGCTCACCAAGCTCTAAGAAATCTGCAAGTCGTGCTGCATTTTCAAGTGATTTATTTAAATTATCACCACCACCCATAAGATTTAAATCATTCCAAAACTTATCTTTAATCTGAGGAATTTTTTCAAGAGCATCAGCTAAAGATTCTTTAGTTCTTGCCATTCCAACCAAGTCCCACATTACAGCTCCCAACTCTCTATGTAATTCGAGTACTGTTGATGAACCATTTATTTTCAATAATGAATCATTTTTTTTCTTAACTTCATCTACAGATTCTTTAAATTCCTCAGCAGTATCTGAAACTGCATCCATAGAATTATTAGCAAGATAATTGCCTATGGTATATGGAATTACAAAATATCCATCTGCAAGTCCTTGCATAAGAGCACTTGCTCCTAACCTATTCGCACCATGATCAGAAAAATTAGCTTCACCCAAAACAAACAATCCAGGGATGTTACTCATACAATCATAATCAACCCATAAACCACCCATAGTGTAATGAATAGCAGGATAAATTCTCATAGGCATATTGTATGGACTCTCCCCAGTTATAGTTTCATACATATCAAATAAATTTCCATATTTGTCAGATATATTTTTTTTACCCAAACGATCTATCGCACTAGCAAAATCCAAATAAACAGCTCTTCCAGTAGCTCCTAGCCCTCTTCCTTCATCACAGACACGTTTAATAGCTCGTGACCCTACATCTCTTGGAACCAAGTTTCCATATGCCGGGTACATTCTTTCTAGAAAATAATCTCTATCACTATCAGGTATTTCGTCAGATGGTCTCTTATCGTCTTCAGATTTAGGAACCCATACTCTTCCATCATTTCTTAAACTTTCAGACATTAAAGTCAGTTTTGATTGGTATTCACCTGAAGCTGGAATACAAGTAGGATGAATCTGAGTAAAACATGGATTAGCCATGAAAGCACCTTTTTTATGACATCTCCAAGCAGCTGTAGCATTTGAGTTTTTACCATTAGTGGATAAAAAGAAAACGTTTCCATAGCCACCAGAACAAAGCACTACAGCCTCTCCTGTGTGAGTTTCAATTTTCCCAGTTTTTAAATCCCTTACAACTATCCCTCTGGCCTTACCATCAATAATAATTAAATCTAACATTTCTTTGTTGGTATATAGTTCAATCTGTTTCTTAGCAACTTGCCTCATCATTGAACTGTATGCACCTAGTAATAATTGTTGTCCAGTTTGACCTCTAGCATAAAAAGTCCTTGACACTTGAGCTCCACCAAAAGATCTGTTTGTCAACAAACCACCATAATCTCTAGCAAAAGGAACACCTTGAGCTACACACTGATCAATAATATTTGTACTAACTTCAGCCAATCTATAGACATTTGCTTCTCTAGCTCTATAGTCTCCACCTTTTATTGTATCCATAAAAAGTCTTTGGACGCTGTCTCCATCATTTTGATAATTTTTAGCCGCATTTATACCACCTTGAGCAGCGATACTGTGAGCTCTTCTAGGGGTGTCCTGGATACAAAAAGTTTTTACATTGTATCCCAATTCAGCAAGAGTAGCTGATGCAGACCCACCAGCAAGACCTGTTCCAACAACTAAAATATTGTATTTCCTTTTATTTGCTGGATTAACGAGTTTCATTTCTGATTTATATTTAGACCACTTATCATGCAAATCTCCCCCGGGAGTCTTTCCATCAAGTTTTGTAACGTGTGTTACAATGTCTTTTTCTGGTAATGCTGCCTTCAATATACTCATATCTATATTAAACCTAATTAATCCAAAAAATGTATAAAGGAATTACAAGAAAACCTAAACTTATAATTAACCCTAATAAATAACTTACACTATAGGTTATTCTAGTGAAAGTCTTGCCATATATACCTAGAGATTGAAATGAACTCCAAAATCCATGGCCCAAATGCAACGAGAGTAAAGTCAATGATATTGTGTATCCTAAAACGACCCAAATACTGGAGAATTCTTCAGTTATTAATCTATATAAGTCTCGGACAGGTTCACCATTGTTAACTGATGAATAAATAGTTTCATAATAAGGACCTAATCTAAATTGTAAAACATGCCAAATCAAAAAAGCCATAACAACAACACCTGTTATCACCATTGAAGTAGAAGCAACAGTTTTTTTACTCTTTCCACCAGCAAAACTAGAAACAGCATATCTTGATTTTCTAGACTTAAAATTAACAAGATTAGTATATAGAGCGGTTATTATATGAAGTCCAAAAAAACCCAACAAACCTAATTCGGCTATAGTGAAAAGAATACCAAAAGATTCTAGGAAATGAGCATAAGCGTTAAAATCTCTCCCTGGAGGTGATCCAGTGAAAATTGTAATATTTCCTAATAAGTGAACTATAAGAAAAAGAAATAACGATATACCAGTTACGGCAATTATAATTTTTTTTAAAACAGACGATACTTTAATAAAACTTGTCATTATTTTTATATCTAACTATAAAATATTAAAGCTATCGATAAGATCACATAGTTCTTTTACATGAGAGGCAGAAACCTCAAGTTCTTTTTGCTCATCCTCCGACAAGTCAATTTCAATAATCTTCTCGACACCTTTACTAGAGAGTATAACGGGTAACCCCACAAATTGGTCATTTATTTTGTACTCTCCATTTGCATATGCACAGCAAGGTAATATTTTTCTTTCATTCATAATAATAGAATATGCCATCTCAATTGATGAGACACCGGGTGCATAAAAAGCACTTCCAGTTTTTAATAGTTTAACAATCTCGGCTCCGCCGTCTCTCGTTCTTTGAATAATTTCATTTAATCTATTATCAGAAATAAGTTGAGAAATTGGAACACCTGAAACAGTAGTATAATTTTTTAAAGGAACCATATCGTCACCATGACCACCAAGAACTAGTGAATCTATTTTAGAAACAGAAATATTTAATTCCATTGACAAAAATGCTTTATATCTAGATGTATCTAAAATACCCGCCATTCCAACGATTCTCTCTTTTGGAAAACCACTAACTTTAGATGCAACGTAAGTCATCGCGTCTAGGGGATTTGTTACGACAATAATTATACAGTTAGGTGAATAATTTATTACTTTCTCGGTTACTTCTTTAATAATTTTAGTATTTGTTGATAACAAATCGTCTCTACTCATACCAGGTTTTCGGGCTAATCCAGATGTGATAATAACTACATCGGAATCCTTGGTATCTGCATAATCATTAGTACCGATAATCTTAGACGAAACGCCAGTAACAGCCAACATTTGAGTTATGTCTAAAGCTTTACCCTGAGGTAAACCTTCGACTATATCTAATAAAACAATGTCACAAAAATTAAGCTCTAAAGCTCTATAAGCCGCAGCTGAACCTACGTTACCAGCACCGATAACTGATATTTTTGGAATTGAACTCAAATTAACCGCCTTATAAAAATATTTACTAAACGTTATCCATATTTTTAATTATTGCATCGCCAAATTCTGAACATTTCAATAAATTTGCACCTTCAATTTGTCTATGAAGATCATATGTTACATCCTTATCAAGAACTGTTTTTTCTAATGCTTTGACAATTAATTCTGAAACATTTCTCCATCCAATATGTTCAAACATCATTACGCCCGACAAAATAACAGAACCAGGATTAACTTTATCTTGCCCTGCATACTTAGGTGCTGTTCCATGAGTTGCTTCAAATAAAGCTATTTCATCTCCTATGTTAGCACCTGGTGCAAGTCCTAATCCTCCGATTTGTGCTGCACAAGCATCTGACATGTAATCTCCATTAAGATTTGGAAGTGCTAAGACATCATATTCATCAGTCCTTGTGAGAATTTGCTGAAGCATATTGTCAGCAATTCTGTCATTTATGACAATTTTACCTTCTGGAGCTTTGCCATCATATTTGTCCCATAGTTCATCTTCTGAAATCGTTTGATCAGGAAATTCGTCTTTTGCTAATTCATAACCCCAATCTTTAAAAGCTCCCTCAGTAAATTTCATAATGTTCCCTTTATGAACAAGTGTCACGCTCTTTCTGTTGTTATCAATAGCATATTGAACTGCTTTTTTAACAAGTCTTTTTGTTCCAAAAGCACTTATGGGTTTTATTCCTATACCAGATAAGTCTCTAACATTAGCATTTAATTTTTTCTGTAAAAATTCAATTACTTCATTTGCTTCATCTGTTCCACTCTCATATTCAACACCAGAATAAACATCCTCTGTGTTCTCTCTAAATAAAACTACATCCATCTTTTCAGGATTTTTAACAGGCGAAGGTGTTCCATTAATCCATCTTACTGGCCTTACACAAGCATATAAATCCATAATTTGTCTTAGTGCAACATTGAGACTTCTAATACCTCCACCAACTGGAGTAGTAAGCGGACCTTTTATTGATATTAGATATTCACTAATTACATCTGTGGTTTCTTGAGGTAGCCATTCTTTTGTTTTTTCAACAGCTTTTTCTCCAGCATAAACTTCAGCCCATGAGATTTTTTTAGAACCACTAAATGCCTTTTCTACAGCTGCATCAAAAACTCTAACTGATGCTGCCCAAAGATCAGGTCCAATTCCATCTCCTTCAATAAAAGTAATAATAGGATTATCAGGAATGTTATAGGTTCCATCATTATTTACTGTAATTTTTGTCCCATCACTGGGTATTTGTACGTGTGACATGTTTAAACTCCTTGGAAAATGTTCAATAATATATTAATAAAAAAAATAGAAAAAACAAACTTTAATTTGATTTAACCATCTGTCTTAGAACTGTTTGAAGGATTCCACCATTATAAAAGTATTCAACTTCTACTATTGAATCAAGTCTACATAAAACATTAATTGATTTTTTCTCACCAAAATCATTGGATATTTCAACGATTATTTCAGAAAGAGGCTTTAATCCATCAACGATACCTGAAATATTAAATTTCTCAGATCCTGTAATTCCATGTGATTCTGCACTTTCTCCATCCTTGAATTGAAGTGGTAAAACTCCCATTCCTACAAGATTACTCCTATGAATCCTCTCAAAACTTTCAGCAATAACAGCTTTAACTCCTAATAACATTGAGCCTTTTGCTGCCCAATCTCTGGAACTTCCAGTTCCATACTCTTTGCCAGCAATTACAACTAAATGAGTGTTTGTCTTTTTATATTCCATTGCGGCATCATAAATTGACATTGTTTTATCACTTCCAAAATGTTTTGTAAATCCACCTTCAACGTCATCTAAAATTTTATTTTTAATTCTAATATTGGCGAATGTACCCCTCATCATGACTTCATGATTACCTCTTCTGGATCCATAACTATTAAAATCTTTTTTTCTAACACCTTTTTCTTTTAAATAGACTCCAGCCGGAGTCTCTTCTGAGAATGAACCTGCAGGAGAGATATGATCTGTTGTTATTGAATCGCCAAGATAAGCTAGAACTCTTGCATCTTCAATATCCACAGGATCTGGTAAATCTATGGAAAAATCATCAAAGAAGCCGGGTTTTTGAATATATGTAGATTCTGATGTCCATTCGTATATCGAACCATCTGGAATTGATATTGATTCCCATCTATCATCGCCAACAAAAATATTCTTATATCGATTTGAAAAAGTATCTGAAAGTATAGAACTATGAACGGTATCAGAAATTTCTTTATTTGATGGCCAGATGTCTTTTAAAAAGATATCCTCTCCAGATTCTGATTTCCCGATAGGTTCTTTATAAAAATCTATATCAACAGTTCCTGCTAGGGCATATGCAACAACAAGTGGTGGTGACCCAAGATAAGAAAGCCTTATCAAAGGATGAACTCTACCTTCAAAGTTTCTGTTACCGCTTGAGACAGCAGCAACGTGTAGAGAATTTTCTTCTATTACTTCAGCAACCTCATCTGGCAATGGCCCACTGTTTCCAATACATGTAGTACATCCAAAACCAACAGTTTTAAAACCTATTTCAGACAGACTCTTTAACAACCCAGCATTTTCTAGATAATCTACAACAACTTTTGATCCAGGCGCTAAACTAGTTTTAACATATGACGGAACTTTCAAACCAAGTGATTTTGCTTTCTGAGCAACTAAGCCAGCGGTAATCATTACATATGGATTAGAAGTATTAGTACAACTTGTTATAGCAGCTAAAACAACAGATCCATTTTTCAATTTTTCGTCAGTTCCTGATATGGAAAAATCTAACGAACCGTCTACTGATCTTTTAACTAATTCTGTATTTAATGTTGATTTCATATCAGATAATAATATTCTATCTTGGGGTCTTTTAGGGCCAGCCAAAGCCGGTCTAACAGATTCAAGATTTAAATAAAGTGACTTATAATACTCAGGATCTTTACTATTAGAGTTTCTAAAACTCCCCTGATTAGTATAATATTTTTTTACAAGATCAATTTCATCTTCGGTTCTACCTGTAAGCCTCAAATAATTCAAAGCTTCTTGATCGACAGGAAAAAATCCCATGGTTGCACCATATTCTGGAGCCATATTAGCGATTGTAGCTCTATCAGGCAGTGGTAAATTATCTAATCCAGGACCATAAAATTCAACAAATTTACCTACAACTCCCTCTTGTCTTAACATCTCAGTAATATTTAAAACTAAATCAGTAGCAGTAACACCTTCGCTTAAATCTCCTTCGAGCTTAAAACCTATTACATCAGGGATTAGAAAGTATAAAGGCTGACCGAGCATAGCAGCTTCTGCTTCAATACCACCCACTCCCCAACCAAGAACACTTATTCCGTTAATCATCGTTGTATGTGAATCAGTCCCAACCAAAGTATCTGGAATACATACACTCTCACCATTGGTTCCAACTTTTTGAACTAACTTTGCTAGATATTCCAAGTTAACTTGATGAACAATACCATTACCGGGTGGAACAGCTCTAAAATTTTCAAATGCACTTTGGGCCCATCTAAGAAAAGAGTATCTTTCTTGATTTCTTTCAAATTCTAATTTTGTATTTAATAATAAAGCATTTTTTTCACGAAAATGATCAACTTGTACTGAGTGATCGATTACTAAATCGACAGGGACAAGTGGATTAATTGAATCTGTATTTTTACCTAATTTATTTATAACATCTCTCATTGCAGCTAAATCAGCAACACAGGGGACACCAGTAAAATCCTGAAGAACAACTCGTGATGGACGAAAAGGAATTTCAAATTTTTCATTTTTATTAAAGATAAATTTTTTTATTAAATTCTCATCAACTATCTTATTATCAAGATTTCTAACAAGATTTTCTAAAAGTATTCTTAAAGAATATGGCATTAAATCGAGGTCAAATTTAAAATGCTGTGAAACTTTCTTTAATGAAAAGAATTTTGAGACACCGCCTGAATATTTAACACTTTCTATAAAATCATTATTACTCATTTAAAACAACCCTATATAATACTACCTAAATGTAACAATGTTTGTTAAGCAAACATTTATGCAAAATTAATATTTTCAATTTGTTTTAACTTGTTAAGCCTATTGTCATGCCTTCCGCCTTCATAGTCAGATGTAAGCCAAAGCTCAACAATATTTTTTGCAACGTCAACACTAACAAATTTAGAACCAATTGTAATCATGTTTGAATCATTATGTGCACGAGACAGAGTTGCTGTATTAACATCATTTGCAATTACTGCTCTAACATTTGGAAATTTATTTGCAACAATATTCATTCCACATCCTGATGCACAAACTAATATTCCTCTTTCAAAATGTCCCTGTGATACCTTAATAGAAACCTCTGAAGCAGAGTCAGGATAATCACATGCATCCTCACTAAAAGATCCAAAATCTTTTACCTCAAAACCAAGTTTGCTTATATAAGTCTTTAATTCTTCTTTAAGAGAAAATCCTCTATGGTCACAACCTATAGCTACTTTCATAATTATCCTTCAAATTTTTTGAATATAAGTGTACAGTTTGTACCCCCAAATCCAAATGAATTACTTAAAGCAATCTTCATATTCGAATCTACTGCTGAATGAGGTATGTAATTTAAATCACACCCCTCTTGTGGATTATCTAGATTAATTGTGGGAGGAGCTATTCCTTCATCAAGAGCTAAGGATGTAATTCCAGCTTCTAATCCTCCTGCAGCGCCTAATAAATGACCAGTTATAGATTTAGTTGAGCTTACAAGTAATTTATCAGAATGATTTCCAAAGACTCGTTTAATAGCATTAGTTTCATTTATATCATTTTGCTGAGTTGATGTACCATGTGCGTTAATGTAATCCACCTGATTAGGATTGATGCCAGAATTTTTTAATGCCATTTCCATACATATTACTGGGCCATCTATTGATGGAGACGTTATATGATGAGCATCACCACTCATACCAGAACCTAAAAGTTCTGCGTAAATTTTTGCACCTCTTTTTTTTGCGTGTTCTAATTCTTCTAAAACAATAAGCCCAGAACCTTCAGCCATTACAAATCCATCTCTATCATTGTCAAAGGGTCTTGAAGCTTTTTTAGGATCATCATTTCTTGTTGAAATAGCTCTCATTACATTGAAACCAGATATAGCTACATGAACCAATGGAGCTTCGGCACCTCCTGAAACCATAGCAATGGCATCACCTCTTTGAATATTCATTGCGGCATACGCAATTGCATGGGCACCTGCGGCACAAGCAGTAGCTGTCGCACAATTAGGCCCTTTCAATTGATTAAAAATTGATACATATCCAGCCGCCATATTAGGTACCATGGAAGGTACAAAAAAAGGAGAAACTCTTGATGGACCCTTCTCTCTGTAAGCTATTACATTGTCCACAAAAGTTTGAATTCCACCAATCCCCGATCCAATATAAGATCCAATAAGATGTTCATTCTCTTTTGTAATTTCTAGACCTGAATCTTTAAGGGCCAATACAGCTGCTGCAGCAGCATAAGTAATAAAAACATCACTTCTTCTGGCTTCCTTTGCATCCATAAAATCTTCTGCATTAAAATGTTCAGCAATTTCGCCACCAAACTTTGTTTTAAGATCAGTATTATCTACTCTTTTTAAAAAATCTATTCCAGAAATTCCTTCTTTAACTTTCGGCCATATCTCATCCTTCCCTACTCCTAAAGAAGAAACCATCCCAATTCCTGTAATAACAACTCTTTTCATTTATTTCTTATTTTGAACGATGTAGTCTACAGCATCACTAACTTTAAGAATTTTTTCTGCATCCTCATCGGCAATTTCTACTCCAAACTCATCTTCCATGCTCATTATTAGCTCAACTAAGTCTAATGAATCAGCACCCAAATCATCAATAAAATGAGAATCTAAGTTAACATCGCCTTCAGACTTCCCTAATTGAACAGCTATCATAGCTATAACTTTAGATTTAATTTCTTCGGACATCTAATTCCTCCTTATGTGTATAAACCACCGTTAATCTTAAGTACTTCACCTGTAATATATGATGAATCATCTGAAGCTAAAAACAATACAGTTTTTGCAACATCCTCTGGGGTTCCAAATTTAGATAATGGTATCATCTCCATATATTTTTTTTTAATAGCATCAGGTAAAACATCAGTAATATCTGTCTCTATAAAACCAGGACTTACAGCATTAACATTAATATTCTTAGAACCTAACTCTTTTGCTAAGGATTTTGTAAAACCAAAGATCGCTGACTTTGTAGCAGCGTAATTCGCTTGGCCTGGATTACCCATTTCTGCTACAACTGATGTTATAGAGATAATCTTACCGTATTTATTTTTCACCATAGATCTAACAACATTTTTAGTACAATTAAAGATTCCCTTTGAGTTAACATTAAAAACATCATCCCACTGAGATTCTTTCATTCTCATAAACAAAGAATCCCTGGTTATTCCGGCATTATTTATTAAAATATCGATTTTATCATACTTTTCTAATATATAATTTATTTTTTCCTCAGTTATGTCATGATTTGAAATATCAAATTTTATTGCTTCAAACTTACCAACTGGGTTGATTTCTTTTAGATGATTTATTACTTCGCTTGCAGATTCATCTGAATTTGTATAATTAATTACAACGTTTGCATTATTTTTTGCAAACTCTATTGCAACAGCCTTACCTATACCCCTAGATCCACCAGTTACTAAAACAATTTTATTTTCAAACATTTAAATTTTTTCCAAATCAGCCTTTTCAGAGAAATTAGAAACACTACAGTTTTTTGAAATTCTTTTTATTAAACCAGACAATACATTTTTTGGGCCAACCTCTAAAAATTGATTAACACCTAAATTATTATTTAAATAATTAATTGATTGATGCCATAGAACAGGACTTGTTAATTGATCCAACAAAAGATTCTTTATTTTTAATTTATCATTAAACATTTTAGCATCAAAGTTTGTTATCATAGGAATTTTAAAATCTAAAAAATTTATTTTATCCAAAACATTTCTCATCTGTTCAACTGCTGAGGACATTAGTTTAGAATGAAAAGGAGCGCTTACATCTAAAAGAACAACTCTTTTTGCTCCTGCTTTTTTTGCTAATTCCGCTGCTTTTTCAACTGCGAATTTAACCCCAGAAATCACTACCTGACCGATACTATTATAATTTGCAGGAGAAACATGAGCATCTTTTGTTGAAGCATCTCTACAAATTTGATTTACATCTTCATCTGCCAATCCTAAAACAGCAGCCATTCCCCCAACTCCAACAGGTACCGCTTGTTGGGTAAATTCGCCTCTTTTACGAACTGCCCATATAGCATCATCAAATTGTATTGACCCGGATGCAACCAGCGCAGAATACTCTCCAAGACTATGTCCGGCAACATATGAGGGACTAATATTTTTTTCAGATTTTAAAACCTCATTCGCAGCCGTACTAACAGTGAGAATAGCTGGTTGAGCATTAACTGTTAAATGAACTTCATCACTTTCAAAACAAAGCTTTTTCATATCTAAAGATAATTTATCACTAGCTTTTTCGAATATTTCTCGAGCAATTTTAAAATTATCATATAAATCCTTTCCCATCCCAACATATTGAGAACCCTGGCCAGGAAAAACTAAAGCTAACAATTTAAAACTCCAATATACATAAATTTATGATTTTCTAGATTCTTGAAATTCCTCAATTGATGAATATCTGTGAGAAACTTTAAGTTCACCAGATTTTTTATTCAAAGAAACACCTGGAAGTTTCATTCCTTGATGATTTCTTCTTTTACCTATTTTAGACTTAGATTTCTTTCTTTTTGGTACTGCCATAATAAAATCCTTATTTACCCACTATTATATGATATAAATTTTTTTTTACAATAAAATAAAAAATTCATTCAGAAATAAGGTTTTTTGTATAATCATGATAAGGATTATTTATTATTTTATTTAATGGTCCAGATTCTAATATTTCACCCTCTTTTAGTACATGAACCGAGTCACATATACTTTTTATAAAATGTATATCATGTGAAATAGCTAAGATTGATAAATTGAGTTGATTTCTTAAATCATTTATTATGTCAATAATTTCATCCTGTATTTTTAAATCTAAAGATGAAATAGGCTCATCTAGGATTAAAAACTCTGGATCCCACAGTAAAGCTTTTAGAATTAGTACTCTTTGCCTTTGTCCACCACTTATATCCATGGGATATGAATTTAGAATATCTTTTTGTAAATTTAATCTTTCTAATAAATCTTTTAATTTATATTCAAATTTATTTTCATCAATCTTTATCAAATTTTTTAAGTCAATAAGACTTTTATAAATTTTTCTTTTAGGATTTAGAGTTCCTAATAAATCCTGCTGAACTTGTTGAACTTTTTTAGAATATTCAAAATAAGAGTAAGAATTAATATTTTTATTAAAAACTTTAATATCTCCATGAAAGTTTTTATATAATTTAATTAGAATCTTTGCTAGTGTAGATTTTCCTGAACCACTGAGTCCTATAAGACCTACACAAGAATCTTTATTCATCTCAAAGTTTATATTTTTTAATATATGCTTTTCACCAATATAAAAATTTAAAGAATTTATTTCAATTAATTTATTTAAATTTATAGGTTTTAAATTTTTTTTCTCTAATTTTTTCTTTGGATATAAAGTATTTTTATCTACTAATCTAATTGTTTTATTCTTAACTTCATAAATAAAATCACAAAAACTATCAGCAATATTGAGATTGTGAGTAACTAAAAGAATTCCTATATTTCGTGTTGCTACTAAATTATTTAATAGTTGTAAAATTTTTTTTTCATTCAAGGTATCAAGCGATGAAGTTGCTTCATCAGCAATTATTAGTTTTGGATTATTTTGAATCGCTAGAGCTATAAGTATTCTTTGAGCCATTCCGCCACTCAATTGATGTGGATATAAATTTAAAATATTTTTTGTATTATCAAGCCCAACCTCAAGTAAAAGATCTTTAATCTTTTTCTTAATTTCATCTTTTCTAATTAATATATTTTCATTAATTAAAAAATGCTTTTCAACTTTTATAGTAGGATTTAAACTGGATAAAGGTTCTTGGGGGATATAACTTACATTTTGCTGCATATTACTAATCGATAGATTATCAATTTTAAAATTTAAATAATTTTTTGATGCTTTATATTCATGTTCAGAATCTAAAATGCACATTGCAAATAATGATTTGCCCGCACCACTTTCTCCAATTAAACCAATTTTTGCAACTTCTTTAATATTGATTGATACATTCGATAATATTTCTTTATCATTTATTTGTACATTTAATTTATCGATTTCTAAGAAGCTACTCATTTTATAATCTAACAATCATTATTATTATGAGTGTATAATCTAAATATGGAAAATAAAATCAAATTATTAATTATTATTATTGTGATACTAACTTCAGGTTTCTTTACTTTCTCATATTTTAAGAATGAAAAAAATAATAAACAAAATCAAACATTACTAACTCTGAACAAAAATTTAGATGATGAAATTCACTTAAAAAGACAAACTCTTACTAAACTAATTGGGGATTTAGAAACCTCAGATATTACTAAAAATGATTTCTTGATTTTATTAAAGAGTATTAATTACAATTTAAAAACTATAAATGATATTAATGAAGAGGAGTTAAATATATTGATTGGGTTAATAAAAACAGAGAACAAACTCACTTTAGAAGAATTAACAACTAAACTTTCACATGATTTATACATATCAGCAATTAATCAAATATTAGTATCAAGAAAAAAATGTGAACAAGCAAAAGAAATAGTTAAAAAAATCAAATTTTACAATTCAATAAAAGATGAAGCCGATTATTTGGCATTATCTTGTAAAGGAGAATAAAATGATATCTTATATTTTAATAGGTATTTTAGGTGGTCTTTTAAGTGGATTTATGGGTGTAGGAGGTGGAATAATTATGGTTCCATTTATGGTTTATCTTGCTGGTTTTTCTCAACACTTAGCTCAGGGAACATCACTTGCAGTCTTAAGTATTCCTGTAATTGCTTTTGGAGCATATCAATATTATATTCAAGGGAATGTTGATATTAAGGCCGCAATTACCATAGCAATTTTTTTCATAATTGGCATAATGATAAGTTCAAAATTAGTTCATAATTTTAATTCGGAAACATTAAAAACTTTTTTTGGCTTTTTTATTATATTAGTTGGTATTAAAATGGTAATTAATTAGTGATAAATTTTTCGATAAATTTTTCCAAATCTTTATAGCTTTTAAACCAGTTTAATTCTTTATCTTTTCTAAGCCATGTTAGCTGTCTTTTTGCAAGCCTTCTGGTATTAATTACAATTTTGTTAATTGATTCATCATATGAAGTTTTATTATTCAAAAAATCTACTATTTCTTTATATCCTATTGATTTAATTGGTTTTACATTACTACCATATTTATTTAATAAACTTTGAACTTCATTAAGCAAACCTTTTTTAACCATAGCTTGAACTCTGTCCTCTATCCTCTTATCTAAAACTTTTTTATCAAAATTGAGAGATGTTTTTATATATTTTATATCATCAAATTTTTTCCTAATATTTTTTTCAAAATGTTCTGAGGGTTTAGTTTTAGTTGAATAAAAGATTTCTAAATATCTAATAATTCTAGATTTATCATTCTTTGATAATTTCTCGCTTAAAGATGGATCAACTTTTATAATTTCCTTATGTAAACTAGCTAATCCAAACTTCTTTATTCTTTCTTCTAATTCATCTCGCAAATCTATATTTTTACTAATTCCCTCACTTAATCCATTTAAAAAAACATCAATATAAAGTTGTGTTCCACCACTCACAATAAATAATTTGTTTTTTGAGCTTCTAACAATTTTTCTTGATTCATCCATATATTTCCAAGCATCATATTCATCTTTTGGATCAACAATATCAATTAGATGATGAATAATTTTTTTTCTCTGTACTTTATTGGGTTTACTTGTGCCAATATCAAAATTTTTATAAATTTGCAATGAATCAGCAGATATTATTTCGGCATTGTATTTGGTTGCAATTTTTATGGAATTTTCTGTTTTATTCGAACAAGTTGGTCCTGTAAGTATTATTACTTTCTTGATATTATATTTCTCTGTAGTTGTCAATATCTTCGTCTAAAGCTTCTTTTCTGCTTAATCTAATTTTTCCATCTCTTTCTTTTGAAATACATTTAACGAGAACCTCGTCACCTTCATTGAGAATATCCGTTACTTGCTTTACTCTTTCTTTAGCTAACTCAGAAATATGAATTAAACCATCTAAAGTTGGGCTTAATCCAACTATTGCCCCAAAATCTAGAATTCTTTTTACAGTTCCAACATAAAACTTATCAACCTCAATTTCTCTTACTATATATGCAATATCCCTTAAAGCATTCTTACAATTTTCTTCATTTAATGAAATAACATTTAGCCTTCCGGTGTCATCAACATCAATTTTAACATCATTATCTTCAGTTAATTTTCTTATATTTTTTCCACCTGATCCAATAATATCTTTAATTTTAGAAGGATCTATTTGAATTGTTGTTATTCTTGGAGCATATGGAGATATATTTTCTTTTTTTGATTCAATAGTTTTAGCCATTTCTGACAATATATGAAGCCTTCCTGCTTTGGCTTGAGTTAGAGCTGATGTCATTAACTCTTTGCTAATTCCTTTAATCTTTATATCCATTTGTAATGCTGTTAGACCATCAGAGGTACCACATACCTTAAAATCCATATCACCTAAGTGGTCTTCATCCCCCAAAATATCTGATAATATTATAGAATTATCAGCTTCTTTAATTAATCCCATAGCTATTCCTGCAACAGGTGATTTAACTGGTACGCCTGCATCCATTAATGACAGTGAAGAGCCACATACAGTAGCCATAGATGATGAACCGTTAGATTCAAGAATATCAGACACGATTCTAAGAGTATATGGAAAATCATCTTTATCAGGCAAAATAGCATTAACAGCTCTTTTGGCTAATTCACCATGTCCAATCTCCCTTCTTCCGGTACCAAGCCTGTTTGAAACTTCTCCTACACTGAACGGTGGAAAATTGTAATGAAGCATAAAACTCTTTTTTTCTTCTCCCATTAAAGTGTCGACTCTTTGTTGATCATCCTTACTTCCTAAAGTACACGCAACCAAAGCTTGGGTTTCACCTCTAGTGAAAACAGCGGAACCATGAGCTCGCGGTAAAAGTCCAATTTCAGAGGAAATTGGGCGAATTTCATCAAAGTTTCTGCCATCAATCCTTGTTTTATCGTCAAACATCATTTTTCTAACATAGGATTTTTTTAAAGAATCAAAAATTTCTTTTAATTGTTTTTCATTAAAATCATCTCTTGTACTAAATTCTGAATAAGCTTTTTTATAAAGCTCACTTGATTTCAGCCCACGTTCTTGTTTAAGTTTAATTCTGATGACTTCATTAAGCTCTGAAGAAACCATTGACTCAACTTCATCATGAAATTCTTGGTCTATATTTTTTAATGGAACTTCTCTTTTTGGATTTTCATCCGTAATTAGTTCTTTCTGTAATTCAATTATTTCTTTTATTTTTTCATGACCAAATATCAAAGCATCAATCACTTCATCTTCAGGCACAATATCCGCGCCACCCTCAACCATTAAAATAGCATCAGAACTACCCGCAATAATGAAATTTAAATCCGCATTTTCAATCTCTTCATATGAAGGATTACAAATTAATTGATTATCAACTCTGACAACTCTTACTCCAGCAAGTGGACCATCAAAAGGTATATCAGAAACAGTTAACGCTGCAGATGCAGCAGTTATCGATAAAACATCTGGTGGATTAACATCATCTGCGGAATAGACAGAAATTATAACTTGTGTTGGAAAATTATAATCTTTAGGGAACATAGGTCTTAGCGGCCTATCAATAAGTCTTGATATTAATGTTTCCATTTCACCAGGTCTACCCTCTCTTTTAAAATAACCACCTGGAATTTTACCTGCCGCAAAAGCTTTCTCCTGATAATTAACAGTAAGCGGTAAAAAATTGTCATCGACGGGATCTTTAGAGCTTACTACTGTAGCGAGAACTTGAGTATCACCTATCTGAGCAAATATTGAACCATCTGATTGCTTAGCTAACTTTCCAGTTTCTAAAGAAATGGATTTACCATCAATATCTTTTGTTACTTTTTTATATGAAACCATCTAATTTACTTTCTTAATCCAAGTTTTGCTAAAATTTCAGAATATGAATTTAAATTTTTTCTTTTTATATAGGATAATAACTTTCTTCTTCTTTCTATCATCAATAACAAACCCCTTCTAGAAGAATTATCTTTTTTAAATTTCTGAACATGTTTAGTTAGAATTTCAATCTTTTTGGTCAGAATAGCTATTTGAACTTTACTAGAACCAGTATCTCCAGTTTTTTCAGCAAACTGATTTATCACTTCTTGTTTATCTATATTCAATAAAAACCTCTAAAAAATAATAGCTTAATAATTAATGAATTATTAATAAAAATCAAGTTAATTATTTCATTAATCTAACAATTCTAAACTTGAATGTTTATAATAACCATCATTACTAAAAAAACTAATTATTAGTAGCTCTGGTTTATCATTAATCCCGGTAATAATATTTATTATTTTATCTTCTTTAAGGTCTTTAACTGATAGGATTCTATTATATAAATTTTCACATATATGATTTAAATCAATTTTTTTATAATTATTCAATGATTTTAGTTTGATTAATGTTTTATGGTCAATTTGAATCCTTTTAAATATTTTTGATGGATCATAAAATATATCTTTTTTGTTTGTAATATCACTTACTTTAACAGAATCTTTAATATCAAAAGGTCCACTTTTCAATCTTTCAAGTTTACAGACAGTTGCAAAAGTACCTAGTGATTTGCCTATTAAGCTAACTAATGACCTTACATAGGTACCTGGAGAACACTTAACAATAAGCTCAAATGAATTTGGATTAAGATTCAAAATATCCAGTTCATAAATCCTGGATATAATCTTCTTCCTTTCAAATTCTGTATTGTTTTTTGCCAATTCATAGTATCTTTTACCATTTAATTTTAATGCCGAATAACGTGGTGCAATATATTCAAATTCCCCTTCAAAGGATTTTATTTTTTCTTTATTTTTTTTATCAGAAATAAAAGTGTATTTAGTTCTATTATGTAAGTTTGTAATTTGTCCACAAATATCTAGGGTATCGGTTTCAATTCCTACTAAAGCTTTAACTTTGTATATTTTAGAATCTTCCTTGATATGTTTAATTAGCTTTGTCATCTTTCCTGTGAATAATGGAAGAACTCCTCCAGCCAGAGGATCAAGGGTTCCTAGAAAACCCACTTTATCAAAAGATAATGTTTTTTTAATTAGTTGTAATTGATAATTGGAGCTACTACCTTTGTTTTTATTTAATAATAATATTTTATTTTTCATATGATATTTTGTCTTTAATCTCATTAATCAAGTTTTTAATATCCCCTTGATATTTGAAGCCTGATGCATTCTTATGGCCACCACCTCCAAAACTATTAGCCAGTCTTGATAAATCAATATATCCATTACTTCTCATGCTAATTTTCCATTCATTAATATCAATTTGTCTAATAAAAATACCTATTTTTATTTCTTTATGAGAAAGTAAATAATTAGAAAAACCCTCACTGTCTTCTTTGGTAGTTTGGGTATCTTCATAGTCCTCAGTTGTGCAGTAGCTTAAACCAAGTTTTAAATCACTTATAAATATAAAATTGTTTAAAATTCTCTTTTCAATTTCTATTCGTTTAATAGACTTATCATTATTTAAAGATGATGAAATTAAATTTAAATCACCTCCATAATCAACTAATTTTGAGGATATATCAAGTGACTCGCTATTTGAATTGGAATTTTTAAAAAAGGATGTGTCTGTGACAATTCCGGTCAATAAAGGTGTTGCTATTTCGCTATCTATTTTAATTTTTAAAGCTTCAATTAACTTATAAACAATTATAGAAGTTGATGATGCATTTGTATCAATAATCATATTACTTGATTCAATTTTTGGATTTTGATGATGATCAAGAACTATATAATCACCTTTATAATTTTTCATATAATTTTGTATTTCGTCTCCCGCTCTTTCAAAATCATTTAAATCTAGAAAAATTATTAAATCAATTTGTTCATCAACTATTTTTACTGTGTTAATTAACCCCTCAGTATTCAAAAAAGATAAATATTCAGGACAAGAATCCAAGTTATATAAAAAACAATTTTTTTGATGTTTTTTTAATGCAGAATATAAACCAATTGATGACCCTAAAGCATCTCCATCGGGGTCATAATGGGATACTATCAACATATTATTTGAACTATTTATTAAATTTTTAATCTTATTTAAGGAATTAGAATTCATTATATACTTTGAGCGATTTTATCATGAGTAAATATCTCTAGAATATCACCTTGCTTAATATCAATTGAATCTTCTATACCAATACCACATTCAAAACCTGAAGCTACCTCTTTAACATCATCTTTAAATCTTTTTAATGAATCTAATGAACATTCACTAATAATTTCATTATCTCTCATAACTCTAAATTTGTGTCCTCTTATAGCTTTACCATCTTTAATAAAACAACCTGCAATTTTTCCTCTTTTAGTTAGATTGAAGACTTCTCTTATCTCAGCATGTCCAACTACTCTTTCCTCAAGTATTGGGTCTAGAAGACCTTCTAATAATTCTTTTATTCGATCTAAAATTTCATATATTATTTGATATGTTTCACACCTAACAGATGATTTCTCTAGTAATTTTTTAACAGCACTTTCAATTTGAGTTGAAAAACCTAAAATAATTGATCCAGTTGATTCAGCTAACATATGATCTGATTCATTAATTGAACCTACTGCAGAGTGGACAATTTTTGCTTTACATTTTTCTGATTCAAAGTTTATTAAAGCAGAAATTAAAGCATCAAGGGATCCTTGAGTATCAGCCTTAACAATAACAGGAAGTTCCTTAATTTGTCCTAAAAGAACTTCTGAGTTAATAAAATCTAATCCCACTGTATGAGATTTAAAAGCTTCCTCTTCTTTTATTGCTGCTTCACGATTTCTTATGACTTCTTTCGCAATCTTATCGGATTTAACTATATTGAATGGTAACCCAGCATCAGGAACTCCACTTAATCCCAAAATTTCTATTGGAATTGAAGGGCCGGATGTTTTTGATTGCGAACCTTTGTCGTTTATTATAGCTCTTATTTTTCCAGAATATGTTCCACAAACAATAAAGTCTCCTCTATTTATTTCACCTTCCTTTGGAATTAATGTTGCAACGACTCCTCGTCCCTTATCAAGGTATGATTCTAGAATAAAACCGTTTGCAGGAATTTTACTATTTGCTTTTAATTCCATAAGATCAGACTGAATAACTATGAGCTCTAGTAACTCATCAATTCCTGTTCCATTTAAAGCTGAAACAGGTACACAAGAGACATCACCACCCCAATCATCAGGAGTAAGACCATTTTCGGAAAGCTGAGATTTAATGTTTTCAATATTTGAATCTTCTTTATCAATTTTATTTATTGCGACTATTATGGGAACATTTGCAGATTTTGCATGATTAATTGCTTCGATTGTTTGAGGCATAATGCCATCATCAGCCGCAACTACTAAAATTACGATGTCTGTTATGCTAGCTCCTCTTGATCTCATAGCTGAAAAAGCTGCGTGACCGGGAGTATCAATAAAAACAAGCTTCTTCTTATTGAAATCAAAACTATATGCACCAATTGATTGTGTTATACCTCCGTATTCATTATTTGCTACTTTAGCTTTCCTAATATAATCCAATAGAGAAGTTTTTCCATGATCTACATGTCCCATTACAGTTATTATAGGAGGCCTGTCTAATATATCTTTATCATTAAAATTTATACCTTCGGTCATAAACTCTTTCTCATTAAAAGAATCAACATCCACATCAAAATCAAATTCAGAGGCAATTATAGTAGCTTCGTCGGAATCAATTTCATCTTTAAATGTTAGTGTTAAACCTAGCTCTTGTGCCTTCTTAATTACTTCATTTAATTTAATTTTCATTTTGTTTGCTAAAAGAGTTATTAGAATCTTTTCTTGAATTTTTATCTTTTTAGTTTTCTTTTTCTCATTATTAATCTCTTTGTTATTTTCAACTTCATCTAGATCTTTATCTTTTTGTTTAGTCTTTTTTTGATAACTATTTGAAACTAAAAATTCTTTTCTAGCTCCGGGTAATTTTGCTTTGACAGCACTTCTTAAAGCATCTAATGCCTCTTCATCAATTATCTCAGCATTAGAAGGCTTTACTTTTATTTTCTTTTTTTGTTTAGTTATATCTTTTGTTGATTCTTGTGAATCTTTTTTCTTTTTTAAGTCTGAATCAATTGGCTTATTTATAATTGGAGGAGGAGCAACCTGTTGTTTCTTATCTTGATTAGAATTACTTTTATCTTTAAATTTATTATTAGATTTATTTTTTTTAAAATCATCTTTATTCTCTTCAACTGTTCTAACAATTTTTCTAGAACTCTGGGAAGATTTTTTAGGTTCAATTTTATTATCATTATTTATATTTTGATTCTTTAAATCATTAGTTGGTTTCAGATCTCTTTTATCTTGACTCTCAACCTTTTTCTCTTCTTCTTTAGAAGATTCTTTTTTTATTGGCTCGGGTCTTTTTTTTCTTCTAATTGTTACTTTAGAGCCTGATCTTTTTATAATTTCATTATCAGTTTTGGGTTTTTTTAATATAGGCTCTCCAACCAAGGAAATCTGAATTTTTTTAGCATCCTCTAACGAAATTGAGCTTGATTGAGTTCTTGCAACAATTGATAATTCTTTACATTTTGCAAGAATTTCTTTGACATCAAGTGACATCTTTTCTGACAATTCTTTAATTTTAATCTTACTCATTAATATTAATCTTTTAAATTTTCTCCTTCTTCATTAATATCTTCATTTGCATTCTCATCTTCTATTTCAATATTTCTCAATCTATCTTTTAACGCATTTCTTGCAGCTAATTGAATTTTTTCAATATCTTCATCATTTGTAATTCCTGAAGATTTAGAAATGGATTCTTTTTCACCGAATGCTATATCTTCTAATGTATGATAGCCTCCAGCAAATAACAAGTTAGCATTAACTTCGGATATATTTGGTAAAGTTAAAAGTAGTTTAACAACAGATTGTTGCTCTTCTTTTAATTGGACATCAGTTTTTACAGTTATTTCCCATTCTGTAAGTTCTGAGGCAAGTCGTACATTTTGACCTCTCCTTCCAATACAAAGAGAATATTGATCCTCATCAACTATAACCTCCATAATTTTAGAGGACTCATCAAGTATGACTTTATTAACTCTAGCTGGAGATAAAGCATTACATGAATATCGTGCAGGATCTGGAGACCATGGAACTATATCAATCTTTTCTCCTTTAAGTTCTTGAATTATATTTTGTACTCTTGAACCTCTCATTCCCACACAAGCTCCAACTGCATCTATATCAGAGTCGGCGGATGATACTGAAATTTTAGTTCTTCCACCGGGATCTCTAGAAATCCCCATAATTTCTACAATCCCTTCATTTATTTCAGGTACTTCTGATTTAAATAAAGATTCGACAAAATTTTTATGTGCTCTGGATAAAACAAGCTGTGTTCCTCTTTTGTCTTCTTCAATTCTTAATAAAACAGCTCTTAATCTATCTTTAGGTTGAAAATACTCTCTAGGGACTTGTTCATCGTATGGAATAATTGCTTCAGTTCTTCCTATATCAACTATAATTGCACCTCTAACCATTCTTCTAACTATTCCATTCACAAGTTCACCCTGTCTAGTTTTAAACTCTTCAAAAATTACTTTTGCCTCAGCCTCTTTAATTTTTTGTATAATCCTTTGTCTTGCATTTTGAATTGCAATTCGAGAATACTTTGGATTCAATTTAATACCTATTTCTTCATCTATTTGAACTTCCGGATCCAGTTCTCTGGCTTCTTTTAAGGATATTTCCATATCGTCATCGAAAACATCTTCTACAACTCTTTTAAATTCAAAAAGTTCAATTTCATTGAATTCATTAAATTGACACTCTAACTCTTTATAAGAAGGGTCAGTTTTTAAAAGCTTATGAGCAGCTGCTACAACTGATTCGTTTACAGCATCTAAAATAACCTCTTTCTCAATACCTTTATCTTTTGAAACAGAATCAATAACTCTTGCTAATTCATTAAACTCACTTGCCATGATTACCTCTAAATATTTAAATTTGCCTTCTCTATATCTTTTAAATTAATTTTATATAATTTTCCACTATCATTTATTTCTATATCGTTATCTGAAATTTTTTCTATTGAGCCGGTGAATACATTTTTACCATCATCAAGAATTGATATTGATTTAATCTTCACTTTTCTACCAATATATCTTTGAAAATCATCTAATTTTTTTAATGGTCTATTAGGACCGGGAGATGAAACTTCTAAAATATATGAATTTTCGAAAAAATTATCAATATCTTTCGATTCATCAATTAAATTATTCATTTTTACACAATCTTCTATTGTAATATTTCCTCCATTATCAATAAAAACAATTAATTTTACTTCTTTTGTATTTGAGATTACTTGAAAATCTACAAGTTCATAATTTCCATCTTTACTTAGATTAAGAAGTAAATCTTCTAATTTTTTTAAATTCATAAATTTAACCTTTAATAATAAAGAAGCGGGACATGCCCGCTTCTACTTGAAAAATATAACATCAGTTAATTACTATGCAATCTCAGATACTAAAGTAAGCTCAATTTTTTTTAATTTTTTTATTTTATCTCTCAAAGCGGCTGCTTCTTCAAATTTAAGTTCATCAGATAAAATTTTCATTTGTTCCTGTAATTTTGAAATCACTGTGCCAATCTCGTGGGGTTGAACAGATAATTCATCTAAAACATCCGCTGATTTTTCAAGATGATAAATATTTTGCATATCTAAATCTACTTTTTTAATAATAGATTTAGGTTTAATAGAATTATCAATATTAAATTTTAATTGTATGTCTCTTCTTCTATTACTTTCATCTATTGCGGATTTCATAGATTTTGTTATTTCATCGGCATACATAACAACTTTACCTTTAATATTTCTTGCCGCTCTTCCAAAAATCTGAATTAAAGATGATTCAGATCTCAGATAGCCTTCTTTGTCTGCATCTAATATTGCAACTAATGAAACCTCTGGCAAATCCAAACCTTCTCTCAAAAGATTTATGCCAACTAAAACATCAAATTTATCAGATCTAAAGTTCTTAATGATTTCTACCCGATCCAATGTTTTAATTTCAGAATGCATATATTCAACTCTCAAATCTTTATCTTTATAAAATTCAGTTAATTCCTCAGCCATTCTTTTAGTTAAAGTTGTAATAAGAACCTTATTTCCATCAGATATTGTTTTTAATATTTCATCATGCAAATTATCAATTTGATTTTTTGAAGGTCTAACCTCTATGGTTGGATCAACAAGTCCTGTAGGTCTTATTATTTGCTCTATTATGGTGTCACCAGATTTTTCAAACTCATATTTAGAGGGCGTAGCTGATACATAAACAATTTGATTGACTTTTTTTTCAAATTCGTTCAAATTAAGAGGCCTATTATCTAATGCGGATGGCAATCTAAAACCATGGTCAACCAATGTTTGCTTTCTTGATCTATCACCTTCATACATACCTCTGATTTGTGGAATAGTTTGATGACTTTCATCAATTATGAGAAGAAAATCATCAGGAAAATAATCGATTAAAGTGTTAGGTGGCTGGCCAGGTTTTCTTTGATCTAGGTGGAGGGAATAATTCTCAATTCCTGGACAAAATCCCATAATTTCCATTAATTCCATATCTTTTATAGTTCTTTCTTCCAATCTTTTATATTCTTCTAGCTTCCCAATTTTTTTCAAATATTTTAATTGATTTTTAAGTTCTTTTTCAATTGATAAAATAGCTTTTTCAGTGGTCTTCTTCTCAACTACATAATGTGAACTTGGAAAAATTTGAACTGAATCGATCTCTCCTTTGATTTCGCTAGTAAATATATCTAGAATATAGATGCTATCAATAATATCATCATTAAATTTAACTTTTATTCCAATATCTTCCATATTTGATGGTTGAACATCTACATAATTACCTATTGCACGAAAACTACCTCTATTGAGTTCAACTCTAGTTCTTTCGTATTGAACTTCTGTTAATTTATTCAAAAATTCATCTCTAGAGACTTTATCCCCTTTTTTTAAAGTTGTAATCATTTCATAGTATTCTTTAGGTGAACCTATTCCATATATACAGGATACACTTGATACAATTATCACATCTTCTTTATCAAAAAGTGCACTCGTAGCCGCATGTCTTAATTGGTCTATTTGTTCATTAATTTTTGAATCTTTAGCTATATATGTATTTGATGATGGAATATATGCCTCTGGTTGATAATAATCGTAATAACTAACAAAATAATGAACTTCATTTTCAGGAAAAATTTCTTTAAATTCTTCATATAGTTGAGCAGCCAAAGTTTTATTATGAGCCATTATCAATGTTGGTTTGGAGACATTCATAATAGTATTTGCGATAGTAAAGGTTTTACCACTTCCAGTTACACCTAATAGAGTCTGAGACTTTTTACCACTAATAATATTATTCGATAATTCTTTAATTGAATTGGGCTGATCACCTTGTGGTTTATAATCAACTTTTATTTTAAAATCAGGCATATATATATTGTAACGGAAATCTTAATAATTGACTTTTAAGAATCTTTTTGGTTTGCTTTCATAATATGAAGACAACTGTTTTTTTAGTTGGTGCTGGGCCCGGAGATCCTGGATTAATAACCGTTAAAGGTGAGAAATTATTAAAAATAGCAGATGTAATTGTATATGATTATCTTTCTAATCCAATCTTTCTCAATAAGGCTAATAATAATTGCAAATTAATTAATGCCGGTAAAAGACTTGGGTTTAAAGCCATGAGTCAAGCTCAAATAAACAAAAAATTAGTTTCACTTGCAAAACAAAAATATAAGAATATTGTTAGACTCAAAGGTGGTGATCCTTTATTATTCGGCAGAGGAGGAGAAGAAGCCGAATATTTAAAAAAGAATAAAATCAATTTTGAAATAGTTCCCGGAATAACATCTGCAATAGCTGTTCCAGCATATGCCGGTATACCGATTTCACATAGAGACTCAACAAGTTCATTTTGTATTGTTACAGGTCATGAAGACCCTGAAAAAAATAAAAGTAATTTAAATTGGAAAGCGATTGCCGCTTTCAAATCAATAATCTTCTTAATGGGAACTAAAAATTTAAAATCCAATATAGAAAAATTAATAGAAAACGGTATAGATAAAAATTCAAAAATAGCAGTTATTCAATGGGGTACCCATTCCATGCAAAAAACCGTTGAAGGAAATCTAAGTAATATTTTTTCTTTAATTAAACAAAAAAACATTAAATCACCTGCAGTTATTGTGATAGGTGATGTTTGTAAATATAGAAAAAATCTTAGGTGGTTTGAAAAGAAACCACTTTTTGGAAAATCAATTGTTGTTACCCGTGCAAGGAAAGATGCAAGTAATTTAGTGGAACAAATATTTGATTTAGGAGGAGAAGCTATTGAAATTCCATCAATAGAAATTAAACCTATTTATAATAAGAAAAATGAGATATATATAAAAAATTCTACAAATTATGATTGGCTTGTTTTTACAAGTGTTAATGGAGTTGAAGAATTTTTCTCTAGATTTATTAAATTTCATCATGATATTAGAAAGTTGGGAAAAACTAAAATTGCTACAATTGGAAGTGAAACTGCAAGAAGTGTTAAAAGATATGGTTTAAAAGTGGATTTAATTCCAACAAAATTTATTGCTGAATCTTTAATAAAAGAGTTCAAAAATCAAAAAGTTAAAAAAAATAAAATATTAATTCCAAGAGCCGCAAAGTCTCGAGAATTATTAATTGAAGAATTAAGAAAAATGGATAACAAGGTTGATGAGATGAAAATTTATAAATCTATTCTTCCATCTAAAAAATTAAAAAACAATATAAGAGATAGAATTATGAACGAAAATATTTTTGGTGTTACTTTTACGAGTTCGTCAACTGTAGATAATTTTTTTAAGTTTATTGATTCAAAAACTTTAAAAAGAAATAAAAAAATTAAATTTTTTTGTATAGGTCCAATCACTGCAAATACATTAAAGAAATATAATTTAAGACCTAATAAAATTGCTAAAGAATTTACAATAAAATCTCTAATTAATGAGGTAATTAAGTCATAGTGAAAAGATTCTTTTATAATGGAATTTTGATTGAAAATGAAATCATAGAATTAGATAAAGAATTATATCATCACATTATAAGAGTCTTAAAGATGAAGAAAAATGACAATCTTTATCTATTTGATATCAAAGAAAATGAATATTTCTGTAATATCCAAAAAATATATAAAGAAAACGCTGAAATAAAAGTAATGTATAAAAATAAGAAAAAATCTGATTTGAAAATAAAAATAAATGTTTATCAATGTTTGCCTAAGGGAAATCAGATTGATGATATTATAGAAAAGAATGTTGAACTCAATGTTGTAACTTTTACTCCTGTAATTTCTGAAAGAACAATTAAAAAATCAATAAATATAAAATCAAGATGGTTAGAAATAATAAAAAATTCTTCCGAACAGTGTGGAAGAAATGATTTGATGCAAATAAGAGAGCCTATTTATTTTAAAGATATTTTTAATGAAAATTTAATTGGTAAAAATATTATTTTTTATGAGAATTCAAAAGATTTATTAACTCTGAATGAAATTAAATCTAATAATATTTTTAATTTAATTATTGGTCCTGAAGGTGGATTTAGTGAGAACGAAATAAAAATTGCTGAAAAAAATCATTTTGAATCATTTTCTTTGGGAAATAATATATTAAGATGTCATACAGCAAATATACTCGCCGTTGGCATTATTTCACTTTTTAGTTCTCAGTAGGCCCTTCTTTAAAATAATATATATAATCACAAAACTAATAAATAAGAAAGACAAAAATACTATAATTCTAGGACTTAAAAATTGATTTATATTTTTGTTAAAAATCAGAGTCAGCTTCTTTCCTTGATTTACATCCTTTAAACTATAAGTCATGTAAGATTCTTTACTAAGTTCATCAATTTGAGACATTTTTTTTGTAAATTCTAAGTCTTTTATTTTTAATTTAATTTTACTCTCAGGGACTATTATTGTTAGTAAATCAATTTTATTTATAAAGTTTTTCTCTAATTTAGTATTAAAAAAATCCATAGGCTTATTATAAGTAAAAACTATTCTTCGTGGGCCAGGTGGTAAAGGTATTGATTCAATGATCTTATCATCCTCAACCAATAAAGTATCTTGACTTCTATGTGGAAATGCCAAGTTTTCGATGTTTTTAAATTTTGAAAATTGAATTATTTTTCTAGCTTGTTCCAACCTACTGTTATAACCAATATATATTTCTTTAGAGATATTAATCACATTATAAATTTCAGCAAAAAGTAAATTATCGCTATCCTCATCATAACTAACAACTAAGTGTGCGGAAGAAATTTTTATTGATTTTTTATCCTGAGATGCATCATAAACTGTTAAATCAATATCTTTATTCATTTCATCAGGCATATAATAGAATTTATCCGTTGAATATTCTATACCGTCATGAAAAATTTTAACTCTATATGCAATGTTTCCTTTTAAATCTTTAATATTAAAAAAGCCATCTTTTGTTTTTACTAAATCTGACTTTAAAACTTTATCAGCCATTACAGACTCAATATTAACTTCATATTCTTTATTTAAATCATTTGAAAAATTATTTATTTTTCCCTTCAAGCTTACGGTGGATTCTTTTGAAATATTTTTCTTTAGTGATTTTAAATAGGAAATAATTTTCAATGATTCGGAAGTACTAACATTCATATTTGGCATTGGAGGATATCCTTGATTATAAGGTTTTTTTCCATATTTTTCGTAAATATTTTCTGGATTGTTTATCCACTTAATTAAGTCACTTTTAGAATATCTGTCTGATACGTTCCATAAGTCTGGACCAACAAATCTACCTCTTCCAACAACATGACAGGTAATACATTTTTTTTGTACAAACAATTTCTCACCTTCTGATTGATTTGAAAAAGAATTATTAATCAAACAAAATATTAGTATTAAAATTAAAAATGACAATCTAATCATTATCAGAGTTCCAGTCAAAATTATTTAGTTTTTTCTTATTATTAAAAATAGGTATTAATACAAAAATAGAACAAATTAATAGAACAAGTAGTGGCAAAATAACTTCAAGCATTCTTGACTCTCCTAAAGATTAACAAAAAACCTCCAACAATAGATATGAGACAGCCCAACCACAAAAAAGAAACAAGAGGATTTATATACAATTTTAAATTTAATTGATTATCAGAATTTTTATCAATTAAAATAAGATAATAGTCCATAAGAAAAGAAGAATAAATTGCAACTTCTGTTTCTTTATTAATTTCTCTATTACCTTCATATTTATATAAATTTTGTTCTGGTTTAAGTAAGAATTCATCATTTTTTGTTTTTATTAATAAATTTGCACCTAAAATCTCTTTGGCGTCAGTTTCCTTTTCATAAATATTCAATAATTTTAAAGATAAATTATTCACTGTTATCTTTTCACCTTTTGATATAGTTAAATCAAACTTATTTTCAAAATTAGATGAAAAAGAAACACCCATAATCATAATTACAACACCTGTGTGAACAAGAAATGAACAATATCTTCTAAATTTAATTTTGAAAGAATTTTGAATTTTAATATCAGATATGAATTCTTTAAAGATTGACAATAAAACAAGAAGAGAAATAAAAAAAACTAAAAAAACATTCAATGAATTAAAATATAAATAAATAATGCTAGAAATTCCCAGAGCCATTAGAAAAGGAACTCTCAGATATTTAAAAATCAGGTCAATTCTTCCTCTTTTCCATGGCAAAAAAGGTGCCATAGACATTAAAAGTAAAAGTAATAATACATTTGGAAAATTAACTAAATCATAGAAACTAGGACCAACTAAAATTCTTTTACCAGTAAAAAATTCTGAGATTATTGGAAATGTAGTTCCTAAAAAAACGGTGACAGTTATAACTAAAAAAAGAATATTATTCAAAACAAAAAAATTCTCTTTTGATGACAAAGATTTAATTTCTTCATCAGAACCAATATATATTCTGTTTTTATAATATAAGTATCCGGATATAAAAAGTATTGTAATAATAAAAATCAGAAAATAATCCCCTATGCTTGATTGTGCAAATGAATGGACCGAAGATATCAGTCCACTTCTTGTTATAAAGGTTCCAAAAATTGAAAGGAAGAAAGATAAAAAAATTAATAATAAATTCCATTTTCTCAAAACATTTTTAGACTCCTGTGCATATGATGAATGTAAAAAAGCAGTTAATAAAAGCCAAGGCATTAAAGCTACATTTTCTACAGGGTCCCATGCCCAGTAGCCACCCCACCCCAGCTCTAAATAAGCCCATCTGGAACCTAAAAGTAGGCCAATAGATAAAAAAGTCCAGGAAAAATAAACCCACTTTTTAGATAAAGTTATCCACTGATTTGATTTATCTTTAGAAAATATGGATGCCATACCAAAACAAAAAGGAACTGTTATTCCAATATAACCAATATAAAGAGATAGAGGATGTATGGACATATAAATATTCTGAAGAATTGGATTTAACCCTCTACCATTATTAAAATTTACATCTGTGGTTTCAAAAGGATTTTCAATAAAAGAAATTAAAAAAATAAAAAATAAAATCGTAAATGTACCTATTATTCTGGAAGTAGGAAGAAGTTTATTATATGAATTTTTTTTTGATATGTATATATAAATTGATAAAATCCAAGTCCATAATAATAAAGATCCTGCCTGTCCAGCCCATAACGAAGTTGCAGAATATAAAGGTTCAAGATCATTACTTACATTTTTAACAACATACAAATTTGAATAATCTTTGGTGATTAATAGGTATTCAAGCAAGATAATGCTAATACTTAATAAAATAGTGGTTACTAATAAAGATCTTCTACCAAGTTCAACAAAAAGATCATTTTTTTTTACAAATGCAATCCAATAAAAAATAAACGATATTAGAATGAACAAGAAAGATATAAATAATACATTGTCTCCTAATAAATTTATCAAATTGACTCCTTGTCATATTTTTCATCTTCATATTTAGTAGGACATTTTGCGAATAATTTGTCCGCATTAAAGACTGAACCCCTTAAGTCTCCTTCCACAACAGCCTCCACACCATCTTTGAAAATATCTGGAATCACTCCTTTATATTTTACTAGTAAACTTTTACCTGAATCTTCAATTACAAATTCGATTGAACCATCCGAATTTTTTAATATCGATCCAGCTTTAACTATTCCTAGGACTCTTAATTGCTTATACCTGGGTCTTTTATCTTTTTCTGAGAGAACTTCGTTAACTGTTAGATAATAAACTAAAGATGAATCTACAGCTTTAAAAATTAAAAAAGAAAAAAAAGCAATTATGAAAATAGCTACAATTTTAAGTTTTGTTTTCGGTCTCATGAAAGGTCTACTTATCCTTTTGTTTATTTATTTTACTATTAATGTAAAAAATATAGGCAAAAATTAAAAACCAACACGCAATTTGGGAGTAAAACAAGTATTTGAGCGAATCAATGACAACAACCATCTTAATATTTTAACTATCATTCAATATTTATCTAGTTTTAATCTGAGATCTAATATTACTAAATATAACAAATAAAAGGCAAATAAAGTGATTAATAAGGTGTCCATCATTTTATCAGATATACCTCCACCCTCTCCTCCGAAAACAACTGGGGATATACCTCGCATCACACGAACCGATATATAAACAATTGGTAAATCGATAAAACTAATTATCGCAAAAACAGCAGCATATTTTGGTGTATTTGATTTAATTGAGAACTTATAAAAAAATAAGTAACTTCCATATAAAACCAATAAAACAAAGGTTGTAGTCAACTGAGGATCCCATGTCCACCATGTTCCCCAAACAGGTTTTGCCCAAAACATTCCCGAAACTATTGTTAAAAAAGTAAAAAGGACACCAATTTCAGCATGACAGTAAGCTTTATGTGAAAAGTTTATATTTGAAGTTAGTAAAAATCTAACTGAATAATAAAGATTTACAGAAAATGCAAAAGTAAAAACAAGAACATATCCCATGTGAAAGTAAAAAATTCTCTGTATATCTCCCATTATCCTTTCAGTCGGAGCATATAAATAATTCATATATATCGCAACAGGCATTGTTATAAATAATAAAAAATAAATTAATTTTTGATACATAAATTTACCTTCTTACAGCATAACTAAATAAAATTGGACAAATTACAAACATAAGTATATCGAAAGCTAATAATACTTGAAAATTGAAAGAATTAATAAGATCTTCATATGAAACTAAAAAAAGATTATCCAAAGAATTAAAAGAAAGAAAAAGAAAAGGTAGAACTAATGGATAAATAGAAATAAACATAAATTGTCCTTCAGACTTAATCCTTTCTAGCATTAAAGAAAATGTTGTTAATAGACATGCAAGACCAATTGCATAAACTAATGTAAACAAAATAAAACTTGTAGATATATCAATTTTATAATTTTGAGAAAATAGATTATAAAACAATACAAGGAGTATCGCCTGTAATAAATAAATAAAAATATTAAATAGTATCTTTGACATACAAAAAACGGATAAATCGATAGGGAGATTATAAGCAACAAGTTCTTGATTATTTGATGATTCACTTCTAGCAATTCTTTGACTTAATATCATATTAGTAATTAATAAAGTCATAAAATAGGAAAATAGAATATAATCACTTTCAAGAAAAGATGTAAAAATTAAACTAAAAGTAGATAGAAGTATTAAAGTGTAAAAGAAATTAATTTTTTCATTGAATTCTATTGAAAAATCTTTACTTAAAAAAATTATGATTATTCTAAACATTTTTCAAGTCAACCTTTCTGTTAATTTCAAATTGATAACTTCTTATTGAATTATCCGAAAATATAATCGTTGAGTCTCTGTTATTATTTATTTTTTTAATATAATTCTGAATTATTTCTTGTGTAGAGTCATCAATAAAGTTAAAAGGTTCATCAAATATTAAAACCTTAGGAGAAATTGAGATGGCAAAAAATAGCTGGCCTTTTTTCCTTTGACCATCCGATAAGTTTGTAATATTTTCATTTAAAATTTTTTTTAGATTTAAGAGGTTCATCAAATCATCATCAAAATTTATATTATTTTGATAAATTTTAGAAAAAAATTCTAAATTTTTTCTTAGAGATAAATCATTATAAAATGATGGAACGGAGGGTAAAAACAATACATCCTTGTAAAAATCATTTTCTATATTTTGAATTTCTTTATTATTAAAATTTACTGTTCCACTGTAATCCTTGTCTAGGCCAGATAAAATTTTCAAAAGTGTAGTCTTTCCTGATCCATTTTGGCCACAAACTTGGAAAATAGATTTTTTCCTAATTTTTAATTCAAGATTTTCAAAAACTTTTTTATTTAAATAAGATTTAGATAATTTATTACATTCAAACAGTTCATCCATTCTATAACTTTACTTCATACATCCAATAAATTAAAATTTCTAAATGAAGTATTTACATACAATGATTAGAGTTGGTAATTTAGATAAATCTATTGAATTTTATACAGAGTTACTAGGTATGAAATTAATAAAAAAAAAGGATTATCCGCATGGGGAGTTTACTTTAGCATTTCTGAGTTTTGATGAAAATGATAAAGAGCCCTTCTTAGAACTAACTTATAACTGGGGTATAAGTAATTATGAAATTGGTAAGGGTTTTGGGCACATCGCATTGGGAGTAGAGAATATTTTTGCAATATGCGATGAAATTAAAACGAAAGGTGGTAAAATTACTAGAGAGCCAGGTCCTATGAAAGGAAGTACTTCAATACTTGCATTTGTGGAAGATCCAGATGGTTATAAAGTTGAATTGTTACAGAGATGATATCAGTTACTAGAAAATCACATTTTAATGCGGCACATCGACTTCACAATGATGATTGGAGTGAAGAGAAAAATGCTGAATTTTACGGATTATGTAATAATAAAAATTATCACGGGCATAACTACGATTTAGAAGTTACCGTTACAGGTGAAATAGATAAGGAATCTGGATATTTAATTGATATGAAATATTTAAGCGGGATTATTGAAAAAAAAGTTTGTGATAGATTCGATCATAAAAACCTAAACTTAGATACAGAAGAATTTAAGAATCTTATTCCTACTGCTGAGAACATTGCAGTCGTAATTTGGAATATTTTAAGGGATGAAATAAATCCTGACTTTAGTATTTCCATTAAACTATATGAAACACAAAGAAATATAGTTGAATACTCTGGATAAAACTTTTAGAGATTTATTACAAATTTTCCGTATATTAAATTTATGGACATATTCTTTTTATTGGGGAATCAACTTTTTCCAAATAAATATATCAAAGATTTTAAAAATAAAAATATTTTTATTATGTCTGAAAGTTTTAATATTTGCTCGAAACATAAATACCATAAATTAAAAATTCAATTCATATTATCATCAATGAGATCATATAAAGACAATCTTATAAAAAAGGGCTTTAAAGTTGAATACAATGAATTAAATAATAAAAATTTAAAAAGTAATCTGTTTGATTTTTTACAAAAAAATATTTTAAAAAATAAGTCTAAATCAGTTACGACTTTTGAATTCCAAGATAATGATTTTGAAAAAAAATTTAGAAAATTTGTTAATAAAAATAAAATTACATGGAACATATTAAAATCACCTATGTTCATAAAAGATAAACAATTTTTTAAAGAATTTTTATCACAAAATAAAAAACCCCTGATGGCAAACTTTTACAAAAAAATAAGGAAAGATTTAAAAATATTGATTGATGAAAATAATAACCCTACAGGTGGTAAATGGAGTTTTGACGAAGAGAATAGAAAAAGATTACCAAAGGATATTCTCATTCCTACAGACTTAAAATCAAAAAAAAATGTTCATATTAAAAGTACTGAAAAGCTAGTTAATCAAATATTTAAAGATAATCCAGGTGATACCTCTAATTTTTGGCTAAGTACTGATAGGAATGAAATTGAAAAAAAATTAGATTTTTTTATAGATTATAAACTTAATTTTTTTGGGGATTATGAAGATTTTGTCAGTCAAAAAAATCAAATACTTTTTCATAGCGCTTTAAGCCCCTATATTAATTTGGGCTTAATTACTCCCGAAGAAATCATTAATAAAATATTAAAAAAAGATTTAGAAAACAAATTTAGACTGAATTCTTTAGAGGGCTATATAAGGCAACTAATTGGTTGGAGGGAGTTCATGAAAGGAATATATGATAATTTTTCACATGATATGGAAAAAGGAAACTTTTTTAACAATGAAAACAAACTAAAAGACACATGGTACAGTGGTACCACTGGTCTAGAACCATTAGACCATGCTATTAGAAACGTTTTAAAAAATGGATGGTCGCATCATATTGAGAGATTAATGATTTTATCTAATATAATGAATTTATGTGAAATTAAACCTAAGGAAGTTTACAAATGGTTCATGGAAATGTTTGTAGATGCTTATGACTGGGTAATGAAACCAAATGTCTTCAGTATGGGTCTATTTAGTGAAGGAGGAATATTTGCAACAAAACCCTACATTTGTGGTTCTAATTATTTTTTAAAGATGATGGATTTTAAAAAAGGTGATTGGTGTGAAATCATGGATGGTTTATATTGGAGGTTTATTCAAAAAAATAAAACGTTTTTTTCAAAAAATCCAAGATTATCAATGATGGTTAGAAATTTAGAGAAAATGGATAAGAATAGAAAAGAAAATATCTTTAGCAAAGCTGAAAATTTTATAAAAAGAAATACCCTGTGATTAAATCTGCCATTTTTTTCTATATTCCATATTTGGATCATACACGTTTTTTTGTTTTTCTAAATTGAAAACTCTTCCTCCTCTAGGATCTGTACCCACTCCCGCAATATACATCCAGTTTCCATAATTTGTCTCTGTATCGTAATCCATTAAATATGATTTGAAATATCTAGCACCCGACAACCAGCTTAATTTGAGATTATTTATAAAATAACTTGCAAAAATCTGCCTAGCTCTATTAGTTATATAGCCTGTTTTTACTAATTGTTCATTAATTGAAAAAACCAAATCATCCTTGAATTCTAACTTGCTCCAGTCATAAACTTCTGGGTGCTGAATAACGTTTTCATTTTGAGAAATACCCTTAGGATTAAATATTCTCGAACCATGATAAAAGCCTAATAACTTAAAGTATTCTCTCCATAAAAGCTCGAACTTTAACCAATAGGTTGACTGATTAGACAAAACATTTTTTTCATACTCATTAATTAACTTAACTATTCTCCTTGGTGATAAAATTCCAAGAGACAAAGGAACAGATAATTGTGATGATATGTTTTGACCATGTATTTGATCTCTTGTTTCCTTATATGATTTCACATGTTTTTTTAAATAATTTATAAAATCTTTAATAGAAAACTTCTCTATATCAACTATTCTTTCATATTCTTTATTAAGATTTGAGCGAACTTTAAAATCTATAAAATTCTTTTTTGTGTCAATGGGATTTAGTATTAGATTGTTTTTTTCTACAATTTTTCTAAATTTGCTAAATGTTTCAGGGAATCCATATGACTCTATGAATTCTTTATGATTTATGAGGCTTTGGAGAGGAATTTTGACAATTTCCAAACTTTTAAAACTGTTTTCGATTTTATTTAAAATTTTAATTTCATTGTCATATATAGGTTCTCTAATCAATAATTTATCTGGTTTGAGCGATTTAATTTGATAATTTAGAACATTCTCAAAACTTTTATCTATATTTATAATTGGAAATATATTCTTATCAATTAATTTATGACTTAATGAAACAGCAGAATATTTTTTTAGTTCAAAACGCTTATTAGATAAGTTTTTTAAACCCACTTCATCAATTTGTGGAATCCAAAATAAAATATTAATTTTATCTTCATGTTTATAATCTTTAAAATCTAAAAAAAGATTATCATCTAATCTATAAAGATTATTTATACAAATTAAAATTTTGATTTTTTAATACTCCTACATTTTCTACTGCAATAAATTACTTGATTCCATATTTTTTTCCACTTTTTTCTGTTATCAAACTTTCTATTACAAACCGGGCATATTTTATACTCCTTTACCATTCTATAAAAAATATCTAATTTTTTTAAATATTCCTCTTTTTCTTAATTTTTTTTATATATAATACCCTTATGGATTTAAATTTATTAAAAAAATTATGTGATACTCCTGGGGTACCAGGTGTAGAAGAGGAAATCGCAAAAATTGTTAATGAAAATATAGCGCAGCTATGTGAATCAACTTACATCGATCCTATGGGAAATCATATTTATCAAGTAAATAAAGAAATTAAAAATGCTCCTTCTATTCTTGTAGATGCTCATATGGATGAGGTTGGTTTTCTTGTTTCACATATTGAAGAGAATGGAATGATCAGAGTTATAGCCCTTGGTGGAATAGATCCAAAACTTTTTTACGGTCAAAGATTAACAATTTGGGGAAAAGAAAATATTGAAGCAACAGTAGCAGCAATCCCTCCTCACATTTCAAATAAGTCTGATTCATCTGCTACTCCTGTAGAGGATTGCCTAATAGATACCGGAATTTCAGTTAGTTCTGTCAAAAAACTCATCAAAATTGGTGATCAAGTAACTTTTTCAACGAAATGTGAAATTAACAATCAAAGAGTGTTATCAAAAGCACTAGATGATCGTGTCGGCCTTTTTGTTTTAATAGAATCAGTAAAAATTCTTGCTAAGAAAAAAATTAAATGTAATTTTTTTGTTTCTGCATCTGTTCAAGAAGAAATGGGATTAAGAGGTGCAAGAATAATAAATTCTAAAATAAACCAAGACTTCTCTATTGCATTGGAAGGAACGGTATCTAATGACTTGATTGGTGTTCCAGCTTATAAGTCTTTAGCTAAACTCGACAAAGGTCCTGAAATTAGAATTTCTGATAAATATTTAATTGCAGATAGGAAGTTCAATAAGTTTATTGAAAATCTCGCTGTAAAAAAGAAAATACCTTATCAATTAACTGCAAAAAATGCAGGTGGAACTAACTCAACCGCTTTTCAAGTTACTAACAAAGGTTCAAAAGCTACCGTATTATCTGTTCCAGTTAGATATCTTCACAGTCCAAGTTCTGTGTGTAAAGTAAAAGATATTGAAAAAACTATTAAACTTTTAGTTGAGATTGTTTCAAAAATACACGAATTTAAATCATGAAAAAAAATCCTATAGAATTTATATACCATGATGTATTTGTTAAAGATTTAAAAATCAATCATGAAAGTCTTTATTCTTTTTACCAAAAAAAATACTCTAGTTTAAAAATTGATCTTCAAGATGAGTCTTTGCTTGAGACTATTTCTGATCATGAAAGGGAAGAATTGATTGATAAAATAAAAGTTAAAATAAATTTATATATTGATAATAATGGTAACTCGAAAAATTTAGAAGAAGAATTAATAAATTTTTTCTTTTCTGAAATTACTGAATCTATCGATTATATATATAATTTAATTATAAGTAAGCAATTAGGTGGTTAAAGTTATTCAAATTCATTGCTTTTAGGCTATTTTCAGTTAAAAATAGTAGTAGTTGATATGAGTTATTACCCTTTTTTTTTAATAGTCTTTATCTTAATTTTGTCTCTACCTATTTTAATGATAACAACTTCTAAAATTTTAAGATTCATTATTGGTTATACAAATAATACATCGGATTCTATATACGAATGTGGTGAACCAAGAGTACAAAATTCATGGACTAAAATTCCAATTTCATATTATAGAATTGCATTAATATTTATTTTATTTGATATAGAATTAGTATTTGTTTTTCCTTGGATTCTTAGCTTAAGTTCACCAACTCCAACTATATATATATCTTTTATCACATTTGTTGTAATCCTGTTTTTTGGATGGATATATGCTTACAAAAAAGGGTTTTTAAAATGGGAAATGTAATTAAATCTTTAAAAGATATTGGCTCATTCATGAAGCTTCCTGGTGCAAATCTATTCGTCACAAAAACCGAAGATTTATTTAATTGGGCTTCTAAATCAAGTCTCTGGCCATTATCTTTTGGCTTAGCATGTTGTGCAATCGAAATGATGGCAACTTTTTCATCAAGATTTGACCTTGATAGAATGGGAATGATTACCAGAGCTTCGCCCAGACAAGCTGATTTAATGATAGTTGCCGGAACAGTAACTGTTAAAATGGGAGAGAGAATTAAAACTCTTTATGATCAAATGACAGGTCCCAAGTGGGTCATAGCAGCTGGTAGTTGTGCTATATCTGGAGATCATTATAGACATATTTACAGTGTTGTACCTGGAGTTGATTGGATTATACCTGTTGATGTATATGTCCCTGGATGTCCTCCTACCCCAGAAGCTTTTATAGATGGTATTATGGAACTTCAAAATATTATCTCCAAAGGTAAAACAAATCCAACGTTTAACGTCAGCCAAGAAGCTCTTCATAAAGAATCCTGCAATAGTGCTCCTCTTGTTGAACCTAAAGTAAAAAAACAAAAGATACTATTTCAAGATAATTTCATTAATATCGAAGATATTTATGAAGTAAGTAAAAAATTAAAAACTGAAGGCTATGATTTTCTTAACTTTATCACCGCAACAGATTTTGATAATAATTTAGTTTTAACTTACATGTTTACGAATTATAATACTAATCATACATCTGAAGTTAATGTCAGATTAAACCCTGATAAAAAAATTAGTTCAATATCTGATATTTACATTGGAGCAGAGTGGCAAGAGAGAGAAGTATTTGATATGTTTGGAATTAAATTTACAAATCATCCTAGGCTTGAAAGAATTTTAATGCCTGAGGATTGGGTTGGATACCCTTTATTGAAAGATTACAAAATGGAACAACCAAGTTTACCCTATAGACCATCGAGAGAGGAATACGAATCTTGGAAAACAAAGTTATAGAACAAGATTATGGTGATTTAGCTTTAAATATGGGCCCCCAACACCCATCTACTCATGGTGTTTTTAGATTAAAACTTCATCTAGAGGGTGAAAGAATTAAAAAAGTGGAGTCTTATCTTGGATATCTTCATAGAGGAGTAGAAAAATTATCTGAAAAATTAGATTATGATATGATCCCTCCTGTTTTAGAAAGAGACGATTATCTTTCTCCTACCTCCAATTCTCTTGGATTTATCAATACAATTGAATCAATGTGTAACATTGAAATACCACAAAGAGCATCTTATTTAAGAATCTTAATAGCTGAGCTTCAAAGAATAAGTTCACATCTTGTTGCGCTAGGAACCTATGGATTAGATTTAGGGGGAGCTTTGGGAGGTGGAGCAAGTCTTTTTCTATATTGCTTCAGAGAAAGAGAAAAAATTTTAGATGTTTTAGAATCAATTACAGGTACGAGGTTTCATACCAATATGAATCAAGTTGGTGGTGTAAGATATGATTTGAATAAAATATCAACAAAGAAAACTCATGAATTAATATCTTATCTTGAACCTAAGCTTAATCAATATTTTGATGTCATATCAAATGATGAAATATTTATAAAAAGAACAAGAGGAATTGGAATAATATCAAAAGATTTAGTTTCTCAATTTGGTGGTTCCGGTCCTGTGGCAAGAGGATCAGGTATAAATTATGATTTGAGAAAAAATAATGCCTACGAATGTTATAATGATTTTTCATTCGAAATACCAATTGGTAAAAATGGTGATGCTTATGACAGAACTATTGTAAGAATGAAAGAAACTCTTGAATCTCTAAAAATTATTAAACAAATATTAGATAAAATCCCTGATGGTCCATTAAGTTCAAGAAAACCCTTAAAAAGTGCCAAGCTCTTAAAGCCTCCTAAAGGTTCACATTATAAATCTGTTGAGTCACCTAGAGGTGAGTTAGGATTTTTTATTGTTTCTGATGGAACATCGATGCCATATAGAATGAAAATTAGAGCACCATCTTTTAGTAATCTTTCAATAGTAGAAAAATTACTCCCTGGAACATTTATAGCTGATGCTGTAGTTATTTTAGGTTCACTTGATCCTGTATTTGGAGATGTGGATAGATGATAAAAGAATTTTTAACTTTTGCTTTGCCGATATTTAAGACTTTATCAATATTAATCCTTATAGTCGCCTATTTAGTTTGGCTTGAAAGAAAAGTTGCAGCCAAAATGCAATCACGAATAGGCCCTTATTTAGTAGGTAAACCTCATGGTCTGTTACAGCCTCTAGCTGATGCATTAAAATTAATGCTTAAGGATGATTCAAGGCCGCAAAACTCTGATAGGCTTCTATTTAATTTTGGCCCCATTTGGGTAATGGTAGTAAGTCTCGCGTCTTTTGCATTATTACCTTTTTATTTTGACAATGAAATGATAAATACGAACTTAGCACTAATGCTTTTTATAGCTATTAGTTCATTGATAATAATAGGAATTTTTATAGCAGGATGGTCATCTAATAATAAATTTGCACTTATATCAGTAGTAAGAATTATTGCTCAGATTATATCTTATGAAATACCTTTGATAGTATCACTATTAATACCTTGTATCCTAATTGGGAGCTTAAACTTTATTGAAATCATTAAGTATCAAAGTGATTTTTGGTTTGTTTTTTATCCTATAATAGGTCAGCTAACTTTCATAATATTTTTTATATCTACTTTAGCTGAAGGTAATAGGATTCCTTTTGATTTGTCTGAAGCTGAATCGGAACTTGTGTCCGGCTATACAACAGAATATTCAGGGATAAAGTTTGCACTTTTCTATCTTGCAGAATATGTTCATCTTTTTGGTATTTCAGTTCTAGCATCTATAATTTTTTTTGGGGGTCCAAGTGGTCCCTTCATTAATTCTAATTTTCTAATAATTTTGAAGGCGCTTGTGTTCTTTACCGTTATACTTTTTGTTAGATGGAGTTTTTTTAGAATAAGAATTGATCAATTACTTAAATTTAATTGGAATCAATTAATTCCAATTTCTTTTTTTCTGTTGCTAATATCTTGTTTTATTAAATACTATAAGGATTTTGGATAGTGAATATAGTTAAAATTGTAAAGAATGTCTTAAGAAATCTTAAGTTTACTATGGGAAATATTCCTAATGAATCTGTTACGATAAATTATCCTGAGGAAAAAAGAGATCTGCCTGATAGACTTAGAATTGGAACTTTTGGTTTAACTCAAAATGAAGAGAATGGTGAAGAGAATTGTATTGCATGTAAACTTTGTGAAAAAATTTGCCCATCAAATATCATTGATATTGAAATAGAGAAAAGGGATGGTAGAGGTTTTGCAAAGCGTTTCTTCCTGGACTTACAAAGTTGTATTCAATGTGAATTATGTGTGCAGATATGTCCTGTTGATGCAATAGTTATGATGAGAGTCCCAGCAAAACCCGTGACTTTAAGATCAGATTTATATCTTACAAAATCAAAAATGATGAATAATGCTAAACTTTATAAACAATCATGGGCAAAAGGGAGTACATTGCAAAACTCTCAGAAACCTAAAATAGACAAGGAAAAAAAGTGATTAATTTTTTAATAATAATCTTTTCCATTATTTCTATTTTATCTGCAATATTATGCGCCATGAGCACTAAAATAATTAGGTCTACTTTTTTCTTTGGAGTAACACTTTTTTCTATATCATTTGTTTTTATCTCAATAGGTTCAAACATGTTAGGAATCGTTCAAATACTTTTATATACAGGTGGAACATTAATTTTATTTTTATTTGCTGTAATCTTAACAGCTGATTGGGACTTCGAAAATTTATCAAATACTTTTAGTACTCCAATTAATGCACTAATAATTTCATTTATTTTCTTTCTCCTGATGTCTTATGTTTTTAACAGTTCTGACTATATGAATGAACTCTCTAAAAATTTTTCTACTTTTTCAATTTCATCAGAAAAAATAGGATCTGATTTATTTAATCAATGGTATGTTTTATTGGAAATTGCATCAATTTTATTACTTGCAACAATTATTGGGTGCCTTGCCTTATTAAAATTTAGGAGAGAAGAAAAATAATGTTTTGGTTTTTAATTTATTCATCTCTTTTAATTTCCTCACTAGGAATTTTCATGTTGTTAAGTAAAAAACATATTTTATCAGTTCTCATAGGAATTGAACTAATGCTTAATGGAATAAATCTTATTTTTATTACAGTTGCAAAAGCGCATCAAAGCTATATGGCTGATATATTTATATTATTTATTCTAGTTATTACTGCATGTGAAGTTGCAATAGGATTAGCTATTTTTATATTAAATCAAAGAATAAATAAAACTATTGATATTGGTGAATTAGGTTCTCTTAAGGATTAGTATGGAAAAAAATATAATATTGATTTTATTACTAGCACCACTAAGTGTAATAATATGTTTTTACTTAAAAAAATATATATTTCATAAGCTAGAGAAATCATATTTATTTGTTTTGCCAACAATTTTTTATTTTTTAATATTTCTATTACTTCTAATCAATCAAAATGATTTAAATGAATTAAGCTTCAAATATATAAAAGTACATGACATTAACATATCTCTATCGTTTTCATTTAATCATATAAACAAACTCATGTCCCTGGTTGTCTTAATAGTTTCAATATGTGTTTTAATTTATTCATCAAGTTTTATTAAATCTGAAAATATTGATAGATACTTCAGATATTCTTTTTTTATATCAATTTTTATTTCTGCTATGATTTTTTTTAGCTTATCAAATGATCTTTTATCAAGTTTTATTTTTTGGGAATTTCTTGGCTTGTGCTCCTTCTTTTTAATTGCTTACTATAATAAAGATAAAAAAGCTATTTTCTCATCTCTTATGGCTTTTTGGATTACACGATTTGGAGATTTATTTTTTTTAATGGGAATAATAATTGTTTTACTAAATGCTGAATCTTTAATGTTTTCACAAATAAATAATCTTTATACTAAAGAATATAGTAATATTCAGAATATCTCACTACTATTTATTTGTATTGGAGTCCTAACAAAATGTGCACAGTTCCCTTTTACAATATGGCTTCCTCGTGCAATGAAGGGGCCAACGCCAGTTTCAGCATTAATACACTCAGCGACTATGGTTGTAGCAGGAGTTTTATTATTATTTAAGTTAGCACCTGCAATAGCAAATTATCAATTAACCCAAAACTTTATTTTTTATGCAGGACTAATAACATCTCTAACTTGTTCAATTCATGCTTTCAAAGAAGACGATTTTAAAAAAATTCTTGCATACTCTACTCTTTCTCATATTGGTTTTATGCTAATCCCTATTGGTCAAAATTTATCTGATTTAAGTTATTTTCATCTCTATTCTCATAGTTTCTTTAAATCAATGCTTTTTCTGATGGCGGGGTACATTATATTAACTTACAATTCAACTTCAATTAAAGATTTAAAAAATAAAGTTAAAATTAATTCAGTAATGGGGTTCTCCCTATTAATAGGATGTCTTTCACTGGCGGGAGTATTTCCTCTGACAGGTTCATTTTCAAAAGAATATATAATAATAAACTTTATTTCTGATAGAAATGTTGTTGATATAGGACTTTTATTTATAAGTCTTTTTTTTACATGTATGTATTCATCTAAAATTCTATTTACAGTTATATCTTTTGAAAATATAAAATTTAATGTAGATAAAAATATAATACTCCTAATTCCAATCGTAATTTTAGGAATTTTCTCTCTTTTAGGTTTTCAAACAAAAGATGTCTTTGATAATTTCATTAACCCAAATTTTCCTAAAATAACCTTTTATGAACTTGTATTAATCCAAATATTCATAGTATCTTCATTTGGTATTTTTTACTTTAAAGAAAGTAGAGTATTTGATTTATCAAAAAACTTTTTTAATTTTTCTTCTTACTTTGTAGAAATAGAAAAAATATATATAACAATTTATAAACATGTTTTCATTGAGTTAGCTAATTTCATAGCCTGGTTTGATAGAAACATCATAGATGGGATAATAAACTTTATTCCTTATCAAGTATCTAGCCTATCTCTGAAAATCCAATCAGTACAAAATGGTTTTATTAGAAACTATGCGGCAATATTATTAATATTTATTATTTTATTAATTATTCTTTTAGGAGTTGGTTTAAGTATTTAGTTAAATATTTATATTATGTTTATATTCTCAATTCTAGTATTACCCATTATCTCAATTTTAATTATGTCCATTTCGAAAAGAGATATTGTAATAAAATATGTGCCTATTCTAATTACAACTCTTTCTCTTTTAATTGTTTTCCAATTTATTGGTGCAAATGATTTAATAAATAATTCAAATTTTGAAAATCTATATGTTAATTTTTATACTCTTGTTAAATCTCTTGACGTTAATATGAGTTTTGAGATAAATAGAATAAATGTACTTTTTATATTTTTATCTCATATAACAATTATCACTGCGTTTTTTTCAACTATTAAAGTTAAGAGTCGATTAAAACAAATAAATATACTAATATCGCTTATATCTATTGGAATATATGGATTAATTTTAAGTAGTAATCTTTTTGTTTTCTTTTTATTCTATGAAATTGCCGCCATACCAATATTTTTAATGATTTCTAACTGGGGCTATGATTTAAAAAGAGAAATCTCAGGCCCATTCAGTAAAGCTCTAAACTTTTTTAATGTTGGATCCAAAAATTATGGTTCATATAAAATTACAATTTATTTATTTATCGCATCTCTATTAATATTTATTGGTATTGCAATTATAGGTTCAGTTTCGGAGACTTTCGAAATTTCCTCTATAATTCAAAGAAATAATAATATTCTCAACTCAAGTTTAGTATTTTTTTTATTTTTAATTGGCTTTGGTACTCATTCAGCACTTTGGCCTTTTCACACTTGGGCTCCTGATGGGCATGGAACAGCTCCAACAGCTGGTTCTATAATTTTTGCCGGGATATTAATGAAAATTGGTTTAGTAGGATTTATTAAAATTTTGCTGCCAATTATGCCTGAAGTAACAAACTTATACGCTTGGCTAATAATTTCTTTAGCATCTATCAACATAATTTATGGTGCTTTTACAGCAATGCGTCAAGATGATTTAAAATTTATGGCTGCTTATGCTTCTTTATCACATATTGGTTATATATTTTTTGCATTAATGACTAGTAATATATCTGGTATTCAAGGTGCTATTTTTCAAGTAATATCTCACGGATTAATAATCTGTTTACTTTTTTTCTGTGTTGGATGTATTCATAAATTAAAAGGAACGAGATCAATATCAGAACTAAATTCTTTCTTAGATAATTCACCAATATTAGCTGGTTTTTTTATTTTCTGTGCTTTTGCCAGTATCGGTTTCCCACTTACAAGTGGTTTTATTTCAGAGTTTTTAATTATAAATGGTATCTATAAATTTTATGCCGCCTCAACCTATAAAATTATAATGATAATGATTCCAGTATTTGGTATTTTGCTTACCACTGTTTATATGTTCAGAGCAATAAAAAATACATGTCTTAATTTTAGCGAAAAAAATTTAAAGTTTGATGATTTATCATTTGATGAAATATTAATTTGTATAGTCTTATGTATATTAATTATCTTCATTGGTTTATTTCCAGATATAATTCAAGCAATCATATCTAATTCATATAAAGGATTGATTATATTCTAATGCAAAACGTTATTGTGAATTTACTTCCAGAAATTTCTATAATATTAACAAGTTTTTTACTATTAATTAATTCATTATACAAAAATAAAAATTCCGAATTGGTAAATTTTATAATTACTATTGTTGGGCTAATATTATCATTATATTTTGTCACTAATCAAAGTAATCAAACTTTTTTTAATGGTAATCTAGAAAATTCAGATTTTACAAAAACAATAAAAATATTATTAATATTTGCAACGCTAATTTCATTATTTTTTATAAAGTCTAAAAATTTTAATTTTCATAATGAATTCTTTTCAGAATATTCATTTTTACTAATAATATCTTTACTCGGGGGACTTTTTCTAGTTTCGGCTCGTGAGTTTTTTACAGCAATTATATCAATAGAGATTTTAAGTATTCCTTTATATATAATTGCTGCCACAGGAACAAAATCTGGTTTATCAGTTGAAGGGGCAACAAAATTATTTTTCTTTGGTTCTTTATCAACTGTTATTTTGGTTTTTTCTGCAGTTTTACTTTTTGTAGCTACTGGATCAACATTAATAAATCTATCGATTTTAGATTATAAAGATATAGTTTCTGTCTTATGTTTTTTATTTATTTTGATTCCTGTATGTTTTAAGACAGGACTTTTACCAATGCATTTTTGGATTTCAGATGTATATCAGTCTTCGCCTCCAAGACTATTAACATATCTTAGTACAGTACCAAAAATTGCTGTAATTTCATTTTTTATAAATATCATGATGGGTGATGGTAGCCAAATTTTTGAAGTAAAGTTATTTAAATATATTTTAAGTATTTTTTGTTTTGTTTCAATTTTCTATGGTTCAATATTAACTTTAAGACAAACCAATCTCATGAGATTACTAGCCTATTCTGGAATTCCTCATGCTGGAATGATGCTATTGTTTTCTATTGTTTATATTGGTGATTCTTTTGAATTTATGAGGATTTATTTCAGTTTTTATATCCTTTCTAATACTTGTTTGTATTTGTGTATTAGCAATCTTGATAACTATGAAAAAGGTGGAATTGATTCTCTCAAGGGGTTATATAATGATTCAATTTTTATATCAATCTGCCTTGCTATTTCAATACTTTCATTAGCTGGAACACCCCTGACATATGGTTTTTGGGCAAAGTTTAATTTAATTATTCTAATGTATAAAACAAACGGATTATTATATTCTGTACTTATATTAATTGGATCAATGATATCATTTTATTATTATTTGAGATTAATTAAAGAAATATTTAGTGATAAAAAGATTAACACAAAAAATAAAATATTAATTTCTTTAAATGATAAATCAATAATTGCTATTTGCACAATACTGATAATATTATTAGGCCTTTCTCCAAATTTGATAAAGATTTTATCTTAAAATTATCTATCGCTTATATCTTTGTAATCTCTAGAGTCGTAACCAGTATAAACTTGTCTAGGTCTTGCGATTTTTTGTTCTTTATCATTTAGTAGCTCATTCCATTGAGCAAGCCATCCAGGTGTTCTTCCAATTGTGAATAGCACCGTAAACATAGGAGTAGGAATACCCATACTTTCATATATTAAACCAGAATAAAAATCTACATTTGGGTATAAATTTCTTTGAATAAAATAATCTTCACTAAGAGCAATTGATTCAAGTTTTAAAGCAATATCTAATAAAGGGTTCGTACCAGTTATTTCAAAAACATTATCTGCTGCTTTTTTTATAAATTTGGCTCTTGGATCGTAGGACTTATATACTCTATGGCCAAAGCCCATTAATTTAACTTCTTTCTTTTGTACTTTATCAAGAAAGGAAGGAATATTATCTACTGAGTCAATATCTGACAACATTTCTAAAACAGCTTCATTGGCACCTCCATGAAGCGGTCCATATAATGCTGCAGTAGCAGAGGCTACTGAAGAAAAAGGATCTGGCTCAGAGCTCCCTGTATTTCTCATAACACTTGCACTACAATTTTGCTCATGATCAGCGTGAAGAATTAATAATGTATCCATTGCATCAACAAGAGCGGGGTTCATTTTCTTCTCGTCTCCGTCAAAAAGCATATTTAAGAAATTTTCTGAATAGCTCATTGAATCATCTGGAGGAACAATATTTAATCCTTTGGAATGTCTATAAAAATAAGCTGCTAGAATTGGAACTTGTGCAATTAGTCTACAAATATTTTTATAATTCTCTTCTTCATCTGTAATATTTTTCGCATTAGGATAAAAGGTACCAAGTGCTGCAATAGAACTTATTAAAACACCCATTGGATGTGAATCTTGAGGAAAAGATTTAATAATATTTTCAATACCATCAGGAACATTATTAAACTCCTTAATGTCTGACAACCATTTATCCAATTCATCTGAGGTTGGAAGTTCTCCATCTAAAAGAAGTTTAGCAACTTCTAGCTGACTACTTTTGTCGGCTAATTGTTCAATAGGATATCCTCTATATCGAAGAATACCATTGTCACCATCAATGAAGGTAACACTGCTTTTACATGCTGCAGTATTTTCATATGATGGATCATAGCACATCATACCGAACTCATCCTCATTTACTTTTATTTGTCTTAAATCTTTTGCCTTGATATTGCCATCATCAATTTCAATTTCATAAGATTTCCCTGTTCTGTTATCTTTAATACTTAAGCTATCTTTGGACATTTTTTCTCCTCTTAGAAAATTAATATTACTTTTTTAATTAAACCAGTGTAATTATAACAAAAAAAAAGTTGAAACGAAAGATGGTTAAATTTTAAAAAAACTCCTCAAGATTGCTAAAATTCATATTTAATAGGTCAATTGAATCATATTTTATTTTTATTTTATCATTCAATGCATAACTTTTCTTTAATTTATCTTTATCGATATCATGAAATATATTAAATTTATTAAAATAAATAATATATTTTTTTTTCAGTTCCAAATATACATAAACAGTTTGATTAAAAATTTTATTTTCCTTTAAATATTTTAATACCCAAAATTTATATAAATTTTTTGAGCAATTCTTAGACATTTCAAAATTGGAGCTGAGACTCTGTAGAGTTTTTTTTAAAAATTCTTCATCAAAAAGTGATCTATTATTTTCTAAATAAAAATTAACTTGACGCATTAATATAGAATCATGATAACGCCGTATTGGTGATGTGAATTGAACATAGCTATCTAGTCCTAATCCATGGTGAGAAGAGCTTTTTGTTGAGATAATTAAAGGAGATACATTTCTAAAGAATTTAAAACTATTTTCATTATCAATAGAATCTATAATCAAATTATTTGATACCTCTTGATTTCTAAAAATTGATGGAATTTCATTATCTTTCATGAATTGTGCAATTTTTGAATTCGTTAAAATCATAAGTTCTGAAACAATTTGATAAGAATTATAATTATTTACTTTAACTTCTAAAGAATTATTAGAATTTAAAAATATAGATATGTCTTTATTAAATTCATCAAAATCAGCATTTAAGATTCTAGTTTGTTTAACTTTAGATGTGAAATCATTTAATAAAATAAAATCTGAATTTTTCTTTAGATGTGAATCTACTTCCCTATAGGAATAATTTTTGGTTATATTCGCAATATTTTTACTAATTTTAAAACTTAAGATTTCTAAATTTAAATCAATCTTAAAAATGATTGATATAACGTTCCTCTTTGTTTTTTCTTTTAATGATATTTGTTCTAATATTTCATCATTATATAAATTATAATTTTTTATAGGAGAATATATTGTTTGTACTCTGCTCCTAGCTTCTAAATCTTCAAAAGATTCAAATGGTACTAAATTAGAAAAATTTGTTATATGAACGTATATCTCATGATAATTATCAAAATTTTTTACCGTAAAAGCATCATCATAATCATAAGTACTTTCATCATCTATAGTAAATGCATCAATTAATTCAGAATTTTCATAAGAATCACTGTATTTATTTTTACTTATAATTGCTGATTTTAAATCAAATTTTTCTTCTATCAATTCAGTCAGACTAAAAACCTTTTTATCAAGAAGGAAATTAAAGAAAGATTCGTCAGTTCTTAAATCATATTTTATTTTGATATCTTGAATTAACTTAAAGTTTAATTTCTTTTTGCCTTTAATATATTTAACTATGTTATCAATTTGAGCAATAAATTTTTCTTTATATGATCTATCCCAATTTTTTAATTCAACTAAAAATAATTCATTTTCTTTTATAGAATCTTTTTCTTTCATAACTTTTTTCTTTATTTTATTCACAATTTCAGGATTATTAATATAAATTTTATCTAAATTAACTGTTTTAAAATAAGTAAAATCTGAATTTAGTAAATTTAGAAATTCTTCCACTGATTTTAATGAAGTTATATTTAATAATTGAATGGATTTCTCTAAAAAAATATCAATATTCATTAATTGGTGATTATCAACTAATGTTTTCCATAAAAAATCTAAATCTTCTATACTATTATTCTTATTCTCATTAAGATTAAATGAAAAAACTATACTACTTGCTTTGCAAACGATATCTTTATCTTTAAAATCTTTTAATAAAACTGACCTATTCTTTTGGTTATGTTCAATCAATTTACCAAGATAAAATTTAGAACTTTTAAGATAAATGATATTTTCTTTATAATTATTTGTCATCACTTGATTTTAACGAAGCTTTTATAAAACTCTTAAATAAAGGATGAGATGCAAAAGGTTTAGATTTAAATTCTGGGTGAAATTGACACGCAACAAACCAATTATGTTTCTTCAACTCAACTATTTCAACAAGTTTATTATCAGGCGACATCCCACTTAAAGATAGTCCATTGTTCTTCAACTTTGTATGATATTTTGGATTAACCTCAAATCTATGTCTATGTCTTTCAGATATTTTTTGTTTCTTATAAATATTATGGGCAACTGAACTTCTTTTAATATTACAAGGATACTTACCTAACCTCATAGTTCCACCTTTTTCGTCTAGGTCCTTCTGAGTTTTCATAATATCTATAACGTAATTTTTACTTTTTTTATTTGACTCTCTTGTGTTTGCATCAGAAATACCACATACATTCCTTGCAAATTCAATAACAGCCATTTGCAAACCTAAACAGATACCAAAAAAAGGAATATTATTCTCTCTTGCATATTGAATTGCAGAAATTTTTCCTTCAAAACCCCTATTTCCAAATCCACCTGGGACTAAAATTCCATCACAGCCAGATAAAAGTTTTTTTGCTGATGAATGCTCCAAGTCTTCAGAATCAATATATTTAATGGTCAATTTTGAATTTAGCTCATAAGATGCATGATACAAAGATTCATGCAAACTTTTATAAGCATCTTTTAAATCAATATATTTTCCTACAACACCTATTGTTATTTCATTTTTTAATTTCTTAATTTTAGATATGATATTTTCCCATTTTGATAAATCGGGCTCTT
>CAJWZP010000005.1 GCA_913050325.1 uncultured bacterium
GATTTAGACAACATTGGAGTTTTTACTTCTACATCTTTTTTCTCTTCTACAGCCTTAGTCTCAACTGGTTTCTCTTCTACAGCCTTAGTCTCAACTGGTTTTTCTTGGGTTGATTGATCGTTAGTAGGGCCAGATTTAAACAACATTGGAGTTTTTATTTCAATTTCATCTGGTTTACTTGAATTTTCTCCCTCTTCTTTGATTTTTTCGGTCATAGATAAAAAATATCATAAGTTAAAACTTATGCAAAACCTTTTGTTTTTGCATAGTTACTTTTTTTATACTACTACCCAAAAAGAATATATAGTATAGAATATTGAAATTATTTTTTAACGGAGGATGTAAAAAATGGCAGAATATGCAAATCCAGAAGTTCTAGTATCAACTGAATGGGTACAGGACAATATTGGGAAAGAAGGGATTAAAATAGTGGAATCTGATGAGGATATTTTACTATATGAAATAGGTCATATAGAAGGAGCTATAAAGCTTGATTGGGAAACTGAATTACAAGATGCACTAGTAAGAGATTATATAAATAAAGAAAATTTTGAAAAATTAGTTTCGTCGAAGGGTATTTCACCTGATGATACAATAGTCTTTTATGGTGATAAAAGTAATTGGTGGGCATGTTATGCCTTGTGGACTTTTAAAATTTATGGACATGAAAAATGTTTAATAATGAATGGCGGAAGACAAAAGTGGGTAGACGAAAAAAGAGATCTTACTAAAGACGTTGTAGAATATCCTGCAACGGATTATAAAGTATCAAATGTAAACAATAATATTAGAGCTTTCAGAGATGAGGTAAGACAACATAGTGATTCTGGTAAACAACTAATAGATGTAAGATCACCTAAAGAATATTCAGGTGAATTATTACATATGGAAGCTTATCCCCAAGAAGGTGCGCTTAGAGGCGGACACATTCCTAATGCTCAGAGTGTTCCATGGGCAACGGCTGCAAATGAGGATGGGACTTTCAAAAATGCTGATGAACTTTCCAAAATATATGAAGATGGTGCAGGTCTAAAAAAAGGCGAAGATGTTATTGCCTATTGTAGAATCGGAGAAAGATCATCACACACTTGGTTTGTATTAACTTATTTGCTAGGTTATGAAAATGTTAAAAATTATGATGGTTCATGGACAGAATGGGGTAATTTAGTTCAAGCACCAATTGAAAAATAACTCAGCTTGTTTTAAAATTAATCTGGTTGTAAATTCATTCAAAACACTTTTGACATAGATTTATTAATCTAGTTAAGGTGTTTTTTGGGTAAAATCAATATATGGCTATAGATAAACAAGAGTTAATGGATTTCATTTTAGACCATTACGAAAATCCTAGAAATTCGGGAACAATTAGTGATGCGGATAAAGTCCAGAACAGCGTATGTCAAAATGGGGGAAATCCTGGTTGTGGTGATATAGTTACCATTTGTCTTAATGTAGAAAACGGAATAGTAAAAGACATAAAATTTGAAGGTGAAGGTTGTATTGTGAGTCAAGCTGGTACATCAATTATTTCAGAGAAAATTATAGGAAAGTCCATTGAAGACATTATTGGCATGGGACCTGAAACAATGACTGATATACTAGGTGAAGAACTCTGCCTATCAAGGCCTAAATGTGCCACTTTAGGCTTGCAAACTGTTAAGCTTGCAATAAATGAGATGAAAAGAAATGAATTAAAAGAAGAAGCGGCAAAATAATTTATAAATTTAACTTTTTAGAACATATTTTATGGATTATAATATAAACTTAAATTTTATTACATGAGGTATTAGGTATGTCGAAAAAAAATGGAAAGAATGGGAAAGTAAATTTTGATGCAGCTTTAAATTATCCACTATTTGAAGCTATCTTTAATAGAAGATCAAGAAGATTTGGAGCCGGTATGGAATTACCATCTGATAGCAGTCTTGGTCATAAATCTGAGATACCTCCAATTCCTTTGACTGAATTTCAAGAAGCAATGTTAGTTTGGGCTGGAACCGGTCTTACCGGACTTTGCTTAGCTGACCTACCACCTGAAAACGGAATAGATTTATTATGTCAATGGACGGGTAGAACATGGCCTTCTGCATGTAATAATCATGGTACAGAACTTTTTTTCACAAATGATAGTGGACTATATTGGGTAGATGTAAAAAATATGCTCCCAAAAGATAAAGAACTTGATATGTTTTTCAAGTTAGACAGAGATGATAAAGTTGAAAGGTTATTAGAATTATATAGAGAGGGTCTAGTTAAGCTTGAAGATGGTAGAGCTAATCTTCCAGATAAAATGCCTGGATTGTTTGATTTTAATCAGTGGAATACGAATAAGCCAGGAACTACAACATTCATTCCGGTCACTGATATTACTGAGGAGTACTTAAATCTTTTAACACTTTATTGTAGTAGTACATATGCATTTAATATTTGGGATGAAAAAAATAATCGATCATGTGGTCAAGATAAATGGATTAAAACTGGGAGAATTAAAGAAGAAGTTAAAATGTCTTTATACGATTTAGAAGTTAGAATTCTTACCGGTTTAAATGTTGAACAGGCTTTCATTTGTCAGAACATGTCATTAGCTTTACAAGCTCTAGGTTTAGGCGGATGGACTTTTACAGGTTTGATTCCTAGATTTACTTTAGGATCAAACCCAGAGTTATTTAAAGGTTTAGGTTTTAGATTTGAACAACCAAATTTTGGACCTACTAGACCGGTGGGAAGAGATGGAGTTTTTCAAGGTTACTGTCCACCTTATTATAAAACAATGTCTGATGCTTATGATGCTATGGACAGGCATAAATGGGCAGCATGGGATAGCAGTAAAAAACCATTTCCTTATGAGGAACCTGACAAGCATTTAGTTAAAGCCCCTAGGCCAACAGATACAACAAGTGAAATTGTTAAATCAGTTGCAGATTATATTTATGATACATATGGCTCATTTCCTGCATTTGTTGACCCTATGTATATGAGATTAGTTTTTCAGGCTCAGAATTTAGACTTAGACTTTTATGATAAGTATTATCCACCTGGATCTTATACAGATCAGCATGTAAATACATTTAAATATTTTAATCCTGACGTGGAAAATCCATATAAACAAGTACCTACTAAAAAATATCCTTGGGATAAAGAATAGAAGTTTAGTTTTTTAGAGAGTCCCAAGTATCACTTGTTATGCCTTCATCTCTAAGTTTTGCTTTTTGGACTCTATTTGTGGGTGTTTTTGGTAAATTCTCCCTAAATTTAATAAATCTAGGAATCATAAATTTTGGCATTATTGGTTTTAAGAACTCTATAATTTCTTTGGGTTCTAATGATTCATTATTTTCCATAACTACAATAATCATTACTTCATCTTCAGAATATCTACCTTCTTCGTCAACTTTCACAGCAATTGCAGCGGCCTCTTGAATTTTAGGGTGGGATGAAACCATATTTTCGACTTCAAAAGAACTTATATTTTCGCCCCTTCTTCTTATATAGTCTTTAACTCTATCCATGAAAAAAATATATCCATCATCATCTTTTCTACATAAATCACCTGTATGAAACCAGAAATTTCTAAAATCAGAAACAGTTTTTTCTGGCATCTTGTGATAATAATGTAAGCATATGTTAGGTATTCTTGGTCTTAATACCAATTCTCCAGGAGTATCAGGTGGTAACTCTTCATCTGTTTCAGGGTTTACAATTTTAATTTCATATCCTGGAGACTCCTTACCGCAAGATCCTATTCTAAAAGCTTCACCTGGTCTCATAAAAGTACATTGACCAACTTCAGTAAGTCCATACCCCTCCATAAATTTAATATTAAATCTCTCCATAAATTCTTCAATAATATCGTGAGGTGCAGGACTACCTAAAACTAATTTAACATTGTGTTCTTTTTCTTCAGGAACTACAGGAGCATTCCACATAAAATATGACATAACACCAACTAAATTAAATTTTGTTATTCCAAAATCTTTCATCCATTTCCAAAACTTTGTTGCTGAATATTTTTCTTCCACTACAATTTTTGCACCTTGTATCATAGCTGGGTAAACACCCATTACCATGGCATTGGAATGAAATAGTGGTAAACAGGTGAATACAGTATCATCTTCAGTAATATCCATTGTTAAAGAGTAATTCATAGCTGAGGAATAATCTGCGGCGCAAGGTCTAACAACTCCTTTGGACCTTCCTGTTGTACCTGATGTATACATTAACCTGGCATGATCCAAATGTGTTAACTCAATTTCTGGCTCATTCTTGCTACCATTATCAATAAAATTTTCCCATGAAATATAGTTTTCAGATTTATAACCCATAAGGTCCAAATTTTCTTTTTTTTCTCTTGGCCAAATAATAACTTTTTCAATTAAAGGTATTCTGTCTTGAATGTTAGCTAGTCTATCCATATATTCTTCTGCTATGATGATTACTTTAGAATCAGAGCTTTCTATTATATATTGAAGAAAATCCATAACATAAGCTGTATTAATTGGAACCATTACAGAACCATTTTTTAAAATTCCAAACCAGGATAAACATAACTCCAGTGAATTAGGCATATATACCGAAACTTTATCACCTTTTTTTATTCCAATATTATTTAAAGAATTTGCAATTTGATTGGCGCAATCATTAACTTCAGAATAAGTTAAACACTTGTTGTAGCTGAACTGAAGAAAATCTTTATCACCATTTTTTTTAGCTTGATCCTTAAGTACTTTTGGAAGAATCCAGTTTTTCTGATCACTTTTTGTATTCCAAAAATAATCATATTTTGTATTCCACTTATATTCAACTGGATGTGTTAAATCTCTTTTTTCAAATTTCTTCATTACTTAAATGCACTCACTTTTGGTACCGCTAGAATCATTTCCATTGTTAATACCCTAATTTTACCATCTATGATATTTGTAACACCTTTGAAACCGGCTTTTTCATATGCTTTTAATCCAGCTTCTGTTACAATCTTATCCCCTATTAGCTCTATTTTTAATAATCCAATATCGCTTCTATCCTCAAGATCAATTTTTTCCAAAACTTTAAAACTTCCAATAATTTTCTCGTCATTTTCATCATTAGAATCAAATAAGTCTTGAACAATATTTCCTGGATATGTCGGTGCGTCATGTGATCCACTTGTCATTGCAAGAAAATATGTCAAAGGCAAGTGGGAACTTATAGCCCCCTCAACAGTTGATTTTATAGCTCCACCATAACCAATAAAATTTGATTTAGGATTATGATGAACACTTGCATCATTAAGTGTAGAAATTTGTAACCATGAAAAATCAACAAGACTGATTGATTTTTCAAAATTTCCAACATAAATCTTGTTTTCTTCAAAGTCTTCAAAAGTCTTTCCATTTTCACCTAAATCTTTTAAATTTAAATTCTGGTAATTATTTGGTAGATTCAAATCACTTAAGTTCAAATTGTTTTGATTTTCTAAATTTGAAATTTTATTAATTTTTTTTCCTGGGGATGTACGTAAAAGTACTTGTCTAACATATTCTAAAACAATTTCATCTCTTTGATTGGAAATAGTTGTTCTAACTTGAACAGAACCGTTTGACGCTTCATCTTTTTTTACTTCAATTCCTATAACTTTAGATTTCCCAAATAAAACATCACCCTCATAAACCGGTACTCCATATTTAAGGTTTTTATAAGATAAATTTGCAATCGCATTAAAAGATATGTCATGAACACTTAATCCAAAACCAACATTAAAAATATATCCTTGGCTAACCATGTCGGGCTGGGATATGTTAAATTTTTTTTTCTTTATTTCTTCTTCAGGGTCTTTGTAACCTATGGACAAAGCAAAATTCGTATCACTTCCTAATAGAAAAGATTTATTAAATTTCTTTATATATTCTTTATTCCTAAATGGAGTAATTTGTACACATCCATGATGTAGCTCTTCACCTATAATAAATTCTTCTATATGTTTTGATGAAATTAAATTTTGGTAACTCATTTTTTCTCCTTATTAATAAATTATAAATGTTACATTAATAAGAATTCTTATCAATTCAATTTCTTGTAATTTTTGCAATCAAAATACCCAATTCGTAAAATAAGAGCAAAGGTATAAACATAAAAAGCATAGAAATAACATCAGTTGTCGGAGTTAGGAGTGCCGATATAATTGCGCAAATTAATACAGCATATTTTCTTTTTTGCGATAAAAAATCTGCAGAGGTAAAACCAATTTTAGATAAAAGAAAAATAACTAATGGGTATTCAAAAATTATCCCAAAACTTAATATCAGAGATGTTAAAAATCCAATGGTTTGAGATATGTTTGGAAAAGCGGTAATTATTTCACTTGTGTATTCATTTAATAAGATTTTAAAAGCAACTGGAGCAACAAAGAGAAAACAAAAAGCAGCTCCAGTAAGAAATAATAGTGTGCCAAAAAGTATTATATAAGCGCTGAACCTGATTTCATTTTCATAAAGTGCGGGTTTTATAAAAGACCATATCTCATAAATTATTAGTGGAGTAGTAAAAATAAAACTTGAGAGAAAAGCAAGTTTTATATTTGTAGCTAACCCCTCCGTTGGCTTTGTAAAAATAATCTTTGAATCAACAGGTAAATTTTTTAATATAGGTGTCAAAGCTATTTCCATTAAAAAGTCCCGATAGTAAAACATTGGAATAAATAATAAGATCATCAAAAAAATAATCCTAAGAAAACTCTTCCTAAGAATTCCAAAATGTTCTATAAATGTCATTTTTTGTTCGCTGTTCACTCTTTAATCCTAAATGGTGAATATATTTTTATCAATTTACTTAAAAATTGACATATACTTAATGCTAAAATATATTTTTATTTTACATTCTGGAGGTCTCTATTTGAAAATTTTAGTTACGGATGGTCTTTCAAAAGAAGGTCTCAATCTTTTTGATAAATACTCTAACTTAGACGTCGACGTTAGAAAGAAAACTGACAGAGATGAATTAAAAAAAATTATAAATAATTATAATGCTGTAATTGTTAGAAGCGCTACTAAAATTGATAAAGAAATTATTGATTTAATGAATGATAATTTTAAATTAATAGGAAGAGCAGGAATAGGTGTTGATAACGTTGATGTTTCTGAGGCTTCAAAGAAAGGAATTATCGTAATGAATACACCTTCGGCAAATGCAATAACAACTGCAGAACATACGATAGCTTTATTGTTTTCTCTAGTAAGAAATATTCCACAAGCATATGAGTCTATGAAGGAAAAAAAATGGGAACGTTCAAATTTTCAGGGTAAAGAATTATATGGGAAAACTTTCGGATTAATTGGCCTTGGTAATATTGGAAGATTGGTTGCTGAAAGAGCTTTAGGTTTGAAGATGAAAGTTATTGCTCATGATCCATTTATATCTAAAGATACTGATCTTAACATGCCGATTGAATTAGTAGACTTAGAAGAAATTTTTAAAAATTCTGATGTAATATCAGTTCATACGCCGTTAACTCAAGGAACTAAAAATCTGATATCAAAAGGTTCGATTGATATAATGAAAGACGGAGTTCTTATAATTAATTGTGCAAGGGGTGGAATTGTTAATGAGGAGGACATTGCAAGTGCTTTAAAATCTGAAAAAATTGGAGGTTTAGGAATAGATGTTTATGAACCAGAACCGCCAGACTTTAAATCCCCAATTTTTACTATTGACAAAAACATTGTATATACGCCTCATTTAGGTGCTTCTACAAAAGAAGCACAAACTAAAGTAGGTATTGCAATGGCGGAGCAAGTAATTGAATATGCTGAAAATAATGTAGTTTTAAATGCTGTTAATATGCCATCGATGAATCTTGAAGTCCTATCAAAAATCCAGCCTTTCATCTCTTTGTGTGAAAAAATGGGAAAATTCATGGGTCAAGTTTGTAAAACTGGCGTTAAAAAAATAAAAGTTAAATACCATGGAAATGTATCTGAGAACGATGTAAAGCCTTTAACTATGTCAGCTTTAAAAGGGTACTTAACACCCATTATGAGCGCACCCGTAACTTTTGTTAACGCACCATTAATAGCAGAAGAAAGAGGGATTGAAATTGTAGAATCAAAAGATACAACTTTAAGTGATTTTTCAAGTTTAATTTCATTAGATGTAGTAACAGAAGCAAATAGTTTTTCTTTATCTGGCTCTATCTTTGGTAAAAAAGAACCAAGATTTACAAATTTTAATGACCATTCAATAGATATTTTACCAGAAGGTAATATTCTCATGATTGAAAATGATGATAAACCTGGCGTTATTGGTTTGCTAGGAAATGTTTTAGGTAAAAAAGATATTAATATAAATAGATTGTATTTGTCTAATCAAAAAGATGCTAAGAAAAATTATGCTTTGGCTTTAATTTCTGTAGATTCTCCAGTTTCAGAGGATGTGTTAGAATTTATTGCAAATATGGATGAGGTTAAAAGCATAGATCAAGTGATACTAGATTGATGAAAAGAGTCACGCTACCTCCAGGAATTAAAGATTACTCTACTGATATCGTAAAAAAGATTGATTATATTAATGAAATTTTTTTTACCGAAACAGAAAATTGGGGTTATCAAAAAGTATTAACTCCAATTTTAGAAAATTTAGACTCTTTGATTCATGATTCAAAGGATAATTCTTCCTCTAATATTCTTAAAATGGTTGATCCACTCAACGGAAATATTTTAGGAATAAGATCGGATGTGACACAGCAAATATTACGATATGTAATTTCAAATTTTAACTTAGATAATCTTCCAGTGAAGCTTTCATATTCCGAGAGAGTTATTAGAAATAACCTGACAGAGAAATCAAATGTTAGGGAAGTGTTTCAAATTGGCTGTGAATCTATTGGTACAAACGGTCAGATAGATGATATTGAAACTATTCAATTAGCTTCAACATTATTAAAAAAAATAGGTTTTCCCAAACAAGTAATAACCTTAAGTTCATCATACATAGTTAATTTTGTTTTACTTCAATTACCAAACTGCAGGGAAAATATCAAAGATTTATTTTCTAAAAAAGACTTTTCAAGTATTAAAAATCTTGTTAAAGATAAAGCAATTCCTACTAAGGAGAGAGTATTTATTAATAAAGTTGTAATTTCTTTATTACAAAATAAAATTCCTAAGAATTTTTTATTGAATAGAAATGTAAAAAAAGAAATAGATAAAATAATTAACCTAAGAAATCAATTAAGCAAAATTAATAAAGATGTTAATTTTGTTGTTGATTTATTAGACGTTAAGGATTTTGATTATTACTCTGATATAACTTTTGAAATAAATGTACCTCAGATAAATGTTAGTTTAGTTAAAGGTGGGAGGTATAATAATATTTTTGAAAATTATGGAGTTTCTATACCAGCTATTGGTTTTGCGCTTAATATAATGCCAGTAGTAAACAGTATTAAAATTGATGATTTACCAAAACCTGCAGCTTTAGTTTTAATTAATAAAAAATTATCACTTTCAGATTTATTTGTTGTTCGTGATTTTTTATCTTCACAAGGATTCTTTGTTGAATTATCTGAAAAAAATCATAAAAATAAAAAATTCCAATTAATAATTAAAATTTCAACAAATAAAGAAATTATTATTTATGATGGCGAGATGAGAAAAATTTTAAAATTTAAATCATTAAAAGATTTTATTGAGGATGAAATTTAGTTGAATAAAAACAATAACCTTGTAATAGTAGGGGCCCAATGGGGTGATGAAGGTAAGGGAAGGATTATTGATCTTTTGTCTCTTGATTATGATGTTATAGCACGATTTCAAGGTGGTAGTAATGCCGGGCATACAATCATTGTTGGAAATAAAAAGATTGTATTACATCATATTCCTTCTGGTGTTTTGAGACCTAGTAAAGTTTCAGTTATTGGAAACGGTGCCGTAATTGATCCCGAAGTAATTGTAGAAGAAATAAAGGCCTTAAGGAGAAAGGGTTATAAGATAAATTCCAGGAATTTAAAAATAAGTAATCTTTCTCATATTATTCTCCCGTATCATAAGCTTTTAGATAAGGGCCGAGAAGTATTAAAAGGTAAAAATGCAATTGGTACAACTGGTAGAGGTATTGGACCTTGTTATGAGGATAAAATTGCTCGCCAAGGAATAAGATTTATTGACCTAGCTAATAAAAAATTATTGAAAGATAAATTAAAATTATATTTAAGAGAAAAAAATAAAATATTGTCTTTAGTTTTTAATTTAAAGAAAATTAATATTGACGATTTAATTCAATTACTTCAAAAAAAATATAAATTTCTAAAAGAATTTATTTGTGATACTGAAGATTTTCTCAATAAGTCTGACGAAAAAGGAAAAAAAATTCTTTTTGAGGGTGCTCAAGGAGTTATGCTCGACATAGACTTTGGAACATATCCCTTTGTTACATCTTCATCAACATTATCTTCTAATGCTTCTTCTGGTACAGGATTTCCTAGTAAAAAAATTACAAAATCTATTGGAATTTCAAAAGCCTATACTACTAGGGTAGGACACGGTCCTTTTCCCACAGAGATGATTGATGATCAAGGGTTAAGCTTAAGAGAGTTTGGAGATGAATACGGAGCAACAACTGGTAGGCCAAGAAGATGTGGCTGGTTAGACTTAATAGCCCTTAAACATTCTGTCGAAATATGTGGACTTGATGAAATTATTCTTACCAAAGTTGATATTCTGGCAATGTTTAAAAATATAAAATTATGCACAGGATACAAACACAAAGGGAAAATTATAAAAAAATTTCCATTAGACAATTCGTTATTAGATGAGGTTGAGCCAATTTATAAAACATTTAAATCCTGGAATCCAAATGAACTAAACAGCAAAAAAATGCCTAAAACATTAATGTCAATGATTAAGTTTATTGAAAAATTTTTAAAAGTAAGAATATCTATGATTTCGGTTGGTCCTGAAAGAAAACAGATTGTTTATTTGTAAGCTTCAATTATATCTTTGACCAGAGGATGCCTAACGACATCATCACCGTTAAAATTTACAAATTCTATTCCTTCAATGTTATTTAAAAGTGAATTTGCTTCTATTAAACCAGATTTAATATTTTTATCTAAATCAATCTGAGTTATATCTCCAGTTATTATTACTTTTGAATTAAATCCAAAACGAGTTAAAAACATTTTCATTTGTGAGGATGTAGTATTTTGAGCTTCATCTAAAATTATAAAAGCGTCATTAAGGGTTCTACCTCTCATAAATGCCAAAGGTGCTATTTCTATAGTTCCCCTGTCTATAAATCTACTAATTCGATCAGGATCAATCATATCATTTAAAGAATCAAATAGTGGTTTTAGGTAAGGATCTACTTTTTCACTTAAATCTCCAGGTAAAAAACCTAGTTTTTCTCCAGCTTCTACCGCTGGCCTTGTTAAAATAATTTTTTTTACTTTTTTGAGATTTAAAAAAGATATCGCCATCGCAACTGCAAGATATGTCTTACCTGTTCCTGCTGGCCCAACACCAAAAACAACATCATTTTTTCTAATTGAATCAATATAAAGCTTTTGGTTTACGCTTTTTGGTGCAATTGTTTTTTTATCTGTTGATAAACACACTGTATCCAAAAAAATTTCTTCGATACTATAATTTTTATTTTTTATAATTTTAGATCCTAAGTCAAAGTCACTTTGATTTGGCGAATAACCTTTTTTAATTATTTTATAAAAACTTTTTAATAAATTTGAGCAATTTTCTATTGAACTCTGAATCCCATTTAATTTTAAAACACATCCTCTAGAATGAATTTCTATTTCATATAGTGCCTCTATATATTTTAAATTTTTATTTTCAACACCTGCCAATGTATTGAAAGAAGCATTCTCGTCGAATTCAATCGTTATCTCTGAAATAGGTTCTAAAATTACACTCATATTTTAACTACGAAAATAATATAAATAAAAACCAAAAATATTCCACAATAATTAGGTAGTATATTTTTTCTTGTAGGTAAAAAAACTATTAATAACATCATAAATTCTGCTAGTAATAATAATAAAATAGTAAAATTTGAAAAAATTGGAAAAGAAATTCCATATAATATGCTAATTATTGAAAAAATTAGAAAATTTGCAATATTGCTTCCAAATATGTTTCCCAAAACAAAATCATTTTTTTGATATTTATAAACGGAGATTAAAGAAGTTATTATTTCTGGGGATGATGTACTAAGGGCCATAAAAAGGCTACTTACAAGGGTATTATCGATACCAAATATATCAATAAATTTTACCGCAATGCTAACTAGTGCGTTAGAGGAACCATATATTGTGAGTGACCCAAATATTATATATAGCACAGCCCGTGAAATTGATATTTCGCTTTTATTAAAATCACCTACATTGTTACTATTATCCGAATAGTTTTTAAAATAAAAAAAAGCAGTTGCCAGTATTAAGAAAAATAAAATTATTTTTGTATTTATAATTCCATACATACAAAAAAGCAAAGTTGCTAAAAAAATAATTATATAATTTTGTTTAATTTTTTTAACTTCAAATTTAAATCTCGATTTGAAAGTAATTAATAAAGTTCCACCAAGAATTAAGCAAGTATTAGCTACATTACTTCCAAGTATTGTTCCATAGATAAAATTATTTGAATGTTCTGGTACATTTGCAGAATTAATAAGTATAAGTAATTCTGGCAGTGACGTAGCTATAGCTATAACTGTTGTACCTATAAGAAAATCCGAAAGATTTAATTTTTTTGATATTTTTACGGCACCGGATATTAATAATAATGAACCAATATATAAACCTAGTGCGGCGAAAAGGAATTCTAAAATTATAAAATAGTTCAATTGGTTAAGAGATCCAATACTTCAACATATTTCTCTGTAGTTTTTTTAGATATTTCATCTGGTAATTCAGGTGCAGGGGGTTTTTTATCCCATCCCACAGAAGTTAAATAATCTCTAACAAATTGTTTATCATAACTTTGTTGACCTCTACCTGCTTCATATAAAGATTTAGGCCAAAATCTTGATGAATCTGGGGTTAGAACTTCGTCAATTAGTATAATTTTATTTTCATCCACTAATCCAAATTCAAATTTTGTATCAGCTATTAATATTCCTTTTGATTCAGCATAGTCTCTTGCTTTAGAATATATTTTTATAGACAAGTCTTTAACCTTATTCGCAATTTCATCACCTACAATTTCAGAACATTTTTCAAAACTAATATTTTCATCATGTTCACCTTGTTCAGCTTTGGTTGATGGAGTAAATATAGGTTCATCCAATTTTTCAGATTCAATCAAACCTTCCTTTAATTTTAGACCACAAACAGTTCCTTGCTTTTTATATTCTGACCAACCTGAGCCTGTAATATAACCCCTAACTATACATTCAATTGGTAACGGTTTTGCTTTTTTTACAACCATTGATCTTCCAGCAAGTTGATCAATGTCTTTTTCTAAATCTGGATAAAGTTCTGTTATCTTCTCTGTTATAAAATGATTTTCAACGATATCTTCTGTTAAAGAAAACCAAAACTTGGACAGTTTTGTTAAAACTTCTCCTTTTCCGAATATTCCTGATGGTAATACAGAGTCATATGCTGAAATTCTATCTGAAGATACTATCAATAAGTTATCACCAAGATTATAAAGGTCTCTTACTTTTCCTCTATTGAGTAATTCATAAGAGTTAATATTTGATTCTAAAATAATATTTTTGTTTTCTATATCCATAATAAAACAATAATAAATTATAAAATAAATTCAACAAAATTTGATTTATCTAGCCCAGTAATTACAATATTTTCTTTATGAGCGCGTAGCTCAGGGGGAGAGCGCTTGCTTGACATGCAAGAGGTCGGTGGTTCAAATCCACTCGTGCTCACGAATTTTATGAGATATTACGTAGGTAAAAAAGAATTAGATTCAGAAAAGAAATTAAATCTTGGTGAAATCTTTTGTAAATTGGAATTTGATTCAACTGTAATTGGGGCTGAAATAGATGGAGAGCTTCAAGATTTCTACTTTTTCCCTCAAGATGAATCAAAAATTAAACCTATATTTGTTGATTCACAAAAAGGATTGAACTTAATAAGGCATTCAACAGCTCATATATTAGCTGAAGCTGTCCAAGCTACATACCCTGATACAAAAGTAACAATAGGCCCTGTAATTGAGAATGGTTTTTATTATGATTTTTATACAGATAGAACTTTTACTGAAAATGATTTAGAAATCTTTGAGAACAAAATGCAAGAGATAATCGATAATCAAACATCTTTTGTTAAAGAAGAAATCTCTAGAGATGAAGCATTAAAATTGTTCGGAAAAATGGGAGAAGTTTTTAAAGAAGAAATAATTAATGATTTAGATGTAAAAGAAAGTATCTCAATTTATAAACAAGATGGTTGGTTTGATTTATGCAGAGGCCCCCATATACCAAATTCTAAATATATTAAATCCTTTAAACTTTTAAGCGTAGCTGGATCATATTGGAGAGGTGATGAAACAAGAGAATCATTACAAAGAATTTATGGTACGGCTTTTTTTAATAAAAAAGACTTGAGCAGTTATTTGAAAACTGTAGAGGAAGCTAAGAAAAGAGATCATAGAAAACTTGGCAAAGAATTAGATTTATTTTCGATAAATGATGATATAGGACCTGGATTGGTTTTATGGCATCCCAATGGTGCAACTATAAGAAATATTATTGAGAATTATTGGAGAGAAAAACACATAGAAACAAATTATCAAATTATCTATACACCTCACATAGCAAAAGCAAATCTATGGGAAACAAGTGGCCACTTGGAATTTTATAGTGAAAATATGTTTTCACAGATGGAAATTGATACAAATAAATATCAAACCAAACCCATGAATTGTCCTTTTCACATTATGATCTATAAGAATGGCCTCAAGAGTTATAGAGATTTACCAGTTAAGTTTGCAGAAATAGGTACTGTTTACAGATATGAAAGATCAGGAGTATTACATGGACTTTTCAGGGCTAGAGGATTTACACAAGACGATGCCCATATTTTTTGCTCATTAGATCAAATAGAAAAAGAAGTGAGTGATGTTATGGATTTAACTATTGAATTTCTCAACAAGTTTGGTTTTTCAGATTATGAAATTTATGTATCAACTAAGCCCAAAAAATATGTGGGCAGTGATGACGAGTGGGAATCAGCAACAAATTCTTTAAAAAAATCCTTAGATAATAAATCATTAAAATATTCCATAGATGATGGTGGGGGAGCATTTTATGGTCCTAAAATTGACTTAAAAATTAAAGATGTACTTGGAAGGCTATGGCAATGTTCTACTGTTCAAGTAGATTTTAATCTTCCAAAGAGATTTGACCTTGAGTATATTTCAAGTAATAATCAAAGACTTCAGCCAGTTATGATTCATAGAGCAATTTTTGGATCTTTTGAAAGGTTTTTTGGAATACTGATTGAGCATTATGGGGGAGCATTCCCAACATGGTTGTCTCCTTACCAGATTAGGTTGCTAACGGTTTCTGATGAACAGGTTGACTTTGCAAATGAGGTTGCAGATAATCTTAAATCCAATAATTTAAGAGTTTATTTAGATTTAAGAAATGAAAAATTAGGTTTGAAAATTAGGGAAAGTGAAATATCAAAAGTTCCATTTATAGGAATAATTGGTAATAATGAAAGTGAGAATAAAACAATTAATATCAGAAGATATGGAGGCGAGCAAATAGGAGAAATTAAAATAGATGAGCTTGTTAAATTAATTTGTGGTGATACTTCAAAGGAGGTTGTTTCATAAGAAAAAAAAGCTTTTCTAAAAATAGAAAAAAAAGTAACAGGATTAATACTGAGATTAGAGCCAATGAAGTTAGATTAATCGGCTTAGATGGTGGACAAATGGGCATCGTAAATATTAGTGAGGCCTTAGACCATGCAAAAACTAACTCTACTGATTTAGTTGAGATATCTCCTGATTCTTCTCCACCTGTGTGTAAATTAATGGATTACGGTAAATTCATGTATGACAGTAAGAAAAAACAGTCTGCACAGAAGAAAGTAAAAGCCCAAGTATTAAAAGAAATTAAATTTAGGCCTAATATTGGAGAAAATGATTTTAATGTTAAAATAAACAGGCTTAAAGATTTTTTAAGTGATGGACATAAAGTAAAAATTAGACTTTGGTTCAAAGGCAGAGAAATTGTTCACAAACAAATTGGTGAACAATTAGTTGATAAAATAGTTGAATCTGTCTCAGAAAGTGGCGAATTAGATAATGAGCCAAAATTTGAAGGGAAGAATTTAACAATGATGGTTCTTCCAAAAAAAACTAAGGTGGTTAAAAAAGCAAATGGCGACGCAAAAAATGAAGTCCAATAGAAGTGCAGCCAAAAGGTTTAAATTAAAGCCTAATGGTAAACTCAAAAGAATTAAAGGTAGTAAGCACCATTGCAATGTTCACAAGGCTCAATCTAGAATTAGAAGGCTCAAGGAATCGGATGTTGTAGACGGAAACAAAGCTGATAAATTAAGAAAAGTTATATTTGCATAGGGATTAAAAAACATGAGAGTTAAAACATCTGTTTCAAGTAAAAAAAGAAAAAAAAGACTTTTAAAACAAACCAAAGGTTTTTGGGGTCAAAGGAAAAATGTATTTAGAAGAGCGAAAGAGACTCTATTAAGATCATTAGCTTTTTCCTATAGGGATAGACGTGTAAAAAAACGTACAATGAGATCATTGTGGATAACTCGTATAAATGCTGCTTTAAGAGAAGAGGGCTATACATATAGTAAATTTATTCATCAATTAAAATCAAAAAACATTGATTTAGATAGGAAAATACTTGCTGAATTAGCTACTAACCACCCTGATAAATTTAAGCAATTACTTCAAACAATAAATTAATTTTAACTTTATAAAATTTCTGACTTTTTGGGTAAAATATATAATATATGAAGACTACTCCTTTATATGAAACCCATAAAATAAATGGTGCAAAATTTACAAATTTCAATGGTTGGGATATGCCATTGTGGTTTTCATCACTTGAAAATGAACACTTACATGTCAGAAAAGATTCAGGAATTTTTGATGTAAGTCACATGGGTGAAATAGAAATTGAAGGTAAAGATTCTTTGGCCTTTTTGGAAAAAACTTTTACTAATAAAGTATCTGGCTTGAAAAATGGTTATGCCAAGTATGGTTTCTTTTGTAATAATGATGGATATGTCATTGATGATGTAATAGTTTATAATTTAGATGGATATAGATTCTTTTTATGTGTAAATGCAGGAAACATTGATAGTGTTGAGAAATGGTTGCTACACAATACTAATGATTTTGATGTTAAGGTAAAGAATTTAAGTAATTTTTATGGACAAGTTGCTATACAAGGCCCAAATTCAATCAAATATTTATCTACTTTATATCCAAATTCTAATTTAAATGACATGCCAAAATATACTATTAAGATATTAGAAGATTTAGATAATACTCTAACAGCGAATTTAAAATCTCCTTGCCCAAATGGGAATAATTTTTTAATTGCACGAACAGGTTATACAGGCGAGGATGGTTTTGAATTATTTGTGCCTAACGAGATTCTATCTACTGTGTATGAACATATTTTAACTAATTGCGCAAATATAATCCCATGCGGTCTAGGTTCGAGAGATACCTTAAGAATAGAAATGGGGTTTCCTTTACACGGCAATGAACTTATTGAGGGTACTACTCCTTCGGATTATAATTTAGATAGATTCATTGATATCGATAGGGAAGAATTTATTGGAAAAGATGCAATAATTAATAAAATTGAAAAAAATGAATTCTCTTTTATTGGTTTTAAAATGATCGATAATTCAATAGCCAGAAGTGGATATGAAATATATCAAGATGAAAAGTTAATTGGTAATGTAACCAGTGGTACTTTCTCTCCATTATTAAAGAAAGGGATCGGGATGGCATTAGTTGACTCAAATTTTTCATCAAATAAAAACCTACAAATAAAAATAAGAAAAAATTTTAAAGATGCAAAAATGGTGAATTATCCATTTATTTAGGAGTTTTTTGAATGTCAGAGATTAAAAAAGATTTAAAATATACAGAAGAACATGAGTGGGTTCTTAAGGATGGTGAAACCATGTTGATTGGAATTACTGATCATGCTCAAGATTCCTTAGGTGAAATTGTTTATCTAGAATTACCAACGGTTGGTTCTAGTCTTGAAAAGTCCTCTACTTTTGGAGCTGTAGAATCTACTAAGTCTGTTTCTGATCTCTTTACTCCTCTTGATTGTGAAGTTATTGAAGTTAATTCTGAAGCAGAAAACGCTCCTGAATTAATTAATCAAAGTCCCTATGGTGATGGTTGGCTCATCAAAGTTAAAGCTAGTGATGAAGCTGATTTCAATAATTTGTTAAGCCCTGAAGATTATGAGAGTTTGATAAATGAATAAAAATTTTAATTTTAATACAAATATTAAAGAATTTGATGACTCAGGCAGCTTTATTGATAGACATATCGGTAGCTCTCAGGAAGATATAATAGATTCATTAAAATATCTTGGTTACTCCGACTTGGACCAACTAATTATGGACACACTTCCAACAAAAATAATTTTAGATGTAGATGTTGATTTAGATAAGCCCTTATCTGAACATGAGGCTTTAAAGTTTCTTAATGAACAAGTGTTAAAAAATAAAATTTTTAAATCATATATAGGTATGGGTTACAGTGATACCAAAACCCCGACTGTAATTTTAAGAAACATCTTGGAAAATCCAGGATGGTATACAGCTTATACCCCATATCAACCTGAAGTTTCTCAAGGTCGATTAGAGATGCTTTTGAATTATCAGCAAATGGTTATGGATTTAACAGGTTTAGAAGTGTCTAATGCATCTTTATTAGATGAAGGTACCGCAGCTGTTGAAGCCATGTTGTTGGCTTTCAGAAACTGCAAAGATGATAAAAGTATTTTCCTTGTATCAGAGTATTGTCATCCTCAAACAATAGAGATTCTTAAAACTAGAGCAGAGCCGTTAAATATAAAAATAATTATCGGTGATTTAAATAAAATAGTTTCAGAAAATGAAGGCTCTTTTTTTGGATTTATTGCCCAGTATCCAAATACAATAGGCACAATTGATGATTTTGAATTTATTATAAATAAAGCGGCTACCCAAAATGCTATTTCCATTTTAGCTTGTGACCTTATGTCTTTATTAATTTTGAAAACCCCTGGTGAAATGGGTGCTGATATTGCCATTGGTTCTTCTCAGCGCTTTGGTGTCCCACTGGGTTTTGGTGGTCCACACGCTGCTTTTATATCTTGTAAAGATAAGTATAAACGTTTATTGCCTGGAAGGATTATCGGTATTTCTATAGATAAGAATTCAGACGTAGCTTATAGAATGGCCTTGCAAACGAGGGAGCAACATATTAGGCGTGAAAAAGCTACTAGTAATATTTGTACAGCTCAATCATTATTAGCTATAGTTGCAGCATCTTATGCTATATACCATGGACCCGTTGGTTTAAAGAATATAGCATTAAGGATTCATAGATTAACAAAGCTGTTAGCAAGAAAACTTCAAGTAGATGGCTATGAAATTACAAGTAATAATTTTTTTGACACTATAGCATTTAAGATTCCAAAAAATAAAATTTTAACTATTAAAAGAAAAGCTTTAAAAAAACATATTAATTTTAGATATTATTCAAGTGAGATCATTACGATATCATTAGATGAAACTACATCATTAGAAAATATTAATGATATATTAAATTGCTTTGGATCAAAAATTGATAGTTTTGATGAATTGGACAATGAATTAAATTCATCAACTTTAAATCTGCCTAAAAGTATATTGAGAAAAAGTTCTTTTTTAACACATTTTGTTTTTAATTCATATAAATCTGAAACCGATTTTCAGAGATATATAAAAAGATTAGAAGATAAAGATATTGCATTAAATAAATCTATGATTCCTTTAGGGTCTTGTACGATGAAACTAAACTCAGCAACTGAAATGATTCCTATTAGTTGGCCTTTAATTAATAACTTACATCCATTTGTTCCAAAATCACAAACTAAAGGATATAAATTAATTATTGAAAAATTAAAAGAAATGTTACGTTCAATAACTGGTTTTGATGATGTATCTCTGCAACCAAATGCAGGTGCACAAGGAGAACTTGCAGGTTTGTTAACAATAAGAAAATTTCTTATAGCAACTGGTGAGTCTCAAAGAAATATTTGTCTTATACCTAGTTCTGCCCACGGAACAAATCCTGCAAGTGCAGTTTTAGCTGGCATGCAGGTTGAGATTATTCAATGCGACGAAAATGGAAATATCGATACCAAAGACTTAGCTGATAAAATTCAACAATATCCTGATAGAATAGCCGCATTGATGGTAACTTATCCATCAACACATGGAGTATATGAAGAATCAATTTCAAAAATCTGTAGCATGATTCATGAAACCGGAGGCCAAGTCTACATGGATGGTGCAAATTTAAATGCATTAGTAGGCATATCCAAGCCTGGCCATTTTGGCCCTGATTTGTGTCATATAAATTTACATAAAACTTTTTGTATTCCTCATGGTGGCGGTGGCCCTGGAGTAGGCCCTATTGCTGTAAAAGAACATTTAGCACCTTTTATGCCAAATCATCCTTTGAATTCTGATGCAGGACCTAAAAATGGATTTGGACCAATGTCTTCCGCGCCTTGGGGGAGTGCTTCTATTCTTCCAATATCATTGATGTATGTATATATGATGGGAAGTCAAGGTATAAAGAAGGCTACGCAGGTTGCAATTTTAAATGCTAATTATATCGCTGAAAAAATTGGAAGTTATTTTCCAATTTTATATACAGGGCGAAACGGCAGAGTAGCTCATGAGTGTATAATTGATATTAGACAAATTAAAAAAGAACATTCCATAACTGAAGAAGATATAGCTAAAAGATTAATTGATTATGGTTTTCATGCTCCTACGATGTCTTTTCCTGTTCCGGGAACATTAATGATCGAACCTACAGAAAGTGAATCAAAGACAGAACTCGATAGATTTTGTGATGCTTTAATTTCAATTAAAGGTGAGATTGAAAAATATAGCAATGTCCTTGAAACAAATAAGTCTCCGCTTAAAAATGCTCCTCATACTTTTAAAGATATAGTTGATAGAAACTTTGATTATGAAATCAATATTGCTTTCCCTCTCTTTGTTGATGGAAATAAAAATTTTAAATACATTGCACCCATAGGAAGAGTTAACAATGCTTACGGTGATAAAAATTTTGTGTGTAGTTGTTTACCATTAGAATTTTATAGTGAAAAATAAATTTTAAAGTCTATTTGATATATACATACTTTTTCTTAAATCACTGAACCAAACATCAAGTAGTTTTAAAGATTTTTCATTATAGATAGTCGTTCTAATGCTTTCTTTTACTTCAATAAAATTTGGATCTGAAAAGACTTCATCTAATACTATAAAAAATTGAACCTCTCCATCAACTTTTAATGGGCCAATTAAACCTGAATCCTTTCGTTGCTTAATTTCATTTCTTATTTCTTCAGACAAATCGTTAAGACTGACATAACCAAGATTTTTTGGCTTCTCTTTTACTAATTTTAATTCTTGAATTTTGTTTATTTTTGCATCGAGTAGCAAAGATTTATCTTCAAAAATTTCAAATATATTTTCAATCTTTTTTTGATTTATTGCTTTAAATTCTTTTAACTTTACTAAGTTTTCATTTTTAATTTTAGAAAAATTTTCTGAATAGTATTTTTCTATTTCATTATTTGAAATGATTATTTTGTTCTTTAATACTATTGCGGCTATATTTTCCTGCAATATTTGTACTGTTAATTCAAACTTTAATCTATATAAATTTGAATTCGTTCTTTCCAATTCAGAAAGAAATTTTTCTTCACCGTTTTTATCTTTTATTTGTTGAACAATTGAGTTTAATCTTTCTTCAGTAACTTCTATACCCATTTTTTTGCCTTGAATTTTTAAAATTTTCAAGTCAATGAGTTCTTTTAAGAATTTCTCCTTATCAGATTTTAATTCTGTATTTTTATTACTCTTTTCCATGTGATTATTGAGTTCTGATAAAAGAATAATCTCATTATTTACAACACCTACAATACCTTCAATTATTTGCGCATTTATCGAAGTTCCTAGTAAAATGGAGAAACAAGCAATCATTATAAAATTCTTCATGTTTTTATACTCTCGAAATCTATTAAGAATTTATCTTTAGAAAAAATTGCATTTTCTTTAATAAATGTCTCTAGATTATCAATTTTAGAAAAAATTGTTTTTGCATCAACTATTCTTCCATTAAAATTATTAACATATATATTCACTTTTTTCATCTTTTGTATATTAGAGGTTTTAAAAATTATATTTTTTTGATTGATAACAAAATCATAAATTTTTAGTTCTTTCAATATAATTTTCAGCTCTGCAATTTTTATTAAATTTTCAATTTCAGAAGGTATTGTTCCAAACAATTCAAGTAATTCCTCTATTATATCATTGCATTCATTTTTAGATTCAACATTAGATATTCTTTTGTAATAATAAATCCTTTTTTCAGCCGATTGGATATAATTTTCTGGAATACTAATATTTTCGTTTGTATTAATTTCAAAATTAATTAAGTCATCTAAAATATTTTTATTTATTTTTCTGATTTCAGCATCTAAAAGTTCCAAGTAAAATTCAATACCTACATCATAAATATTCCCTGACTGGTCTGTACCAAATAAGTTTCCAGCTCCACGTATTTCGAGATCTTCAATTGCTAAATTAAATCCTGAGCCTAGTGATGATAAAGATTTAATCGCATTAAGTCTTTTAATTGCATTTTTTGTAATTTTATTTTTTTTATCTATTAGTAAATAAGCAAAACCTTTTTTATTACTTCTACCTATTCTCCCTCTAATCTGATATAAATCTGACAAACCAAATTTATTAGCATTATTGATAATAATTGTATTTGCTTCTTGAATATCAATACCAGACTCTATTATCGTGGTAGTTAAAAGTACGGAAATTTTACCATGTATAAAATCAATTATACTATTTTCTATTTCATCCGCATTCATTTTTCCATGGATAAATTTAATTTTTACATTTGGTAAAATAGATTTTAGTTTTTTATATACATTTTCAATACTCTTAATTTCATTATGTATAAAAAAAACTCTTCCATCTCTATTGAGCTCATTTTGAATAGCTTCTTTTATAATTTTTTCATTATAAATTTCAACGGTTGTATCAATTGACAATCTATCTGTTGGTGGTGTAGCAATAATACTAATATCTTTAATCCCGCTTAAGGATAACTGCAATGTTCTGGGAATTGGGGTTGCTGATAATGCTAAATAATCAACACCCATTCTCACTTGTTTTATTTTTTCTTTTTGTTTAACTCCAAATTTGTGCTCTTCATCAATAATTATTAACCCTAGATTCTTAAATTTTATTTTATCATTTAAAAGTTTATGAGTGCCAATTATTATATCTATTTTTGAATCATATAAATTTTCAATAATTTCATTAAATTTTTTATTTGTTGTGTTTCTAGATACGCTTTCTATATTTATTGGAAAGTCTCTAAATCTTGCATTGAATGTCTCTAAATGTTGATTTACTAAAAGTGTTGTAGGCGCGATAATAGCAACTTGCTTTGCATTGATAGCTGATAAGTATGCCGCTCTTAAAGCAATTTCTGTTTTACCAAAACCAACATCTCCACAAACCAATCTATCCATAGGATTATCTTTTCTCATGTCATTATAAACATCATTAATTGCACTAAGTTGATCTTTTGTTTCAATAAATTGAAAGTTTTTTTCAAATTCATTAATTTCATTAGGATTGAAGTTGAACGAATATCCTCTAGAAATTTTTCTTTTTGCATACAGAGTAAGTATTTCCTTAGCTACTTTTTCAGCAATTTTTTTGGCTTTTTTAACTTTTATTATCCAAGATTTTGTTCGTAGAGAATCAATTTTGACTTCATTTTTATTTCCAACATATTTTTGTAATAGGTTTATTTTTAAACTAGGAACAAAAAGTAAATCTCCTCCATCAAATATGCATTTAACTAATTCAATGTTTGTCTCATTAATATTTTTTTTTACTAATCCATTGTATGTACATATCCCATATTCCTTATGAACAAGATAATCATTTTCATTAAGTTCAGCAAAATTTTTGAATTTGTATGTTAATTTCTTAAAATCATCAAACTTATTTCTGTCATCTTTTAATTCATTGTTATGAGAAACAAAAATACTTTTACTATTTTTTATATAAAAAGTTTTAGTATATTTTCCAAAAAAGAAATTTCTTTCTAACTGATTAGTCAAGTTATTATTAATATATTCTTCTTCGTTTTTATTGTTGATTAAAAAGTTAATTTCTTTAAATTTATATTTTTTATCTAAAAATTTTATTTTTTCATCAAATCCCATATATTTATCAATCTCTGGATATTCAATTTTTAATGTACAGAAATCAACTCCTAAATTTGTCAAAGGATTAATGATAAAAACTTTGTGCTTTTTCTTTATATAATTAATAATTTTGGAATTTTTAAATAAAATTTCAGGACCAATTAAAATTAATGAATTTTTAGGTATTAATTCATATGTTTTAATTTCAGCGGATTCTGGTTTTCTTTTTAATTTATATATTTTTATGTAATTATAATTTTTATCCTCCACTTTACCAAAGTTGACATTAAATGTAGCTATAGAAGAAATTTTATTTTTGAAGAATTGAATCCTAATAGGTTTTTCAAAATTTGGGCTAAAAATATCAATAATTGAACCTCGCTCTGAGTATTCTCCTATTGATTCAACAAAGTCTTTTTGTACATAATTATAATTACGAATTGTATCTAATAATAACTCTCTTGTTATACTAGAACTATTTACTTCAACCTTTAATGTTTCAGAATGTTTTAATAGTTTTAATTTTTTATCAAAATTTGTATTATCAAATATTACTATTCTTTTAGTATTTAAATCATCAGTTATAACATCATTTATGAGTGGGGCCTTATCACTTATAATCTCGGACGAAGTATAATAGCTACTATCTATATAATTTATTTCTGCAGCTATATTTTTTTTTAAAAATGTGAACTTGTCTCTAGATTCTTTAGCATCATTCGTAATATAAAATATTTTCTCGTTATTATTAAGGCAATACAGCATGAAGGTTGATTCCAAAATGGAATTAAAACCCTTCATTTCATAGATTCCATTTTCTAAAGGTATATTAGGATATATATTCACTCGAAATTAACTTAACTGAAATACTTTATTAATTTTATAATTTTTGTTCTAGTTTAGAAACAATTAAATCACCCATTTGATTACAATTTAAGACATTATTATTGTCAGTTGAAATATCTCTTGTTCTATTGCCCTCATCTAAGACTTCAGTTATTGCTTGATCAATTTTATCTGAAATATTATCTTCATTGAAGCTATACTTATACATCATTGCCAGAGATAATATTGCGGCAATAGGATTTGCTATATTTTGTCCAGCAATATCAGGAGCACTACCATGAACTGGTTCGTATATTGCTTTTGATTCACCTATAGAAGCAGAGGGTAGCATTCCTAAAGATCCAGTTAATTCTGCTACTTCATCACTTATGATGTCGCCAAAAAGGTTACTAGCAAGTATTACATCAAAGGTTGAAGGTCGTTTTATTACTTGCATTGCTGCATTATCTATATAAAGATGCTCTAGCTCAATGTCACTGTATGCATTTTCGTGAACTTCAGTCACAACATCTCTCCAAAGCTGCATTACTTCAAGAACATTTGCTTTATCTAAAGATGTAACTTTTTTATTTCTTTTTCTAGCTATTTCGAAAGCACTTTTAGCAACTCTAGCTATCTCATCTTCATTATATATCAATGGATTTGATGCAATTCTCTTTCCATCTATTTCTTTAGAAAACCTTGGTTCACCAAAATATATTCCTCCCGTGAGTTCTCTAACAACAAAAATATCGGTTCCATTCAAAATCTCTGGTCTTAATGATGATGCAGAAGCTAATGATGAAAAAACTTTTCCCGGTCTTAAGTTTGCAAAAGTTTGTAATTCCTTTCTAAGAGTTAATAAACCTTTTTCAGGTTTTAAATCATGTTCCATTGTTTCCCACTTGGGGCCTCCAACTGCTCCTAAAAAAACAGCATCAGATTTCATAGCTATATCTAAAACTTTTTTACTAAGGGGCTCACCACAATCATCAATAGAAGCGCCTCCAAATAAAGCCCTCTGATATTTGATTACATTTTTACTTTTTGAATTTATTAAATCAATTATCTTTATACATTGTTCAGTTACTTCAGGCCCAATTCCGTCCCCAGGTAATATTAAAACATTTCTCATTTTATGCTCCTCTATTCTTAAAATGATAATTGTACTTTATTTTTTGTTTGACTTAATCCATCAATTTTAACACTTACTTCGTCATTTTCTATTATTTCTCCTACACCACCAGGAGTTCCGGTTAAAATCATATCTCCAGGTAAAAGAGTCATAATTTTGCTTATGAAGCTTATTAGAAAATCGATTTTATGTATCATGTAGCTCGTGTTTGAATTTTGCTTAATAATACCATTTACATAGGTTTGTATAGTTAAGTTCTGAAAATCTAGCTCGTCTGAGATGTAAGGACCAATAGGGCAAAATGTATCAAAATTTTTTCCTCTACCAAATTGAATATCAACTTTTTGTAGATCCCTGGCTGTAATATCATTTATACAAATACCCCCTAAAATATATTTATGAGATTCCAATGTACTTACCCATCTTGCTTCTTTAGAAATAATTATTCCTAATTCACCCTCATAATCTACTTTTGAACTCATATGATTTGGAATAAGTATATTGCTATCATGTGATATGATACTTGAGGGAGATTTTAAAAATAGCATTGGTTCTTTTGGAGGAGTCTTTTTCATTTCATCAGCATGATCATGATAATTTAAACCAACTCCTACGATTTTTGATGGCTTAACATATGGAACTATCCTCCCTGTAATTTGGGAGGTTTCTTTTACATATTCCAACTCAGATTTATAAACTTTATTAAAAACTTTCCCTTTTTCTTCTATAGAACAATAAATCATTATCTATACCTAACCTTTTTTAAGTATAGCCCATGTGGTGGAACCGAATAATTTTTACTTAATTTCTTATAGGGCTTCTTTAATGAATTTTTAATTTCTTCTAATGTAACACTACCTTTGGAATAATTTAAAATCGCTCCAACTATTAATCTTACCATCCCCCTTAAAAATCCGTTTCCTGTTATAGTAAATGTAAAATATACTCCTCTTTTTATAATTTTAATGTTTTCAACTTTTCTAATGGTTGTCTTTCCTGAGTAACCTTTTTTAGTATAGTTTTGAAAATCCTTTACTCCTTTAAAGTAATTAATAATATTTTGTAATTTATCTAAATCTAATTTCTCTTTATAGAAGAGGAACAAATTTTTCTCAAAAACTGTTAATTCCTTTAATGTTTTAATTTTATAAATATAAGTTTTATTTTTGGCATCAAATTGTGGATGAAAATTATCAGATACTTTTTCGGCTTTCAACACTTTTATATCTTCTGGCAAAAGTTTATTTAATTTAAACTTCAATCCCTTTAAATTTGTTTTTTTAATTATTTTAAATACTGCTATCTGATTTAAGGCATGTACTCCAGCATCAGTCCTACCTGATCCAACTAAAGAAATGTTTTCTTTTAGTATTTTTTTCAATTTTTTCTCCAGAATTTCTTGAATAGACAATCCATTTTTTTGTCTTTGCCATCCAACATATTCTGTTCCTTTGTATTGTATACAAATTTTAATTTGCATCTCTATTAACCCTTTTATCTATAATTGGATAGATAAAATCAATAACTGTATTTACCATTAATAAAATAATTGTATAAAATATCGTTAATCCACATATCAAAGTATAGTCTCTATTTATTATTGAAAATATAAATGCTTTCCCGGTACCAGGTATGGCAAAAATACTTTCAACTACAAAAGATCCAGTAATCATAAAAGCTGTAATAGGTCCCAAAGCAGTTATTAAAGGGATAATAGAATTTTTAAATATAAAATGATATAAGTAGTGGAATTTTTTAATATTATTTAATCTCGCAACTCTACTGTACATTTTATTTTTAGTATCTTTCATTGAGTCCATTAATAAATTAGTAAGATATGAAATTGAAGGAAGTGATAGAGTTAGAATTGGTAATATTAAGTCAGACCAATTTTGAACTAATCCGAAGTTGAACAATTTAAATTTAACTGAAAAAACAAGTATCAATATTGCACCAATTAGAAAAGTAGGTACTCCAACAAATATAAAAAGTATGTTTCTTAATAAATTTGCAAGCATACTATTATTTTCAAATAAATATAAAGACAGGAAAATAGTTAATAAAAATGTAAAAATAATAGACAGTATGCCTATTTTTATTGATATTCCAGCTGATTCCGAAATAATCTCTTTTACTGTTTTATTAGGATAAGAGTATGACATTCCAAAATCTCCAACCATTGCATTTTTCATATAATTTGAGTATTGAACCAGTAGTGGTTTATCAAGATTATATTTTTTCTCTATATTTTGTTTTATTTGCATTGGTAATTTTTTGTCTTTATCAAACGGACCACCCGGCAAGAGTCTTAAAAGTAAAAAAGTTAATGATAAAACTATGAGTAGTACCAAAAATAAACTTAAAAGTTTTAAAAAATAATAATTAACCTTCATCTTTTGTTATATAAAAATTTTTAATTGTTTTAAAATGATTTTCATCAACTGCTAAAATTGAAATTTTATTTCTTTTTTTTGGAAGAGTATAATTTATCATTATTTCTTCTGTGAGCAGATTTGTCTCTTTAAGACCAATTTTTTTATCATTTAGAAAATAATTAATTATTTTTAATTTACTACCATCTGATACCTTATAGGTTAAGGTTTTATTTTCTTTCTTAATTAAATTTATTTTAGGAGGCGAATCTTTTTTTTGAATTACTATAGCTTTTAAGAATCTTGATTTTTCATTTTCTGAAATTTTTTCACACGAATTTTTTGGAATCCAATAATTTACATTATTATCCTCCATTAAAATAAAATTATTAGTACTACCGGTAGAATAAATTAGATTACCACTTTTAATTTTGCTTAATAAAGTATGATCAAAACTAGGCTCCGAATAAATAGAGTCTTTGTCTTTAATTAAATGAGGTTGTTTTTTATTGTTTGGTTTGAAAGATAAGATTTCATCTAACTTCATATTTATTTCTTTATGATAAAATTCGTTTGTATCTTCATCGTGAAAACTAATATTAAAAATTATATTTTCCATTTTGTTTTTTTTGTTAATAGACAATGTAATATCGTCAATATAATTTTCATTTGAAATATTTTCTAATAAAATATTTCTTTTTGATATGCGCAAGTTTTTATTTTTCGAATAAATTTTTAAATAACATTTTTTACATTTATTTTTAGTTTTATCTAAATTGATATTTAATCTTAGCTTCCTTTCTTTTGGTTCTATTTTTATTGAATAAAATAATTTTGGAAATTCATACTGCTTTTTTTGTATTATAATATCCATAGTTTTTTTGCTGATTATATTTAATTTAGGTTTTAAAATTGGTGAAAAAACAAAGTTTGTAATTGAAAAAGTAATTTTCTCATCTGCTGATTCTACCCAGTCCGGAATTTTCACATTTATCTTAACTTCTTTTATCTCATTAGGGTCTAATTCATTTATGAAATAAAATTTATTATCTAAGGTTTTATTGCTAGATGTTAATTTAATAAATAAATTTTTTACTTTAATATTATTTGAATTAAATATTTCAAATTTTATTTGATTCGTTTTACCAGATATTAATTTATCACTTCTGATTTCTTTTATTATTACATTTTTAATACTATTTTCTTTTTCATCAATATCAAATCCTTTAATTTCTCTAAATAATTTATTAGTTAACTTTATCGATTCCTCATAAATTAATTCTTCGGATATAGTTAAAAAATTTTTAATATTTTCATTAAAATTTATTTTTTTTATATATTTCGAGTTTAATATTTTTTTACTGATATTTATCGAATAATCTTCATCTTCACCTTCATCTTTTTTTAGTACTATTATTTTGTAATTATCGTTTTCTTTATAATCTTTAAAATCATTATTAAAAAAAATCTTTTTATCTTTAATTTCTGTATTTATAAATTCTATATGTGGTATGACACCATTTTTATCAACTTTATATTCATTTGGATTTAAATATTCTGCAATTGTTAACTTTACAGCTGATCCATCATTTTGTTTATAAACCTCTTGAACTGTTCCTTTTCCAAAACTTTTTTCACCAATTATGACTGCTCTATTATTATTTTTTAAAGCACCTGCAACAATTTCAGATGCGCTTGCGCTACCATTATCTATTAGCACAACTAATGGGCCTAAGTATTTAGTTACAACTCCAGCTTTTGTAAAGAAATCAATATCCATTCTTGAATCTTTACCCCTAGTTGAAACAATTAATTTGTCTTTTAGAAAAATATTGGAAATCTTAATTGCTTGATCTAACAAGCCACCGGGGTTCCCTCTCAAATCAACGATTAATCCATTAATACCTTCACTTCTTAAATTTTTCAGATTATTTAAAAAGTCTTCATAACTATTAACTTGAAAAGAATTGACCTTTATATATCCAATTTGGTCAATTTTTTTTGATGTAACACTTTCAACCTTAATGATATCTCTAACTATATTAAATCTGATTAACTCATCTTCATTTTTTCTATCAACATATAAAATTACATTTGTCCCTTTTTCACCCCTTAATATTTTAATTGCTTGAGTAAGTGATAGTCCTGTGGCATCGATTGAATCAATTCTTCTGATTACATCATTAGCTTTAATACCTGCGCGAAAAGCTGGTGTATTATCAATAGGAGATATTACTGTTAATTCATTATTTTTAATTCCTATCACAATACCTAACCCACCAAATGTACCTTTAGTCTCAACTAGGAATTGTTCCATTTCTTCAGGCTCAATGACAGAAGAATATTCATCAACTTGTTGAAGAATCGCATTCGCTACTACATATCTAAGCATACTTATTTCATGAGATTTTATGTTTTGATTTTCAATTATTCTTACAATTGTAAATAGATTGGATGTAATATTATTGAGCTTTTTATTATTTTGAATAGTTATATTTTTTTTTATACCATTATCATTGATTTCAACTAATATTTGATTTCCATTATTTTTATATTTATAAGTGATTAATATATCTTCAGAGGTATTATTTATCGCATCTATACCCGCCTCGAAAATTTCATCCAAACCCGAATCTTTATAGAAATAACCATTATTTTTAATATAATTGCCTGTTGATGAAATTATATTTTCTGCGTGGCATATATTATTTAAATTAAAAAGGGTAAAAAATAGTACAAAAATCAAATTTTTTTTAAAAAAATTAAAAAGCATTAATACATTATAGATTATTTCTTTATAATTTAATAATATGAATAAATCATTAAAGCTTTGTATAGCTCAAAAAAACTTTATTGTTGGAGATTTAAATTATAATCTTGATAAAATTTTAAAATCTATCAGATTGGCCAAAAAGAATAAAGTTGATATAATTTGTTTTCCTGAATTGGCCATAACTGGATACCCACCAGAAGACTTACTATTGAATAAAGCATTTCAAAAAGAAGTTGTAAGGAAATTAGATACTATTATTAGTGAATCGAGTAATATTTGTTGTATAGTTGGATATCCTTTTTTAGACAAGAAAAAAATATTTAATAGTGCTTTAATAATTAAAAACAAAAAAATCTTAGGAAGATACGATAAAAGACATTTACCAAACTATGGGGTATTTGATGAGAAAAGATATTTTACTACGGGAAAAGAAAATTTTGTTTTTTTCCATAAGAAAAAGAAAATAATGATTTCAATTTGTGAGGATATTTGGATATCTGATGATTCGGAAGTAGAAGATTTTATAAATAAAAATCAACCTGATTTATTAATAAATATTTCTGCTTCACCTTTTTCCTTAAACAAACAAAAGTTAAGAAAAAATAAAGTTTCAAAATTTGCTAAAAAAAATAATATAGATGTAATTTATTGTAATTTGGTTGGTGCCCAAGATGAACTAATTTTTGATGGCAACAGTATGGCGATTGGAAAAAATGGTGTTTTAGTAGGGTCTTCTCATAATTTTAAAGAGCAAGATTTTCAAATTAAATATCCCTTTAAAAAAATAAAAAATAAAAAATTATATTCTAATATTAATGAAAGTATTATCGAAGCGCTTGTACTCGGCATTAAAGACTATGTAAATAAAAATGGTTTTCAAAAAGTTTTATTAGGTATTTCTGGTGGTATAGATTCAGCAATGGTAGCTGCACTATCTTGCTTAGCTGTAGGAAAGAAGAATGTTTACGGCATAGCTATGCCAACTATTTTTAATTCAGATAAAAGTCTTCAACTTGCTTTGGAATTAAAAAAGAACTTGGGCTTTCATCTAGACATAGTAAATATTCAGGATTTATTTCAGAATAATATTAATGTACTTCATTCTGATTTATTGAAAGGATTCAAGTGGGATGTTACCGAAGAAAATCTTCAATCAAGAATTAGATCAAACATATTAATGGCAGTTTCAAATAAAAAAAATTATTTATTACTTTCAACAGGGAATAAAAGTGAAATGAGTGTGGGTTATTCAACAATTTATGGTGACTTGTCGGGTGGCTTAGCACCTTTGAAAGATATTCCAAAAACTTTAGTCTATGATTTAGCTAAATATTTAAATAAAAAGTATTTAAAGATAAAAATACCTATAAACATCATCAAGAGAGAACCAAGTGCAGAATTGAGACTTAATCAAAAAGATGCTGATTCTTTACCCCCATATAATGTTCTAGATAATATCTTGAATTTATATATAGAAGAGCATTTGGGAGCAAAAGATATTAGTAATAAATTAAAAGTTAGTAAAAAATTAGTTGTAAAAATTATTAATATGGTTGATAAAAATGAGTTTAAAAGAAGACAAGGACCGCCAGGAATTAAAGTTACTAATGTTGCTTTCGGAAAAGATAGACGATTTCCTATTACCAATGGATTTAAAAATTATTAAATTTTAAAGTACTATATTATTTATATGTCAGTTTTCTTAGACCCAAAAGAACAAATTGAAATAATTAAAGATAATGTCGATGATATTGTTCCTGAAGAGGAACTTTTATTTAAATTAGAAAAATCTTTTAATTCAAAAAAACCATTAAATATTAAAGCAGGATTTGATCCTACATCAGCAGATTTACATTTAGGTCATACTTTATTGATTAAAAAACTAAAAGTTTTCCAAGAACTTGGTCATAAAATATCTTTCTTAATTGGTGATTTTACTGCTAGAATTGGAGATCCCACAGGAAGAGATAAAACAAGACCACCTCTAGATGAAGATAAAATAAAAGAAAATTCTTTAACTTACGAAAAACAAATATTTAAAATATTGAATAAAAAAAATGTTGATATTTTATATAATTCGAATTGGTTTAATAAATTTGATTTAAAAGAAATCATAAATCTTTCCTCTTACGGAAATGTAGCAAGAATATTAGAGAGGGACGATTTTAAAAAAAGACATAAATCTGGAGATTCTATTACATTAACTGAATTTATTTATCCTTTATTACAAGCTTATGATTCAGTCCATATAGATTCTGATATTGAACTAGGTGGTAGTGATCAAAGATTTAATATTCTCTTAGGCAGACAAATTCAAAAAGCTTTTAAAAAAGGGCAACAGGTTGCAATATTTCTTCCTATACTCGAAGGCCTAGATGGAAAGTTAAAAATGTCAAAAAGCTACAATAATTATATTGGAATTGATGAAAATCCAAATGATATCTTTGGTAAAATAATGTCGATTTCAGATAATTTGATGGAAAGATATATTGATATTCTATATCCCGAGAAGAGAGATTATTTTAATGACATTGATAATCCTCTTATTAAAAAAAAGCAATTAGCATGTGAATTAATAAATGATTACAACGATGAGTCTGCTGCTAAAAAAGCATTAGAAAATTTTGATAAAACATTTTCTAAGAAAGATTTTCCAGATGATATTAAATTAGTTGAGATTAAATTGTTAAATAAAACAATAATAGACTTGATTGAAGAGTTAACTCAAAATTCATTGACAAGGTCTGAGATAAAAAGATTAATTAAAAGCAAATCGATACAACTTAATGACAATAGGAATTTTGAATTAGATTTTATACCGCTTAAAAACGAAACTTATAATATTAAAATTGGAAAAAGAAAATTTTATAAGGCTATTTTTAATTAAATCTCTTTGACGTGATTATTTTTTATCATTGGAAAATTTTACAAGAGTGGATTAGTAAGCCGAATTCTGTTTTATGTGATCATTTATCTACGCTAATAATTACTTATTAGCTTTAGCGACCCACCCAGAAGCATTTGTAAGGGAGAACAGCTTCTTTACTTGGTCTTTCTCCAGATAGGGTTTACCTTGCCATTTTTTGTCACCAAAAAAAGCGGTAGTCTCTTACACTACCTTTTCACCCTTACCATTAATATCATATGTTTATTAATGGCGGTTATTTTCTGTGGCACTTTCCATTGCCTCACGACACCTGGACGTTATCCAGTATCTTATCCCTTAGGAGTTCGGACTTTCCTCTTGCAAAGCAAGCGATCACTCAATCCACTCTTATATTAATTTAATTATTTATTGCACTTTTTGCAAGTGCATCAGCTTCCGTATTTAATTCTCTGGGTATATGTTTTAATTTAATATTTACATTTATTTCTGAATAAATTAAATGAGCGTTATTTAAAAGTTGCTGCAATTTTAAATCTTTACATTTCCAGAATTTATTAAATTGCATACAAACCAATTTTGAATCTGTATAAATAACTATTTCATCAAATTTCATAAATTTATTTTTTATAAAGTTCAAACATTTAATTAATGCCTCATACTCTGCAATATTATTTGTTACTTCATCCTTTAATGTAAACGAATACTTTTCTTGAAAATCTGAACTCTTAATAAATATGCCAATTCCACCTTTTCCTGGGTTGGGCTGACATGCACCATCTATAAATATTTCTAGGATTTTAGACATTATTTTCTTCGGGTATTAAAATTTTTCTACAGTGTGGGCAATTTACTATCTCTTTTTGTTGTAAAACTTTAATATATGTTTGAGGAGGAATTGTCAAAAAACATTGACCACAGGTTTCTCCAATTGCTGAAACAATAACTGGCGGGTTATCTTCTAATAAGGATTCATATTGTATTAAAATGTTTTCATCTAATGTTTTAGTAATTTGATTTCTATCTGCTATTAAAGTTTCTTTTTTCTCATTACATTCTTTTAAGTTATTCTCAAGTTTTTTTATTTCTTCTTTCAAAGGCTCAATATCAGTTTGAAATTGTGAAGTAAAGTTATTTAAATTCTCTTTGGATAATTCTAGATTTTCCATGGTTTTCAGTTGTTTATCTTCAATTTCTATTTTTAATCTTTTTAAATCACCGGTTTCTTTTTGAAGCGCTTCAAACTCCTTATTAGAATTTATTGTAAACAACTTATCCTCTTGATTTTTAATTTTTGTATTTATTGTTTCGATTTGAGAATTATAATCATCAAGTTCTTTTTCCAGAACAGAAATTTTATCTTTTAAATTATTTATTTTTATTTCCTCAGTTGATATTTTATTCTCTAAAACATCTATCTCTTTTGGAATATTTTCAAATGTTTTTTTAAAATCTGAAATATCTATATCTATTTTTTGTAATTTTAAAAATTCTAGCAATTTATTTTCCATAAATATTTTCACCTTTTACTTTTAAAATGGGCCCAACTGGATTCGAACCAGTGACCGCCCGGTTATGAGCCGGGAGCTCTAACCAACTGAGCTATGGGCCCCTAACTTAGCAAGATGAAATCCTAGTTAATTTATACTTGTTTGTCAAACAGCTTACTAATTTAAAAATATTTTACACTTTTTTATAACGTTTGACACAAACTAACTTCTATTTATAATTTAGTCTTACCCCTATGGATAATTATGAAATTTATTTTTTTTCTAGCTTTCTTAACAATTAATGTATTTGGGGTCAGTGATGTAGCTGATATTAGAAATAATGTAGGGTGGGATGAAAAATATGGCCAAATGCTTGATGTTAATTCTAGACTCATATCACAAACAGGCCAAGAAACAACTTTTGATAATATACTTTCTGATGACAATCCTACAGTTTTAGTCTTAGCCTATTATTCATGTCCAAAAATGTGTTCTTTTATTCTAGATGGTGTTTCAGAAGTTGTCGCAGCGTCTGAAATGAGGCCTGGAGTCGATTATAATCTTGTTACATTGAGCTTTAATCAATCTGACACACCTGAATTATCTCAGAATTACTATAATAAGTTTGCCAATAACCTTTCAAATGAAGAGTCTTGGAGCTTTTATACTTCTGATGAAGAATCTATTCAAAAAATTACAGCATCTGTGGGTTTTAAATTTCAACCTGATGGGGATGAATTTGCGCATCCTGCTGGTATAATAATATTGACGAGCGAAAGGGTTGTTTCAAGATATTTATCAGGAGTTATTTATGATCCTAGAGATTTTAAATTAGCTCTTCTTGAAGCTTCAGAGGGAACTACAGGTAAAGTTTCATTAACTGATAAAGTTTTATTGTATTGTTTTGATTTTGATCCTGTAGGTAAAAGATATGCACTCAAAGCCCTAAACGTTATGAAGCTTGGTGGAGCCATAACCCTAATCGCTATTATAATAATGATGGGGATTTTGTGGTTGAAAAAAAGTAAGGGGGATACTTAATATATGAATTGGTTACCTACATCTGCATCTACATTTGCACCTCAGGTAGATTCAATTTTATTTTTAGTGACTATTATTTCGGTTGTATCAATTATTTTGGTCAGCTTTATGTTGATTTATTTCGTCTTTAAATACAAAAGAAAAAGTGTAAATGATCAAACCCCTGCCATAACACATGATAGTTTTTTAGAAACTTTGTGGACAGTTATACCAACCATACTTTGTATTGTAATTTTTATATACGGCTATGTTTATTATGATAGATACACAACCACTCCCAAAGATGCTTACGAGATTAATGTAACAGCAAGAAGATGGTCATGGTCATTTGCTTATCCTAATGGTAAGAAAACTTTTAATGAATTATATGTTCCAATAAATAAGCCAATAAGGCTAGTAATGCAGTCTGATGATGTTTTACATAGCTTTTTTGTGCCAGCATTTAGAGTTAAGCAAGATCTTATAGGAAATAGATATACTTTTATTAATTTCACTCCAACTAAAGAAGGTGTTTTTGATATTTATTGCACTGAATATTGCGGTCTATCTCATTCTGATATGATTGCAAAAGTACATGTTGTTTCTGAATTTGAATATGCAAAATGGGAATCAGGAGAAGAGGCTAAAGTTGAAAATGCTTATGCCGACATGGCGCCTAGTAAAGTTGGTGAACAACTTTATTCTTCAAAAGGTTGTGTTGCTTGCCATAGTATTGATGGTGCAAATGGTGTGGGACCTTCTTGGAAGGCTTTATATGGTAAAAAAAGAGAGTTCACTGACGGCTCAAGTGAATTAGCTGACGAAAATTATATTAAAAATTCAATTTTATACCCTGTTAAGGGACCTGATGCAAAGCTGGTAAAAGGTTATGGACCTGTTATGCCATCTTATCAGGGCTTGCTCAGTGATTCTGAAATTACAGCAATTATTGAGTATATTAAAACAATAAAGTAGGAGATGGATAATGACAGATCATCATGATTTTGATAAAAATTATTTAGAAAATGGTAAAGGATTTAAGTCTTGGTTTTTCTCAGTGGATCATAAAAGATTAGGTGTTATGTATTTATGGGCTATTGGTGTTTTTTTTGTTTTAGCTGCCATTGCATCTTTTTTAATAAGATTTGAACATTTAAGTCCTGGCCAAACTATAGTTAGTGCTCAAACATATAATGTTCTATTTACATTGCATGGAGCGGTAATGGTTTTTCTTTTCATAGTCCCTGGAGTAGCTGCGAGTTTTGGTAATTTCTTGATTCCCTTAATGATTGGTGCAAGAGATGTCATTTTTCCGAAATTAAACCTATATAGTTTTTGGGTTTATTGTGCAGGATCAATAATTCTTTTAGGATCACTTTTAGCGCCTGTTGATACTGGGTGGACTTTTTATACTCCTTATTCTATTGATACTGGTACAAATGTTATCATGGTAACTTTTGGTGTTTTTGTTCTAGGTTTTTCATCTATTCTAACTGGTATAAATTTTATTGTTACAATGCATAAGTTAAGAGCACCAGGATTAACCTGGGACAGGCTTCCACTTTTCTGTTGGGCCGCTTATGCAACATCCCTTTTACAAGTTTTAGCAACTCCTGTTGTTGGTATAACACTTCTTTTGCTAATAGGTGAACGATATTTTGGTTTGGGATTCTTTGATCCTGCCAAAGGTGGAGACCCAGTTTTATTCCAACATTTTTTTTGGTTTTACTCTCATCCTGCTGTTTATATAATGATACTGCCTGCAATGGGCATTATATCGGAAGTTTTGCCTGTTTTTTCCAGAAAGCCAATTTTTGGGTATAAAGCTATTGCATATTCAAGTTTAGCAATAGCATTAATTAGCTTCTTAGTTTGGGGTCACCACATGTTTACAAGTGGACAATCAAAATTAATTAATATTATTTTTTCAGTTATAACTTTTGCAGTTGCTGTACCTACGGCGATTAAGGTATTTAATTGGTTGTGGACAATGTATAAGGGATCAATTGAATTAAGTACAGCGATGCTGTATTCACTAGCTTTTATTTTTCTATTTACCATAGGTGGCTTGACCGGACTTTTCCTAGGAGCTTTAGCTGCTGATGTACATTTGCATGATACTTATTTTGTTGTTGCTCATATGCACTATGTTATGATCGGTGGAACTGTCTTTGGTTTATTTTCGGCGATACATTTTTGGTACCCTAAGATGTGGGGTAAAATGTTTGATGAATTCAAAGCAAAAATCGCTTTTGTTTTAATATTTATAGGTTTTAATGTAGTGTTTTTTCCCCAATTTATTTTAGGAACACAAGGAATGCCAAGAAGATATTTTAACTATTCACCTGAATTTGCATTCCTTCATCAATTATCCACATATGGTACATGGATATTAGGAGTTGGTTTCATATTGATGTTATATGTATTATGTAGACCTACTGGGCCTGCTAGTGCTAATCCTTATAATTCTTTATCACTTGAATGGCAGATGCCTTCACCTCCACCTACATTAAATTTTAAGGAAATCCCTACAGTAAATGATTCAACATATGCTTATGGGACTAAGATAGAGCAAGAGGCATAAAATGCAATTAATGAAATTTATTAAATCATTAGCATATCCATCTGAAATGCTTCCACCTATTATTGAAGAAGAAGAAAGTCATTTTGATCCTGAAACTGTTCATAGTAGTGCTAAAATGGGAATGTGGCTTTTCTTAGCTACAGAATTATTACTTTTTGGTGGACTTTTTGCGGCTTATGCTATTTTTAGAGCCAAATATCCAGTTATGTTTTTAGAAGGTTCTGATAGTCTCGATGTTGTTTTAGGTTCTGTTAATACCGTAATTCTAATATTTAGTAGCTGGACTGTAGCGATTGCTGTTCAGGCTATCCAAGAAAATAAAATAAAACTAGTTCAAGTAATGATTTGGATTACTTTAATATGTGCAACTATATTTGCAATTAATAAATATTTTGAATATACCTATAAATTCAGTAAGGGCATTGGTCCTGGTACTGATATTTTCTATTCAATTTATTTTGCGTCTACAGGTGTTCACATGTTACATGTTTTTATTGGGATGATTGTTTTAGGCATCATATTAAAGAAAACGTACCAAGGAAGATATTCAAAAGATAACTTTACTGCAATTGAAATAGGAGGTCTTTATTGGCATTTAGTAGATCTGGTTTGGATTTACTTATTTCCATTACTATATTTAGCTTAATAAAGGAGTTTTATGGCTGGTTCTAATCCTTACAAAACATATTTAAACATATTTATATTATTAATGTTTTTAACTTTCGTCACTGTTGCAGTTGCACAATTTGATTTTGGCGCATTGAATGTTCCAATTGCTCTTTTAGTTGCATCTATTAAAGCTGGTGTTGTTGCTTTACATTTTATGCACCTAAAATATGAAGATTCAATGACATGGGTTTTTGCACTTTATCCTATTTTTTTAATGTTTTTATTAATAGGTTTTTCAGCAACTGATATATTTACAAGAGTAACAAACTAGTTATTTTTTATTTATGGGAAGTATTGAAAAACTAACTCTATACTCTTTAATCTTACTTCTAATCTGGGGTAATATGGTAAGTGGCTTAGGTCATGGCCTAGCATGTCCGGATTGGCCTCTTTGTTTTGGTCAATTTTTCCCTGAAATTAATTTTCCAATTTTTATGGAACATGGCCATAGAGTTCTTGGTTTGATAGTTTCAGTTTTTTTCTTTTTTCTTGCAAAAGATAGGCTTAGAAAATATGTTGGAAAGCAAAAAATACTACCTTTTTTTGCAGGTTTTTTACTTTTAATTCAGATTGTTTTAGGAGGCTTAGTAGTTATTTTTCAACTTGAAACAAATTTAACTACTTTCCACTTCAGTAATGCAATAGCTATCTTTCTATTAATTTATACAATGTGTAAATATCCATCTTCTGATAGTTTGAAAGCTGCTAAGTTCTTTACTTTAAAATCATCTAAATATATTTTCTTTTTTGTTATTATTTATATTCAACTTATATTAGGGGCCTATGTAAGACATTCTAACGCAGGTTTAGCATGTCCTGATTTTCCAACCTGTTTAGGCTTTTGGCTTCCGCCTTATTTAAGTAAAACTGTTTTTCTTCATCTTATGCACAGAGTTTGGGGATTTGTCATTCTTTTCTATGCTGTATTCTTGCTTCTTTACACTTATAAAAGTAAAATTTACGATCAGTTCAAAAGGGTAAGAAATCTTTTATTATTAATACTGGTTCAAATTGCTCTTGGAATATATGTAGTTGTTTCTAAACTAGCTTTTTCTATGACCGCAATCCATTTATTTGTAGCTCTTATGATTATTATGATTGCATTAGATGCTATTTTTGATGAAAATAATGCATTATAGATATGAATAAATTCAGAGCAATTATCTCATTGTCAAAACCAAATATTATTTTAAGTGTAGCTCTTACGGGTCTTTGCGGAATGGTGCTTGCTCAGGGCTCCTTGCCTGACTTAAAAATTATTTTTTTTACATTAGTATCTTTAATTTTTTCCGCAGGTGGTTCAGCGATAATTAATAATCTTATTGAAGAAGACAAAGATAAATTAATGGAAAGACTTTCTAAAAGAGTTAAATATTTTAATATTGTTGGCTCGAGGAATTTAACAATAATTGCGTCTTTTTTAATAACTTTTTCGCTTGGTATATCTTTTTTTAAAATTAATATTGTAAATTTTTCTTTCACATTATTAGCAATTTTGAGTTATACAGTTTACTACACCCTGTTTCTTAAAAGATCTTCTCCATTTGGAACTGTTTTGGGAGGTATACCTGGTGCTTTACCTGTAATAATTGGCTTTTCTGCAATTGAGCCAAATATTTCAATTTTATATTTAAATGGAATTATAATGTTTATATTTATGATGTTGTGGCAACCACCACATTTCTGGCTTTTAGCTCAATATCAAGCTGAGGACTACGAAAAGGCGGGCTTTCCTGTTATGCCTTTAATATATGGTAAAAAGTTCACTAATTATTTAATAATGATTTATAGCCTCTCTCTGTTGCCATTTTCTCTTTTTTTCTGGCTTAATGGTACTGCCTCTAATTACTTTGCAATAATAGCTATTGGGTTAGCGTCAATCTTTTTATATTTGATATATTCCTCATTTAAAAATAATGATAAATATAAAATAGCTTTTTTATTCTCAATTATTTATATGTTATTAATTCATATTTCACTTATTAGTGATATCGTTTTTTAATTTAATTTATTTCAAAATTTATAATTATAGTATAATTCACAAATGAAAATAATTAGTTTATCAAAAAGCAAAATAAATGATCAAATTGTTAAATTAAGAAAGTCACAAGAAGAGGACTTTAAAATTGTTGACAAATCTGTTGAGAATATTATCAATGATGTTAGAAAATATGGCGATAAATCATTATACAAATTCACAAATGAATTTGACCAAATTAAATTAAAATCATTAATTTTAGATACTAATCTTATTAATAGATCGGATAATCAATTATCCAATAAATTAAAATTATCTATTAAAAATTCAATTAAAAGAGTTTCCTTTTATCAGAAAAAGAAATTAACTAAATCATATCAATTTAAAGATAGTTTAGGTAATAAATTAGGATGGATTGTCACTCCTCTACAGAGAGTCGGTGTATATGTTCCGGGCGGCACTGCGGCCTATCCCTCAAGCTTAATTATGACCGCATCTCTTGCAAGAACTGCTGGTGTTAAAGATGTTATCGTTTTTACACCACCATCAGAGAATGGTATTAATCCTGCCATATTATATGTTTGTAAACTTTTAAATATAAAAGAAGTTTATAACGTAGGTGGTGCACAAGCTATTGCAGCAATGGCTTATGGAACTAAAACTATTAAAAAAGTTAATAAAATTGTTGGTCCAGGTAATATTTATATTGCATCCGCAAAAAGAAAAGTTTTTGGTCAAGTAGGTATAGATATGGTGGCGGGACCAAGTGAAGTTTTAATTATTGCAGATTCGACCGCTAATCCAAGAGTTTTATCAAGGGATTTATTGGCTCAGGCAGAACATGATGTTAATGCAAGTTCTATACTTTTGACAACTTCAAAGAATTTAGCAAAACAAGTAAAATCTAAAGTTGACCAAGACACATCTTTATCTAAAAGAAAGAATATTGTTGAAAAGTCTTTGAAGAAGAATGGGAAAATTTTTATTTTACCATCTATAGATGCATGTATAGAATTTACAAATCTATATGCACCTGAGCATCTGCAAATAGTTATTAAATCACCAGATAAAATAATTAAAAAAATTAATAATGCAGGATCTATATTTCTTGGTATTAATTCCGCTGAAGCTTTTGGTGATTACATTGCAGGACCTAGCCACGTGTTACCAACAAGTGGAAATGCAACTTTTTCTTCACCCCTAAGTTCATTAGATTTTATTAAATATTCAAGCCTAACATCTATTTCTAAGAAGGGATTAAAAAAACTTTCTTCTCAGGTTCAAGAACTTGCAGAATCTGAGGGTCTTTACGAACATTCAAATTCAATAAAGGTAAGAATTAATAATGAAAATTAGAATAAAAAAAAATCTAATAGATTTAGAACCTTATTTGCCAGATGCAGTAGACTTTGCTGTGAGATTAAATGCTAATGAGTCGCCATATAACAATGATAAGTTTTTATTAGAAAAAATATCAAATTCAAAATATTCAAAGTTTTTGAATAAAAATTCTTTAAATCGATATCCTGATCCTACATATCAAACCTTAATAAATAAAATTGCAAAAAATCATAATGTTAAAGAAAATCAAATTATTTTATCCAATGGTTCCGATGAGTTAATTTCATACTTATTAACTTGCCTTAGTGGTAAAACTAATTCTGTTTTAACGTTTAATCCTACATTTTCAATGTATGAAATCTTATCGAAAGTTTTTAATGTTAATTGTTATAAAATATCATTAGATAAAAATTTTGATATTCCAATATTAAAAACTATTTCCAACATAAAAAAAAATGACCCAGATATTATATTTATAGCCTCTCCTAATAATCCTTCAGGTAATGATTTTTCGAAAGAAAAAATAAGGGAAATTATTGATATATCAAATGGTTTAGTTGTTATTGATGAGGCTTATAGTGATTACTCTAATAATTCTTTTGTTCCACTTGTTAAGAAATTTAAAAATCTTGCAATAATGAAAACCATGTCAAAAATTGGTTTTGCATCACTACGAGTAGGATATTTGATCTCAAACAAAGAAATTATAAACGCATTAAATAAAGTTAAATTACCCTATAATGTTTCAACATTATCAACTATAATCGCTCAAGATTTTTTCGATAATAAAAAGAAATATATCAAAAATATTGAAGAAATTAAGAATCAAAGGGATTATCTTTTTAAAAATCTATTAAAAATTAATAAAATTAAGCCATATCCATCAAATTCTAATTTTATATTTATTTATTCTCAATATGCTGCTAAATTATCTCGCTATATGGAAAGTAATAAAATAAAAATAAAAACTTTTAATCCTAAAAAGTTAAAGAATTATTTCAGGGTAACTATTGGCGAAGCTAAAGAAAATAAAAAATTTTTAAAATTTCTTTATAAATTTTTTGAGAACAATTAAAATAATAAATGTTAAATAGAATAAATTATATATATTTTTTTTATTCTCGTAGTAAAAGGTTTTTTGTTTAATAATTGGAAGATCAAAAATGATTTTGTCCACTTTATTTGCATCAATTTTTCTTAATATTTTTCCATTAGGTGATATAACAGCACTAATACCATTATTTGCAGATCTTATAAAAAATTTATTTTGCTCTAGGGACCTAGGTATAGAAAGCATTAGATGTTGATAGGATGCTATTGAATCACCATACCATATATCATTAGTAATATTTATTAGTAACCCAGAATCCTTATCAGTTTTATTATCTGATAGATTATTTTCAAAAAGATCTTCATAACAGATATAAATTTCTGCAAAAATATCTTTTTTTATTTTAATAAATTTATCTTTACCTTTTTTTAAATCAATAAAATTATCATATCTTGGTATTAATTTAGATATTATTTTTTTAAATGGATAGTACTCTCCATAAATAAGTAATTTTTTTTTATTTTTATAATCAACCAAATTAAAATTTTTATCCATTACTAATGCACTATTAAAGTAGTCTTCTTCTTTTTTAGTAATACTACCAAAAATTATTTTATTGAATTTAAAATCTATTCTGTTTCTTAAGAAATTTAGATTATTTTTAATATTAAGATCTATAAATTCAATTGAACTTTCAGGCCATATATATAAATCAACATTGTCTGTATTTTCTGAGCTTAATTTGATAAGGTTTTCTTTTTTATTATTTGGTTGAATTATGGATATTTTTAAACTTTCAGATGTTTTGATTAAATATTCTTTTTGAACTAATAGTTTATCGCTATAAATAAATAGAACCATTATTGTACAAAAGAAATAAAAGATTTTTATCTTTTTTAATTTATATAGTTCAAAAAATATTATATTGATAATAAGAATAAAAATTGATAAGAAATTTATTCCAAAAAATGAAATCATTTGATTTAAGGGATAAAATAATATTTGTGTATTTCCAAGCTTATAGGGGAAAATTCTTGGAAAAATATTTTCTACTATAATCCAAAAAAATATTATTAATAAATAATTTATAAGTAAATTTTCTTTACTCTTATCTATTAATTTTTTTGAAAAAACAAAAAGTATTATAAAAAATATTGATTCATAGCTAGCATATAAAATATGTACGATTAATGCTTGGTATGTTGGAATTTTTCCTAAAGATATTAAAGTTTCAGTTAGCCAATATTGCCCAATCAAAATTGACAATAAACCAAATAAAAAACCTAAAAGTACCGGATTGTATTTTCTGATTGTTAACAAATAAAGGATTATTGAAAAAAAGATCCAATTTAGTGGAAAAAGATTAAAACTAATAAAAGGTATCACATAAAGAGTTATTGATAGCAATAACAGGAATACATCATTTTTTATAATAGTTCTCATCTTATTTAACATAATTCATATTCTGGTAAATTATATTATATGATTAATTCGCCTGTACTAGTATTAAATCGATTTTTTTTTCCAATCGATACAACAAATGTTAAAAGAGCTTTTCTAATGTTATATGGTGGAGCGGCAAAAGCAGTTAATTTAAATTATGAAACCTTTGATTTTAACTCCTGGAGCGAGATATCTACAAAGCATGATGATGATTCTATAAAAACTGTTTCTGCAATAATAAAGATACCAAGGGTAATAATGGTTATTAGATATGATAAAGTTCCAAGTAAGGAAGTAAGGTTTAATAGATATAATATTTTTAAAAGAGATAAGTCTACATGCCAATATTGTGGTACATCACTCCCTAAATCTGAATTAACGATAGATCATATTTTACCAAAATCATTAGGCGGTAAAACTACATGGGAGAATGTTGTATGTGCATGTTCAAAATGTAATAGAAAAAAAGGTTGCAAAACCTTATTAGCTTCTAATATGAAGCTTATGAACAAACCTATAAAACCTACTTGGGAATTATTATCAAATTTATATATTAGGACTACTACGTATAAGGAATGGAAGCCTTTTTTGAATTTCGTAGATGCATCATATTGGAATGTAGAGCTTGAAAATTAAAATTTATTGACAAAGGTTAATAATTCGTAAAAATATATATCTTCGGAGGATTTGCAATGAATGCTGTTATTATTTCTGGTGGAAAACAATTTTATGTTCAAGAAGGGGATATCATTGAAGTAGAAAAAACAATTGATGAGCCAGGGGCTGAGATACAATTTGATAAAGTTCTATTATTAGCAGATTCTAATGATGTAATTTCTGACCCAAATCTATTAAAATCCGCAAAAGTAAAGGCAAAAGTTTTGGCTAAAACAAAAGGTAAGAAAATAAAAGTTTTTAAATTTAGAAGAAGACAAGATTCTAAGACTTTAAATGGCCATAGACAAAGTCTTCAAAAGATTGAAATATTATCAATAACAAAATAAGGAGAATTTATGTCAACTAAAAAAGGTGGCGGTAGCACTAAGAACGGAAGAGATAGTATAGGAAAAAGACTTGGCGTCAAATTGTTTGGTGGTCAAAAAGTTAAATGTGGTGGCATTATTGTTCGTCAACGTGGAACAAAGTTTTATCCTGGAAAAAATGTAGGTCTTTCCAGAGATCATTCAATCTACGCTTTAATTGATGGTCAAGTAAAATTTGAAAAAAAAGGTAAATCAAAAGTTTTTGTTAGTGTTTCCCAGTAAAAAATAATTGAGATTCCATCTATACCTAATAACCTATATAATATTCTAAAATGAATTCTGATGAAATAAGAGAAAGGTTTTTAAGTTTTTTTACAACTAATAACCATAAGCAAGTAAATAGTTCAGGTCTTATACCTAATGAGGATCCTACTTTATTATTCACAAATGCTGGAATGGTTCAATTTAAGGATACTTTTCTTGGAAATGATAATCGAGATTATACGAAAGCTTGTTCATGCCAAAAAAGTTTACGGGCAGGTGGAAAGCATAACGACTTAGAGAATGTTGGAAGAACTAGAAGACACCATACATTTTTTGAAATGCTGGGAAATTTTTCCTTTGGTGATTATTTTAAGGAAGATGCTATTAAATATGCATGGATTTTTTTAACTGAGGAACTGAAAATATCCTCAGAAAAATTATATGTAACAGTTTTTGAAAATGATGATGAGGCTGAAGAAATTTGGTCAAAATATATAGATAAAAAAAGAATTTTTAGATTAGGTGAAAAAGATAATTTTTGGTCAATGGGAGAAACAGGACCCTGTGGACCGTGCTCAGAAATTATATACGATATGGGTAATCTGCTTCAGGATCGTGATGAAATAGATATTTGTGACGGAGAAAGATATCTTGAAATTTGGAATTTAGTTTTTATGCAATTTGATAGGGATACAGAGGGTAATTTAAAAAAATTACCTAGACCCAGTATAGATACTGGTATGGGTTTAGAAAGATTAGCATCAATATTGCAAAATGTAGATAGCAATTATGATACAGATCTTTTTAAGGATTTAATTAATTTTTCAAGTGTAGCTAAAGGAGTAGAATACGGTAAAAATAATGAATTTGATGTCTCATTTAGAGTATTAGCTGATCATGCAAGAGCTGCGACTTTTTTAATTTCTGATGGAGTTATACCTTCAAGTGAGGGAAGAGGGTATGTTTTGAGACGAATCTTAAGACGTGCAATTAGACATTATAAAAAATTAAATATTAATGAACCTTATCTTTTTAAGTTATCAGAATTAGTAATTAATAAAATGAAACCATTTTATATTGAACTTGAAAAAAATAAAGAAAATATACTTTCTATGATTAAAATTGAGGAACAAAAATTCCTTGCAACTATAGATAAAGGATTAGACCTCTTAAATGATTATTTGGAACTCGCAAAGGATACTAAAATTTTATCTGGTAAAAACATTTTTAAATTATACGACACATTTGGTTTTCCTGTTGATTTAATTGAAGATATTTTAAAATCTAGTGATATAAAAATGGATATTGAAGGCTATGAAGAAGAAATGCTAATTCAAAGAAAATCTTCTAAAGTTTCTTCTAAATTTAAATCTACGATTAGTGAAAATCTTAATTTATCTCAAATATCTAGTAAAGTCACCGACGGATTTGTTGGTTATGATAGTTTTGAGTCCGAATCAAAAATTATCGGTATTATCAAAGATAATGAAATCGTTGAAAATTCTATGCAAAACGAAAAGGTATTGATTATTTTTGATAAAACCCCTTTTTATGGTGAAAGTGGTGGACAAATTGGTGATAAAGGTAATGCAACTTCAAACAAAGTAGAAATAGAAATTTTTGATACACAAAAAACCAAAGATGGCTTAATACTTCATAATTCTATAATTAAAAAAGGTAATATTAGTAATGGCGATACTCTTACGTTAAATATTAATTCTAGACTGAGAAAATCAATTTCCCAACATCATTCAGCAACACATATTTTACATTATGCATTGAGAAAAATTCTGGGTTCACATGTTCGGCAGGCAGGTTCGCTGGTTGAAAGTAACAGGTTAAGATTTGACTTCAGCCATTTTAACAACATAGATAATGAGCAACTTCTCCAGATTGAAAAAGAATGTAATCTAAAAATTTTAGAAAATTCAGTAATAAAAATAGATGAAAATGTTCCATATAAAAAAGCCATTAAAAATGGAGCAAATGCTTTTTTTGAAGAGAAATATGGAGAATTTGTAAGAGTAGTAAATATTGGAGATTATAGTATGGAATTATGTGGTGGAACACATGTAGATAGATCTGGTGACTTAGGATTTATTTCAATTTATTCAGAGGGCTCTATATCATCAGGAATTAGAAGAATTGAAGCATACACCTCAACTACTGCTTTGAATTTTTATTTATCAATGAAAGATAATATTAATAATTCTGCAAAATTACTTAATTCTTCATCAGAAAATATAAATAATGAAATAAGAAGAATTATGAAAGAAAATGTCGAACTGAAGAATAAAATTAATGCCTTTGAAAAAAATAAAACCCAAGATCTTGCTACAGATTTAAAATTAAATCCAATCTTATATAATGGAATAAAGATTATTTCTTTTTTAACGTCTGATACTAGTCCCAATGATTTAAAAAGTATATGGGATAATATTAAGAAAGCTGAAAATAATATTATTGGTATTTTTGCATCTAATAATGAAAATAAAACTGTTTTAATTTGTGCTGCAAAATTAGATCAAAAAGATTTTAAATGTAATCAAGCTATTAATATAATTTCAGAGAAATTTAATGGCAAAGGTGGTGGGAAAAAAGATCTTGCTCAAGCTGGATGTGACAAAATAGATAGTTTAGATAATGCAATAGATATTGTTAAAAATCTGCTTTAATTCCCATTTTAGTAAGTATTTTCCTTATTTTAGTAATCGCACTTTTTTCTATTTGCCTTACCCTTTCTCTTGAAATTTTAAATTGTTTTCCAATATCTTCGAGCGTTTTTTGATTTTCTGTTAGTAACCTGTTTTCAATTATAAATTTTTCCCTTTCATCAAGTTTTGATAGTGCTTTTTCTAAGCCTTTTTTTAAACTCGAACTTTGTTGATTATCGATTGATATTTCTTCTTGTGATTTTTGATTTGATTCTAAAAAATCTAATTTTGTTTGAGGTTCACCCTCTATTATTTGTTCATCTAATGAAAATTCTTTACCACTCATACGTAAATCCATTTCTCTAATTTCTTTAATAGAAATTTTTAAATCATCTGATAATGTTTTGTAATAATCCTCTCTTGTCATATTTCCTTTATCATATTTATTTTTTGCTGATCTAATCTTGTAAAAAAGTTTTCTTTGAGCCTGAGTTGTTCCTATCTTTATCAAACTCCAATTTTTCATTATAAAATTTTGAATATAAGCTCTTATCCACCATACACCATATGATATTAATCTGTATCTTTTGGTGGGATCAAATTTAGTAATTGCTTTCATTAGGCCCAAATTACCTTCTTGAATAATATCCATAATGTTTAATCCATAGTTTTTATATTCAATAGCAATTTTAACTACAAACTTTAAATTTGATGTTATCAGTTTTCTTGCAGATTCAACATTACCTGTTTCCTTATAATCTAGAGCGTATTTCATTTCTTGTTCTTTTGTTAAAATTTTATAATTACTTATTTCAGCCAAGTATTTTTCTAGAGAATTGGCCGGAACAGGAAGATTTTTATTATCTTTTCTAATTAATTCTTGGTTTTTCTTTTTATTCATCAATTAAATTCATTATACTTTTTTAACTTATTATTTGAAAGCGTTATACAAGCTTGACTGTTTGTCACATATATTATAAATTCTTATCTTTATACATTTAATCCGGAGTAGCTCAGCGGCAGAGCAGGTGACTGTTAATCACTTGGTCGGGGGTTCAAATCCCTCCTCCGGAGCGTATATAATAAAGGAGATTCTTATGGCGAAATATACACTTTACACAGGATTATCATTGATAATATTAGGCCTGTATGGTTATTTTTCTTATAATACAATTACAGTCTTAATACCTGCTTTTATAGGATTGGTCATATCTTTCCTAGGGATTTTGTCTTTCAATGAAAATAGAAAAAAATTAGTTATACATATCACAGCAGTTGTAGTAATTATAGGTCTTTCTGCTAGTGCTAAATCTTTACCATCAATTCCAGGTTTAATCGATTGTTTTAATACTCCAGGTTTAGAAATTATTAATTGTTCAAAATTTCAAAGACCATTGGCTGAACTATTTAAGTCAATAATGTCTTTAATTTTAATACCTTATTTATTGGTTTCAATTTCTTTCTTTGTAAAAGCTAGATTATCTAAATAAGATTAATTATTTGGTATAGTTTATAGTATGGCTCAAAAAGGTAATAAGAATATTGTAGTTTCTGATATAAAGCCCATAGGTAGTAAAAAAGGAGTTCAACTTCCTTTTTTTACTGCCCGTGTACAAGCTGGTTTTCCTTCGCCAGGTGACGATTATATTGAAAAAAATCTAGATTTAAATGAATTATTAATAAAAAATCCTTCAGCTACTTTTTTTGTTAAAGTTGAAGGTGATTCAATGTCGGATATAAGGATACAAACTGGGGATACATTAATAGTTGATAGAGCATTAGAAGCGAAAGACAAAAACATTGTTATTGCAACAATCAATGGTGAATTAACAGTAAAAAGGGTTTGGATTGCTAACAATAAAGTTTTTTTAAAGCCTGAGAATGATAAATTTTCTCCTATAGAAATTACTGAGGAAATGGATTTTGACATATGGGGAGTAGTAACCTATGTGATTCATAAACTTTAATATGAATAATTATATAGCCTTGATAGATTGTAATAATTTTTATGCTTCCTGTGAACGAGTTTTTAATCCTAAGCTTAAAAATAAACCAATTGTAGTATTATCCAATAATGATGGGTGTATTATTGCACGATCTAATGAGGCAAAGAATTTAGGTATTAAAATGGGTGAACCACTATTTAAATGTAAATCGATAATTAAATCTAACAAAGTAAATATCTTTTCATCAAACTACACTCTTTACGCTGATATGTCTAATAGAGTGATGAATATTATTAAAGATCAGTTTTTAAATACTGAGATATATTCTATTGATGAGGCATTTATTTCCTTTAATGGTAAAAGTATTAATGATATTGAAGACAAGTTTGTAAATTTAAGAAGAAAAATATATAAATGGACAGGGATACCTGTATCTATTGGAATATCCTCAACAAAGACTTTAGCTAAAGTGGCTAACAAAATTGCAAAAAAAGAATCCGGAGTTTTTTTTATATCTAGCCATGATTCAAAAGAAAAAATTTTAAAGGAACTGCCTATAGGTTCAGTATGGGGGATAGGGCGAAAATTAGAACAAAGGTTTCTTGCCATGGGAATTCTAAATGCATACCAGCTGAGTAAAATGGATAATAAAAATATTAGAAAAATAACAAATATTAATATTTTAAGAACTGCAATGGAACTTAACGGAGTTAATTGTATCGATATCGATACATCTCCAATTAGCAAGAAACAAATAACAACATCTAGAGCTTTTAGTAAAAATATTACTGAATTAAAGTATCTTGAAGAAGCTGTTTCATTATATGTTTCAAGGGCTGCAGAAAAATTAAGGTTTCAGAAATCAAAATGTTATATAATTACTGTTGCATTATCGACTAACAGGTTTGACCGTCAAAATATTCATAAATTTTTATTAAATAGTCATTCTTTTAATTCTTCAACAAATTCAACATCAAAATTAATTTCCGCTGCAAAAAAAATATTAAAAAATATTTATCAAAGTGGCTTATTTTATAAAAAAGCATATGTTTTCTTATCAGGTTTAGAAAACTCTGAATCAAAACAATATACATTTTCTGATGATATAATGATGATAAAGAAAGATGATAATCTAATGAAAACATTTGATAAGATAAATAAATCTTTTGGAAGTGATACCATTAAATATGCAAATACTGGAATCTCAAGAGATTGGTTTATGAAAAGGGAAAAAAAATCTAATAGATATACAACTAATTGGAATGAGATTTTGAAAATTAACTTAAAGAACAATTAATAAAATGGTTAAAGTTTTAAATAGCCACAAAAAAACTCTATAAATATTCTTATTAACTAAATTATCAATTTCTAAAGTATTTTTTCCCAAAGAAAGTTTATTGTGCGTTGGAACTTGATATATAAATGTGACAGTCCATATTAAAAATACAAAAAAAAGATTAAGCAAAGAAAGAATACCAAAATAGTAAAAGCAAATTATAATTGAGGTGAATGCTTCAATTGTCATTAATGGTATTACAATAAAAGAAATATTTTTAGTATGGAATTTGTGAAAATCTATAAAAACATTTTCATTAATAAAATGGAAAGATTTATAATGTACAAAATGGATAATTAATATAAGACCTAATAAAATCGCCGATGATAATAGGTTTGCGTAAAATAATATAAGAAAATTCATAACTCTAGATCCTCAATAAGATTGTCGGCCGATTCAATAGATCCATTAATAGATGGTGTAGATAAGAAATCACCTGAAAAGTAAATTTTATTTGTATATTTTATATAAGATTTATTTTTAAATTTATAAAATTTATCAATATATGGTAATGCTTTTTTTATATTAAAAGATTGAATTAATTCCAAAGAGTTCACATTTTTAAAATAACTAATAAATTCATTTTTAATATCATTATAATTATCACAATTTAATGAAGAAATTGACACTAAATAATTATCACCATTTTTTTTGCTAAAATACAGGCTACTAATTATATTAGAATCAGGAAATAAATAGATAATATTTTCAGAAATATTATTAATATTTACTACTAAATAATAATTAAAAGTTTTTTTATATTGAATATCTTTAAATATTTGAACATTAATATCATCATCCATTAAGCTTTCCAAGGAAGGGTCAGTACAGAATAATCTACGAAAAGAAATTTCATTTTTTTTCGAATCAATAATGCTATTTTCATTAATCTTAATTATTTTATTGTTCAATTCTATCTTATTTTTATTTAATTTATTTGATAAAAGAGTTGCTAGCGAATTTATCCCCCCAATTGGTATTCCAACATTACTTTTTGCAAATAATTTATAAATAAACAAAAAGTATTCCAATGGTATTTGAAGATTCTTATCAAGAAAAACTCCTTGAAAAAAGGATTTAAAAAAATCATTAATAAATTTTTTTGAAAAACCTAAATTTGTTAAATATTTAACTACGTTAAGATTTTTACTTTTTTCATTTTTTAAGAAAAGTACAATTAATAACAATTTATCTTTAATTGAAAAATCAGGAAAACTACTATTTTTTAAAAATCCAATTGGGTTTTTTATCGGATTTAGAATCTTATAGAAATTTTTGTTTTTATTAATTATAAAACCAGACTCAAAACGTTTTATTTTGATATTTTTAATTTCTGGAAATATTTTAAATGCGGGATAATCTTCAATTATAATTTGAAACCCAACATCTAAGTCATATTCACCATGTTTGATTGTTTCTAATTTACCTCCTATGTTAGATCTAGAATCAAAGATAAGATAAGGTATTTTTTTTTCTTCTAATAGTCTTGCAATTGTTAAGCCGCTTATACCTGCTCCGATAATTATATTCTCTATATATTTTCTCATTGACTTGGTGGGTAGAACCAGTTCTCTGGTTTTCCTGCGTTTCCATGAACACATTTAAATATCAGAGAAAAATTTATCATATTCAAGAATATTAAAATTCTGGATATATTTGGCAATCCTATTATACTTTTTCTTTTTTCTTTAATCCTTGTTTGTAATGATGGTATAGGATAAAAAATTAACTCAATTTTTTTATTGATAGTATCATTTTTATCTTGATTTTTTTCATAGATTTTTATATTTTCTTCAAAGGTTTTTTTATCTATATTCTCCATATGAATGTCAACATTAAGGACTCCCTTTTGACTGATGTTTGGGAGTAATAGTATATAAATAAATGATAAGAGATTAAAAATACAACAACCAATAATAATAGTTTGGTGTGGGTTTGAAAAAACTTTTATTAATAATGAAAAAATTACTGTTGAAAATAATGTGTTAATTATTAAAGCAGAAAAAATTACTTTTTTATTAATTCCATGATCGATAGAATATTTATATCTGCTTATTTCAAAATTATAATTTTTTTCGTTTTCACTAAACCAATAATCTGGTACAAAAATTCTATCATTATATAAATTTGTGATAATTCCCATTGTTATGTAAGAAGGGGAATTTAGTATTTTGCTTACATTTATGTTATTTACACTAGTATTTTTACAACTATAAAAAGTAGTGATATATATTTTTTGAGTTAATAAAATGAAAATTTGTCCGGATAAAATTATTAATAATAAATTTATAAAATTAAGACTTTTGTAGCTAAAAAATAATATTGTTGCAAATAAAGTAAGAATTAAATAAATCAAAAAATTATTTAATAAAATTTTTTTCATTGAATATTCGTTTGATAAATTAACTTTTTTTGCAGTAATAATATCAAGAGGCAAAGTTATTAAAATATAAAGAAAAAGAAATAAAATTAATGATAAATATGATGAACCAAATAAATTAATATAAAAATTTGTAAAGTTCGAAAAAATTATAAATAAAGATATGGTGACTAAAATACCAACATTTATAATTCCATAAAAAAGTTTCTTATCTCTAAATTTCATATTTTATATATTTTTCGGCCATTGAAATCCCTGATCTTATTGCGCCATCCACTTTACCATTTGTAAAAATATCTCCACAAATTCCTATAAACCCTGATGAATCTAAAATTAAAGAGCTATCTTTCTGATAAAAATTTTTTGGTATAGAATATCTCCATTTATGATTAGACATAACTTCATAATTTAATCCAAAGATATCTTTTAGATTTTTATCTAGAATTTGATTTATTTCTTCATATTCTAAATCAAAATGTTCTAAACTAAATTTTGGAGAACATTGAACTGTATAAAAATTTTCGATTTCAGATACCTTTTTTAGGTAATTGTCCCCGACCCATGATATATTTTTAAAATCTAATTCCGACCCAAGTTCTTTATTTAGATTTAATAATTTATTTTTTGATTTAATCATGACCACAATGCAGGGGTGATATTCTAATTGTTTCAGTTCATTTAAAGCATCATAATCATAATCAATATCACTATTAGAAAGTATTTCAATTGTTTGTGGCATAGGACATGTCAAAATAATATCATCAGTTGGAATTGTTTCGTTATTTTCAAAATTAAGAATATAATGACCCTTATCTTTATTAATAGATAAAAGTTTATGTTCTTTTTTTATATCAAAATCTTTTAAAAGAAATTTTGCAATATTGGTCATACCAGTTGGTGAAAAAAATCTTTCAGATTCTCCATTATTTGTAATAATATTATTATTTATAAGTTTTTCTATTTCTTTTAAATTACTTATTTCATTTATTTTCATATACTGAGCGCCATGATCAAACCTACCACCATCAGCTCTTCGCGTAGCTAACCTACCACCTAACCCTCTTGCTTTATCAAATACTTGGATTCTCACACTTAATGCTTCACTTATTCTTAAACAAGAGAAAATAGAACTTAGTCCAGTTCCAATTATAGATACAGTTCTTTCATTATTTTTTTTCATCCCATATTTTAACCAAAGATTGTGTATATTTTAAGGTAAATGAAAAAATTTTTTTCTTTTTTTAATGCACTTGGTCCTTCAATTCTATGGGCCTCTGCTGCTATTGGAGTATCTCATATTGTTCAATCAACTAGAGCAGGTGCAAATTTTGGGTATTTAATGATTATTGTTGTACTATTAGCAAATTTTCTTAAATATCCTTTCTTTGAATTCTCTACAAGATATACAGTTGTAAAAAATGAAACTGTATTAGATGGATATAAAAAGATTGGAAACTGGGCAATATATTTATTCTCTGCTTTAACTATTTTAACAATGTTTACAATCCAAGCTGGTGTAACTAGAGTCACTGCAGCCATTATGAAGAATGGATTATCCTTAGACTTTAATCATATTATTTGTTCAATTTTAATATTAATACTTTGTAGTTTAATAATTTTATTTATTAGAAGAAATTTTTTTGATTCTTTTGTAAAAGCATTAGTTATGATTCTTATAATTTCTACTCTTATATCTTTATTCCTGACTTTTGATATTAATAATAAAGTTGAGAATTTTGTTGAACCTCAATTATTATCATATTTAGGTATTAGTTTCTTAATAGCATTAATCGGCTGGATGCCTTCACCTTTGGACTTATCGGCATGGTCTTCAATATGGATTATTGATAAAAGAAAAAGTGGTAGCGAGGTTAGTTTAAAAGATAATAGTTTTGATTTTAATTTTTCTTATATTTGGACATCTATATTGGCTTGCGCTTTTGTTATTTTAGGTGCGAATGTTTTTTATGGAAGTGGTGTTGACTTTGCTAGTTCTTCATCAAAGTTTGTTAATCAATTAGTAAAATTATATGGTTCTTTAGGTTCATGGGCGGAGAGTATTATTTTGATAACCGCTTTTTCTACAATGTTTAGTACGACTCTTACATGCTTGGATGCTTTTCCTAAAGTTTTAAAAAAATGCTTTGAACTTATTTTACCAAATTTTAAAAAAAGTGAGTTCTTTTATATGACTTTTGTTATCTTCGGTACAATATTGACTTTACTTTTTTTAGGACAACAGATGAGATTTTTAATTGATTTAGCAACGATTTTATCCTTTTTAACAGCCCCATTTATAGCGGTATTAAATTTTAAATTAATTTATAACAAAGACTTTCCGAACAAATATTTACCAAGTAGCTTTTTTAAATATTTAGCAATTTCTGGAATCTTCTTTTTAATAGTTTTTAGTATAATATTTATTTGTAATGTCTTTGGATTATTTTTTTAAGTTATAATATTTATATGAATGAATTATATATTAAAGAGAAAATTCAAGGTGGACTTAAAGATTCAATAGTTGAAGTTACAGGAGATGGTACTCATTTTGAAGCCTTAATTGTTAGTCCAGAATTTGAAGGAAAGAACACTCTCCAAAGACATAAGCTTGTATATTCTATTTTACAAGAGGAGATGAAGGAAGCTATTCACGCTTTATCAATGAAAACTTTAACTGTTGATGAAGCTAAGGAGAAAAATATTGAGTGATACAATAGATAATATTCAGAAAACTATAAATGAGAATAAAATTGTACTATATATGAAAGGTACGCCTGAATCGCCGCAGTGTGGATTTTCATCAAGAGTAGTTCAGATTTTAAATGAACTTGGCACTATGTATATATCTTTTGATGTTTTAGCTGATCCCGACTTAAGATCTGGAATTAAAGAATTTTCAAATTGGCCTACTATTCCACAGCTTTATGTAAATGGTGAGTTTGTGGGTGGTTGTGACATTTGTGTAGAGCTTTATACAAATGGAGAACTTGCAGGTATTTTAGAAAAATAAATAATGGCTAAAACTCTTTATATACTTGATGCTAGCTCTTATGTTTTTAGAGCTTATCATGCTGTTAGTTTTTTAAGTAATTCCAAAGGTTTCCCCACAAATGCAATTTATGGTTTCATAAATATGATTAATAAATTCATTAGTGAAGTATCACCAGAGTATTTTGTGGCGGTTTTTGATTCCGGAGGAAAATCTTTTAGAAATGATATTTATCCCGAATATAAAGCTAACAGGGGCGATGCACCAGAAGATATATCACTGCAATTTCCAAAAATAATTGAATATTTAAAACTTAGAGGAATTAAGGTTATGTCTTTAGAAAATTACGAAGCGGATGATATAATTGGTTCAATCTCTGAAAAGTATAGTAAAAAAATAAAAATTGTAATAATATCGGGCGACAAAGATTTTACTCAATTAATTTCTCGTAATGTATCTATGCTAGATACAATGAAAAATAAAATAATTGATAATAAAGAAGTTGAAACTAAATACGGTTTAAAGCCTGGTCAAATGATTGACTATTTTTCATTAGTTGGAGATTCTGTTGATAATATTCCAGGTGTAAAAGGCATTGGTCCAAAGACTGCTCAAATTTTGATTAGTGAATTTAAAAATTTAGATTCTCTTTACAAGAATATTAAAAAAGTTAATAAAGAAAGAATTAAAAACCTTTTAATAGATTCAAAAGATGACGCTTATTTAAGTAAAGAATTAATAACTATTGAAAAAAATATAAAATTAGAAGATAAAATAAAGGATTTTGTAATTTTAGATGAAAAAATTAATGAATTAAATGATTTTTTTTCAGATTTAGAATTTGACTCAATGATTAAAGCAAGTGAAGAAGCACCTAAAAAAATACTTAAAATAAATCATAAAATAATACAGTCTGTAGAAGAATTTGATGTTTTTTTGAGAACATTAAAGAAATATGACGAAATTTCATTAGATTTAGAAACAACATCTTTAAACCCTATGGATGCTGATATTGTAGGTATTTCTTTTACATTTGAAGAAGAAAAATCATATTATATACCATTACAGCATAGTGAGGATTCTCCACAATTAGAAATTGATTTTGTAATAAAAAAATTAAAAAAATATTTAGAAAGTGATAAAGTCAAAAAGATTGGTCAAAATTTAAAATATGAGATATTAGTTTTTGAGAAATACAATATACATCTTGGTGGCATTTTTTTTGATACAATGGTTGCTGCTCATTATTTAGATAGTTCTTTACAGAGTTATAGTTTAGATAATTTATCGAGAAGATTTTTAAATCATAAAATGATTTCTTTTAAAGAGATAACAACAATTAATAAAAAGAAAATTAACTTTAAAGATGTTCCAATATTAGATGCTGCCGAATATTCATGTGAAGATTCTTTTATTACTTACAAACTTTATAAAATTTTATCAAACCTTATAAATACCGAAAATAATATGAATATTTTTATAAAAAATGAAATGCCTTTTGTTCAAGTTCTTGCTGCCTTAGAAAATAGAGGTGTTTATATTGACACTGTGAAATTAAATAGAATTTCAAAAAAATTTGAAAAATTAATTGTAAATATAGAAAAAAATATATATAAAATGATAGGGAAAGAGATTAATATTAATTCAACATTACAGTTAAGAGACATATTATTTAATGAACTAAATCTAAAACCATTCAAAAAGACTAAAAAAGGCGAATTTTCAACCGATTCAGAGTCTTTACAAAGTATGTCTTCCCAACATAAAGTTATTGAAGAGATACTATCTTTTAGATTTTATTCAAAGTTAAAATCTACTTATTTGGATTCATTACCTGTTTTGATTTCCAAAACCTCAAATAGAATTCATACATCGTATAATCAAACTGGAACTTCAACAGGTAGACTTTCATCAAGTAATCCCAATCTTCAAAATATCCCTATAAAATCATCTGAAGGTAAACAAATCCGGGAATCTTTTGTTTCACAGGATAAGAAGTCGATAATAATTTCTGCTGATTATTCCCAAATTGAACTTCGCCTTTTGGCTCATTTTTCAAAAGATGAAACAATGATTAAAAGTTATACAAATAATGAAGATATTCATAAAAACACAGCTAGTGAAATATTCAATGTTTCAAATAATATGATTACTGAAGATCAAAGAAGATTAGCAAAAACTATTAATTTTGGAATAATCTATGGGATAGGTCCAAAAAGGTTAGCTTTACAAATTAATAGTGACAATAAAACAGCAAAAGATTATATTGAAAAGTATTTTGAAAAATACCCAAATGTTCAAACTTTCTTTCAAGAATCCATTAATATTTCAAGAGAAAAAGGATATGCAGAAACAATTTTAAATAGAAGAAGATATTTAAAAGATATTACATCTAAAAATTATTTAGTAAGATCTGCCAGTGAAAGAGCCGCAATAAACACACCAATTCAAGGCTCAGCTGCGGATATCATTAAATTAGCAATGATAGATTTACATAATGATAAATTTATAGTTAATAACTCCAAATTAATTATTCAAGTTCATGATGAATTGGTTTTTGAATGTAACGAATCAGTGTATGATGAATTAAAAGTAAAAATTAAAAATCACATGGAAAATTGTTATAAACTAAAAGTTCCTCTAAAAGTTGATATAAACAAAGGTCAATCATGGTCAGACGCACATTAATATTTTTAATTATATGTTTTGTTAGTACTTTTAATTCACAATCACAATCCTTAAAGAGTATCTTAAAATCACAAACCGAAATTTCCCCAAATTTATCAATTTATGTAAAAAATTTATCTAAGAATAAGAAAATTATCAGCTATCAAGATCAAAAAAAAATGGTACCTGCATCAAACCAAAAAATCGTCACAACGATTGCTGCCTTACAATTTTTAGGACCTAATTATAGGTTCAAGACTTCATTTTTTTTAACTGGTAAAATTCAAAAAAATGGAATCAATTATGGGAATATTTATGTTGATACAAAAGGAGATCCAACATTATCTAGTTCTAAATTAAAAAAACTCATTAAATTTTATAAGAATCAAGGACTAAAAGAGATAAAAGGGAATATTATAATTAATAGTAACTATTATGAAAAACCATATTATAATTCAACTTGGAAAAAATCATGGAAAGGCCTATCTTGGGCACCATATATTTCATCAATAGCTATAAATAACAATCTTTATAACTCAGGAGATAATCTTTATCTAACAGATAACCCTCTATATCTATTAGGCATCATAATTAAAAGAGAATTGAATAAAGCTAATATTCTATTTAATGGAAAAGTGATTATTAAAAAAATTTCATTTCTTGATAAGATTAATCCTTTCAAAATAAAGCAGCACATATATTCCGATGAATTATCTAAAATAATTACTGTTATAAATAAAGATAGTAACAATTTATATGCTGAAAATTTATTTAAAAAACTATCTGCAAATTATTTAAGAGATGAAGGTTCATGGAGGAATTCACAAAAAATAGTAAGATTTTTATTAAATAAAAAAGTTGGAATTAAAAATTCATCTTTTAATATTGAAGATGGCTCTGGTCTTTCTCCTTTTAATACAATATCTACTCATGGAATGGTTAAATTATTAGAGTTTGTATCTAAAGAATCTTATTTCGATGATTTTTATGATTCTCTTCCAATTGGTGGAAAGGACGGAACTTTAAATAAAAGATTTAAAACTAAACCCCTATATTTAAATATAAGAGCTAAGACAGGATATATAAAAGGTGTAAGCTCATTATCAGGTTACATCGTAGGAAAAAATAATGACTTATACGCTTTTTCAATTATTGTAAATAATCATAATTATTCTATTAGAGACTTTATGGAAAGGATTCTAACAGCAGTCTATTATCTCTAATTCCTTAAATAATTCTATGAAAAGTTCAGGTTTTATCTTTTCCGGTCTTAAAATTGGATCTATATTAAGTTTTGAAAGTATTTTAAGAGTTTTTTTCTTATCATATTTTGTAATTAAATTATTTATTATTGTTTTCCTATTTGAACTAAAAGAAATACTTAGAAAAGTTGATAAATTTTTCATATTTTTTTGTGAAAAACTGACTTTTTTAGGTGAGAAATATAGTAATGAAGATTTAATTTTTGGTGGCGGCCAAAAATCTATTTCTTTTAATTTTAAAACTTCTTTTATATTAAAAAAATAATTCGACCTAATGGATAATTGTGAAGCCTTAGTCTTTTTTTTTAATATTTTATCTGCTACTTCTTTTTGGAACATAAATATTCCGTCTATTTCACTATTTAAAAAAAAATCCATATATTTATTTAATATCTTTGATGAGATATTATAGGGTAAATTTCCAAAGATTAGTAAATTTCTTTTGTTAAATTGAGAAAAATCAGTTTTTAAAATATCTTCATTAAGTAGCTTAATATTTTTATTTTCTTTAAATTTTATATTTAAATACTCATATAAATTTTTATCTTTTTCTATACATATTATAGATTTTTTTTTATTTATAATTTCAGATGTTAAGGCACCTAAACCGGGTCCAATTTCTAAAACTTCTTGAGATTTATGTTCTGAAATCAATTCTGATATTTTTTTAATTTTGCTTTTTCTGATTAAAAAATTTTGACCTAAGTTCTTGTTAGGTTTAATCCCTAAATTTTTTAATTCTTCATTAATCTTTAACATTTATTTCTTATTTCTAATAAATTTATAAACTATTTCATTTTCTTTTATCATTCCCAGTTTTTGTCTTGCGACTAATAATATATAGGTTGGATTATTTTCCAATAGGTCTATTTCTTTACTTAATCTTACATTCTCTTTCTTAATTTTTTTACTATTAAAGACAATATCATGATTTTGTTTATTAAGATATTTTATATGTACGAAATTTTTCAATAAAAGACCTGATAAAATAAATATAAAAAAAAAGAAAGCTGGTTGTAAATATTTCTTATACATTATGCATAGCCCAATAAAAAAGGATTAGATTTTTTTTCAATACCAACTTGTGTTTCTGGTCCATGACCTGGAAACAATATTGTATCATCAGGTAGGACCATTAATTTTTCATTAATATTTGAAACTAAATCATTCATATTAGTGCCCCCTGTTAAATCAACTCTTCCAATACTACCTGCAAAAACAGTATCACCACATATAACAAATTCTTGATCAATCTCTTTATTATATTTTTTGATGAAGGAAAAACACAAACTTCCTGGAGAATGTCCTGGTACCAATATAGTATTAAATATTAGTCCACCAAAATTCAATTCCTCATTTTCAGTAATAAATCTATCAACATTTGGAATTTGTGGATTTGAAAATTCTTCTAATCCAAAACGCATTGCTGCATCTGCCATTACATTTATGATTGGAGTTTCATTTTGATGAATTAAAAAGGGTGCGTTGTATTTGTTTTTAAAATATTCAACTCCATATATATGATCTAAATGGGCATGAGTATTAATAATTACAACCTTTTTGAATTTAATATTTGATAAACGTTCCTCTATTTCATTTATCTGACTTCCAGGATCAATAATAATTACTTCATCAGATTCAGACCCCTTTAATATATAAGTATTCTCAACAAAAGCTCCACCTGGCACTACAATTAATTCCATAATGAACTAGATTACTATAAAAAATTCATAAGTGTCAATTTCATTCAGGAACAATAATTATTTCTTTTTCAACAAAGAAATTTTTATAAAGTTTAATTTTAACCAAATGGCTCCCAATATTGGAAATTTGATTTTTTATTTCTATATTCTTTTTTTCAATATCTACACCGATTCTTTTGAGCTCTGTACTTATATTTTGATTGGTTATTGAACCAAAAAGTTTTCCATCTTTTTCTTTACATTTTATTGTGATTGAATTCTTTTCAATAATTTCTTTAAATAATTCTGCTTTTTTTAATTTATCGTTTTCTTTTCTATTATTTGAATCTTTTTTTGCTTTTAAATTATTTAAATTTTTATTGTTAGCTTCTAAAGCTAGATTTTTAGGTATTAAAAAATTTTTAGCCTGACCATCTGCAACTTCAACAATATCATTTTTTTTTCCAATTTTTTTAATGTCTTGAAGAAGAATAACTTTCATAAATTATTTATGATTTACTGTATATGGTATTAATGCCATATACCTAGCTTTTTTAATTTCACGTGAAATAATACGTTGTTGTGAGGCTGTGTTGCCAGTCATTCTTCTAGGAGCTATTTTTTTCCTTTCGGTTATGAAGTTTTGTAATAACTCAACATTTTTATAATTAATATCCGTGTTTCCTTCAAGTAATTTAGAAGGCTTTTTTCTTGGTTGCTTTGATCTTTTATCATTATCTCTTCTATCGTATCCCATTTAATTCTCCTACTTTTTATCTATTAAAAATCTTAATATTATAGCTTTTTCGAAACTAAGTATTTTTTCTAGGTCTATAATACATTCAGATGAACAATTTGTCTCTATAATATAGTAGGTACCATCTGAATGATTATTAATGGTATATGCCAATTTTCTATCAGCCCATTTTTCAAATTTTTTTAATTCATTTTTATGTTTATCTGAAATAATATTTTTTAACTTGTCAGATAAATTATTAAATTCTGTCCCATCAACATTTTTTGGAACTATGAAAAGTATTTCATAGTTATTTGTCATTATATTCCTCCTGTTATGGTCTCACGCCCAAATTAATGGAAACAAGATTCAAAGATTATACCTAAAGTGAACAATATCTCCATCTTTTATAATATAATCTTTACCCTCAAACTTGACTAAACCCATTTTTTTTATTTCTTCTTCATTTTTATATTCTATGAAATCTTTATATTTAATCACTTCTGCCTTAATAAAGCCCTTTTGAAAATCAGTATGTATTTTTCCAGCCGCCTCAGGAGCCTTAGAATCTTTTATTATACTCCATGCTCTGCATTCTTTTTCGCCAGCTGTATAGAAAGTGATCAAATCTAAATAATTAAATACCTTATTAATTAATTGATTTAATCCTGTACTGTTAATTTCATATTCTTTGAGAAATACCTTTTTTTCAGCCTCTTCAAAATCTTTAATTTCTTTTTCAAGTAATCCATGTATTTCAACAAAGGTTTCATTTTTATTTGTTATATAATCTTTAAGTTCTTTAATTTTTTGATCATTTATCTGATTATTTCCAAAGTTTAAAACATATATAGTAGGTTTGGCAGATATTAAATTTAAAGAGGAGATTATCTTTTTATGATTATCATCATAATTACTTAAATTAATTTTTTCACCTGTATTGAGCAAATTTATCAGTTCTTGAATAATTTCATATTCAAATATGGACTCTTTATCACCACTTTTTTTTATTTTTTCTAATTTTAAAATTCTTTTATCTAATATTTGTAAATCACTTAAACATAGTTCCAGGTTTATAATATCTAAATCTCTTTTCGGATCAACTGAATCAAAAACATGAGTTACATCATCCTCAAAACATCTTAGAACATGTGCGATGGCATCAACTTCTCTAATATTTCCTAAAAATTTATTCCCTAAGCCTTCTCCTTCACTTGCTCCTTTGACAAGACCCGCGATATCTACAAATTTTAACGATGTATGAACTGTTTTCTCAGGCGATAATTTTTTTGAAAGTTTATTCAATCTTAAATCTGGAACATCAACAATCGCAATATTCGGATCAATTGTAGTAAATGGGAAATTTCCAGATTCAGCTGCGGCGTTTGTTAGTGCTGAAAAAATTGTTGATTTTCCAACATTTGGCAGACCAACAATACCGCAGCTTAAAGAACTCATTTATAGAAATATTGGTGCTACCACTAATGAAACAATTGTCATAAGTTTGATCAATATATTCATTGCAGGACCAGATGTATCTTTAAAAGGATCACCAATTGTATCACCAACTACAGCAGCTTTATGTGCTTCTGATCCTTTTCCACCTTTATTTCCTTCTTCAATATATTTTTTTGCATTATCCCAAGCTCCACCTGAATTAGCCATCATTAAAGCTAAAGTAATTCCTGAGATAAGGGCACCACCTAAGAATGATGCTAAACCAGCAGGACCTAGTGCAAACCCAACTATGATTGGACAGACTACAGCAAGAATCCCTGGTAAGACCATTTCTTTTAGAGATGCGTCTGTACTTATTTTAATACATGATGCATAATCTGGTTCAGCTTTTCCTTCCATTATCCCAGCAATCTCTTTAAATTGCCTTCTAACTTCCTGAACCATCTTCTCTGCAGATCTACCTACTGCTCCCATAGTCAGAGCACCGAAAAGGTAAGGAACCATCCCACCCAGAAGTAGACCACAAACTACTTTATAATCTAATAAATTTACTTCACTAATTTTAGCAGCAGCAGCAAATGCAACAAAAAGTGTTAATGAAGTTAACGCAGCAGAACCAATAGCAAAACCTTTACCTATAGCTGCAGTTGTATTACCTAAGCTATCTAACTTATCAGTTATCACTCTTACTTTAGGGTCTAGTCCAGCCATTTCTGCAATACCACCCGCATTATCCGCAATTGGTCCGTATGCATCTACAGACATTGTGATACCAATAGTTGCAAGCATGCTAACAGCTGCAATACCAATTCCGTATAGTTCAGCAAATTGATATGATGCAAAAATTGCAATAACTATTACAAGGATTGGTAACGCTGTACTTAACATACCAACAGATAGCCCACTAATAATATTAGTAGCGACTCCACCTTTTTCAGAAGCATCGGCTATATCAGATACTGGTTTACCAGAAGTATAATATTCAGTGATTCCCCCAATTAAGGAACCTGAAAAAAGTCCAATTATTGAACATACAAAAATATTATTCAGAATCGAGGTTGAAATACCAACGCTTCCACCAACAGCATTTAATGAAAAATAGCCAAAAGCTAGGAAAAGTATTCCAGCAGTTAAAGATGCTTTTCTTAAAACACCTGAAGGTTCTGAATCTTTTAAAAGATCTACAACTTTAGTTCCAATGAATGAAGCTATGGTTCCAACAATAATTAAAATTATTGGAAAAGAATACATAGCTAAAGTCTGATTGGTAGCCAAACCTAAACCTGAAGCAATAACAATTGTAGCAATTACACTACCAACATATGATTCAAACAAGTCTGCACCCATTCCAGCTACATCACCAACATTATCACCAACATTGTCTGCAATAGTTGCTGGATTTCTTGGATCATCTTCAGGTATTCCTGCTTCAACTTTACCAACTAAGTCTGCACCCACATCAGCAGCTTTTGTATAGATTCCACCACCGACTCTTGCAAAAAGAGCAACTGAACTTGCACCCATAGCAAAACCACCTATGTTTGTTGCAAAACTAGCCAAGCTTGAATCGTTTACAGCATTTAATACAAAATATATCGCAAATGCTCCACTTACACCTAAGATACCCAAGCTTGCAACAGAGAATCCCATTACACTTCCACCTTTAAAAGCAGTAGTTAAAGCCGACCCTTGTCCAGATATATTTGCCGCCTCAGCTGTTCTAGAGTTAGCAATACAAGCTGATGTCATTCCTGCCCAACCACAAGTCATTGAAAGAATTGCTCCAGCAAAATAACACAAAGCTGTTTGTTGGCCCAAGAAATAAAATAATAGTGCACCAACAACAACTACAAAAATAACGATATATCTATATTCTTGCTTAATAAAAGACATGGCACCATTGTAAATTGTGACGCCAAGTTTTCTTTGAGTATCATTACCACGTGGTAATGATCTTATATTCCAGTAAGTTACTTGAGCATAAATTAAACCTAAGACAGCTAATATTAATCCCCCATAAGTAACAAACTTACTTGATAAATCCATGTTTTCCTCCTTGAATTTTTACAGTTAATATTCATTGAATTTTACTGTTAAATTTATTCATTGCAAATATTATCCCTTCAAAAATTATATCTTTTATTATTTCTTCTATTCTATTTTTAATACGAGATAAAGCTTCAAATTCGTCTTTTTTGAAGTTTGAAAGTACATAATTGTTAACATTTTCCTTATTTAACGGTTTTCCAATACCAATTCTAATTCTAACAAAGTTATTTGAACCAATTTCATCTATTAAGGATTTGATTCCATTATGGCCTGCAGAACCCCCACTAGATTTAATTTTTAGGCTTCCCAGGGCTAAATCCATATCGTCATATACTACTATTATATTATTGGGAGCTATTTTAAAAAAATCTTTGCAATTTCTAACAGAAACTCCGCTTCTATTCATATAGGTTTGTGGTTTTATAATATGAATTTTATTATCGTTAAGTCTAACCAGAGTATATTTGGAATTAAATTTATCTATATAATCTTCAGAATTTATTTGACTTGTAAAATAATCAATTAAACAGAAGCCAATGTTATGTCTGTTCCTCTCATATTTAATACCAGGATTTCCAAGGCCAACTAATAAATAATTCTTCACTTTATATTCAAAAAACTTTAATTATTTTTTTTCATCTTCGCTAGTATTATTTTCATCAGTATCTTTATTTTCTTCTGTTGATTCTGAGGTTTCTTCAGTTGTTTGTTCAGCTAATATCCTAGGTGCTAAAATACTAATTAAAGTACTCTCAGGATTAGATAAAATTTCTATTTTTTCAATTTCAGAAATATTTTTAACACGAAGAGTATCTCCAATATTTAAATCAGATATATCAATTTCTATATCATTTGGAATAAATTCAGGCAAACAACTAATTAGAACTTCATTTGTTAGAGTCTGGATAACTCCTCCATTTTTAACTCCCTCGGGTTTTCCAGTGAAAACAATCGGAGCAGAAACTTTAACTTTTTCTCCTTCAGTAATTTCATAGAAATCAAGATGAAGTGGATCACTGGTTAAAGTATCTAAATGAGCATCTTTTAATAAAACATTTTTATTTTGGTCTGAATCTTTAACTTTCATGTTAATAATAGTGTTTTCACCTGCTTCATTTCTAAGAAGTTTTTTAAGCTTAATAGGGTCAACCAATATATTTAAATTTTCTTTATTTTTCCCATAAATAACTGCTGGGACCAAACCATTATTTCTATATTTTTTATTAGCTTGTTTACCAAGCAAATCTCTTTTTAACACATCTAATTCTAAGGTATTCAATTATTTCTCCTACGAAAATAAATTACTTATAGATTTATTATCAATAATTCTTTTGATAGCTTTAGCAATCAAATCAGAAACACTTATAACTTTAATCTTACTTATTTTCTTTAATCTGTTTTGGTTATTTATTGTATCAGTAATTACTAGTTCATCAATACATGAATTTTCAATATTTTCTATAGCATTCCCAGATAAAACACCATGGGTACAAAACATTGAAACCGATTTAGCTCCTGCTTTTATGAGGGCTTCGGCGGATTTCGAAGCTGTTCCACCAGTGTCTATCATATCATCAATTAATAAAATTCTTTTATCTTTTACATTTCCTATTACATTAGTAATTTCTGCTACATTTGGCTTGGGCCTTCTCTTATCTGTCATTGCTAAATCAACTATGCCAAATTTTTTTGCAAAAGTTCTGGCTCGTTCCATACCCCCTGCATCCGGAGAGGCTATTGTAAGATTTTTACTATATTTTTTTGTAAAATATTTTTTTGCTATTGGAAAAGCATATAAATGATCAACAGGTATATCAAAAAAACCTTGAATTTGTCCAGCGTGAATATCCATTAATATAACTTCCTGAATTCCAGATTTAACCAAAAGATCACATATTAATTTTGCAGTTATAGGGGATCTATCGCTTACTTTTCTGTCTTGCCTAGAATATCCAAAATAAGGTATAACAGCATATACTTTCCTTGCTGCCGCTCTCCTTAATGCATCTATAATTATGAAAAGTTCTAATAGATTTTCGTTTACAGGACTATTAGTTGATTGGAGTACAAAACAATCTGCACCTCGAACACTTTCATTAACTTCAACAAAAATTTCTCCATCACTAAATCTCTTAATATCTAGGTCACCTTGTTTGATTTTTAATTTTTTACAAATTAATTTTGCTAATGGAATATTAGATGAACCAGCAAAAAGTTTTATATTATCCACATAATGATTGTAAAATAATAACTTATTAAAGTAAATTTAATGGAATCTTTTTTATGCTTTTTTTATTCTTTCAAGATACTTACCATCTCTAGTATCAACTTTTATTATATCTCCAATATTAATGAATAAAGGAACAGAAATTGATGCATTTGTTTCTAATTTTGCAGGTTTATTACCTCCTGTAACACTGTCACCTTTAAGGCCAGGTTCAGTTTCTATTATCTCAAGTTCAACATGAGTTGGCAATTCCATATCTATTGGTGCTCCATTGTAATGTAAAAGTAAAACAATTTGCTCTTCTTTGATAAAATCTATTTTATTACCTAACTTTTCAATATTTATAGAAAATTGTTCAAAATTTTCTGTATCCATAAAAGTAACGGATTCTTCATCACTATAAAGAATTTGAGATTCTCTTTTTGTTAAGTCGGGAAGACTGAAACTATCACCACTTCTGAAACTTTTTTCTTGAACAAGACCGGTAAAAATATTTTTTAATTTTGTTTTAACAACAGGTGATCTTTGTTGCATAACTCTATGTTGAAATTCAATGATTTCCCATAAGTCATTTTCATATATAATTTTAAGACCTTTATAAAATTTGCTGGTTTCAACTATACTCATTTTTTTAAAATATTAATAATGGAATTATTTATTTCAACCTCTAACTTTTTAATTATATCTGAATTATATTTTTTTATACTAATACCACTGTTTTTTTTATTTGGATTTATATTTGAAATCTTCAGTAATTTTTTAATACTTTTTATGAAAATTTTTTCAATTAAAATTCTTGATTCTTTTGAATATGAAGGATTTTTACCATTACTATTTAATGACATATTGAGAAAGCTATTTATTTTTAAAATTGATGTAAATTGAAAATTACTATTTTTTTTGTTTGACGCATCATTTATTAATAATTTCATTTCTTTTGAAATTATAGATATTTTCTCATTGACTTTAGAATCATTAGTGCATGCTAAAATAATTTGATTATTTATAATATCACTTTTTTTAAATTTTCTTTTTTTAAATTTAATATTTTTATTATCTTTGAGAATTTTATTAAGTTCTTGGTCGGTAGTGGGTGATATCAAATTTATTTTAATTTTTTTAGATGACGATAATATTTTTTTTAATCTTCTTTTGGCAACATTTCCTGATCCTACAATAAGTACATTATATTGATCTATATTGATATTAAAATTAATCATAATTAAAAAGAGTTATAAAAAAAAATTACTAAGAAATATACTATCGGTACAAAAATAGAGATAACTCCGATATAGATATAGATTTTTAATATCTTATTTGCTTTAAAACCAGGAACATTTTGAGACTGATCTTTTACATCACCTAAAAGTCTTTTGATTGTTTTAATCATTTTTTTTTAAATATTCTATAAAAGAATCTATATCAATAGCAGGAAGTGTCTTTATCTGAATTGTTCCTCTTGAAGTTAATTCAATTGATAATTTACTAATTGAATCATTGTCAGGAGCCTCAACTATATTGATAAAATCAAAAGAACCTAAAGTTGCATATTGCTTTAGTATTTTAATTCCACCTTTTTCTATTTCCTTATCAACCTCTTTTATTCTATTAGGATTTTCTTTGATTGTTTTTCTTCCCTCAGTAGTTAAAGTTGATAATAATATATATCTAGGCATACAAAAACATCCTCTACTTACATAGGTTATTTTATCTGATATTATTGTTTAAAAACAGCATGATATTTTATAGACCTAATTATATTAAGTTTAAAGCTTATTTATTTATTTTAATCTGTTCTCTTTTCATATCAGGGAATTCTTATTCAAATTCTTATTCAGAAAATTTAGTAGATAAGAATCTTTCTAATATAACCGTTGATTCTTTTGAGTGGTCTATGAATTTAAAAGATACCCAACCATCTTTTAAAGAAATTATTATTAATAATAATTCAGAACTAAATTTAAAATCAATAACTTTTGAAATACAACTTTATGATGATAAAAATGTTATGTATACCTTTGTAATTATTAAAAATCAGTTTATTAAGTCAAAAAGTTTAACAAAATTAGAAAATATTAAAGGCTCTTTGTTGCTTCCATTCAAGCCAAAGAAAACGATTATAGCCATTAAATCCATTGAGCCTGATTATGAAAATAAATCAGATTTATATCCATCAAAAAATATTACAATTCTTGATGTTAAGTATCAGATTGATTCTTCTATTGCAAAAGCAATTAATTTTGATTTAATAACTCTTAAAAATGAATCAAAAGTATTTTATAAAAATATTTTAATTTCTGTAATTCTATATGATTCAAATGATTCCTTAATTTCAGAGGAAAAAATTTTTTCTAAAAGACCAATATCTCCAGGTGAAGAAATTACACTCGGACCCATAACAATTGGGGCTGTTGGAACAGAGAAAGCAGAATATATTAAACTTTCCATTTTGGATGCTGAATTGATTTCACCAAAAGTATATGTAAAAGAAGGTGGAGCCCAACAAGATTTGTCAATATTTGAATCAGATGATTCCTATCTTTCAGATGTTCCCATTATTCTAAAGGATTTAGATATTAATAATTTTGACTGGGTAACAAAGGCAAAAAATACTATTGGATTCCTTACTTTAAATATAGAAAATACTAGTAATTTCGATTATAGCAATATTGTATTTGATATTTATTTTTTAAATGAGCGCGGATCTACTATAAATAAAAGAAATTTTAAATATAAAAAATCAACAATTTTAGCAAAATCATCAGAAAGAATCAAAATTAATGCAGGACTTATAGATTTTGACTTCTCCAATGTAGAAATTGCAATTATTAGTGGTGACTCAATTTTAAATAATAATGTAAAAAATAAATTACAGGAAAATAGCTCAAAAAATATAAAAACTAGAGAAATTAAAAAAACTAATATCGAGCAACCAGAAACTCTTATTGAATTAGAGGATTTAAATTTAGAGGAGTATATTATAGTTGTTGATTATTTATTTGATAAACAAACATCATCTTTCAGAATAATGAACTTGTCAGATTTTGATTTAAAAGAGATTAAATTAAAAGTTACAAATAATAATAACGAAGAGTTATTGTTTAGTTTAAAAAATATTAAAAAAAGATCTGAGAAAAGATATTTTGGTCTTAAGCCTTTAAATTTTAAGGATTTGGATGGAAAAAAACTTAAAATTAATGTTATCAGCGCTTTTAAATAGATTAAAATTCTGCAAAGTTTAATTTTATCTGTTAATATTTTATTCCATGGCTACAAAAACATTAAAAAGTTATACCTTCTGGGATAAAATTGCTAATTATTTTTCAATTGATATCGGACTTGATCTTGGCACTGCAAATGTTGTTGTTTATATAAAAGATAAGGGAATTGTTGCAAATGAACCATCTGTGGTTGCTGTTCAAAGAGATAAGATTGGTGATATTAATATATTAGCCGTTGGGGATGAAGCCAAACTAATGATTGGTAAAACACCGGGGTCAATTGAAGCAATTAGACCTCTAAAAGAAGGAGTTATTGCAGATTTTGAAGTCACACAAAAAATGCTTGAGTATTTTATTTCTAAATATCATAGGAATAATTTTTTAGTTAGACCTAGAGTTGTAGTGTCAGTTCCAATTGGAATCACACCCGTTGAAAAACGTGCAGTTGTTGAAGCTGCTGAATCTGCAGGTGCGAGAGAGGTTTACCTAATAGAAGAAACTATGGCAGCTGCTTTGGGGGCAGAAATGGATAGTGTCTTAAGCTCAAGAGGTGGGATGATTATAGATATAGGTGGAGGTACAACTGGAATATCAGTCATATCGTTGGGTGGTTTGGTGATTAGTAAATCTATAAAAACGGCAGGAGATTCAATGAATCAATCAATAATTGATTATGTTAAAAGAACTTATAATATATTGATTGGTGAGAATATGGCAGAGGCTGTTAAAAAAACTATAGCTGATGTAACAGAGTCTCCAAGTGAATCATTACAAATGCAAATAAGAGGTAGGAGCTTAGAGAATGGACTCCCAACTTCAATAGATTTAAACTCTTCTGATACGAAGAAAGCCTTAGACTCATCTGTTCAAGAAATCATTACGGCTGTTCGCGAAACCTTAGATTTAACACCCCCTGAGTTAGCTGGAGATATCATAGTTGATGGAATAGTTTTAGCCGGTGGTGGTGCATTACTAGGAGGTTTAGCCGAAAGAATTTCTCTTGCTACTAAGTTAAAAGTTTCCGTGGGTGAGGATCCTCTACTTTGTGTGGTAAAAGGTTGCGGTAAAGCTTTAGAGGAGATTAATACTTTAAGAAAAATTTCAATTTAAAATGTTATCTTTGAGAAATAAGAAAAAATTAATAATTTTTTTAATTTTTTCTTTTATATTTTTTATTTTTTTTTATTTAAATATTTCTTCAATTTACAGTAAAAAATTTAAATCTTTTTTTAGTATTTTCCAGAAAAGTTCTGAATCATTTGAGATTAATGATTTAGATAAAAAAGATTCTTATACTTTAGATTTAGAAACAAAAATATTACAGCTTAAAAAATTACTTACCATTAAAGATAATTTAAAAACCCAAAAGATAACATTTTCTAATGTAATTTTTAGACATCCATCAATTCTTAATAATTTATTTGTTATTTCATCTGGTAAAAAGGAAGGAATAAAAAAAGATCAATTAGTTTTTTCAGACAAAGGACTTGTTGGAAAAGTTCTGAAATCATATGATGATTATTCAGACATTATTACTACATCAAATTTAAATTTTATTATAATAGTTGAAATAGGAGATAAAAGATTTAAAGGGATAATGAAAGGGAATGGAGTAAATTCATTGATAAATTATGTTGATGAAAATTCAGAAATTTTGGTAGGTGACAAAGTTTTTATAAATCAAGAATCAACCATTAGATTACTGAGTCAACCAATTGGTGAAGTTACTAAAATTAATCAAGAAAGTGGTTTTTTAAAACTTGAAATGAAAGTGTATTCTTTCCAATCAAAGTTTAATTTTGTTGGAGTTTTAATTGAATAATAAAATTATTAGTTTTTTACTGTTATGGTGTTTTTTATCACCTTTTAATAATTTATATTTATTAAATTTTAATTATTTAATTGATCCCACTTTAATAACTTGTATTGTGTTTTGTGTTTTAGATGTCAAGAAAGACAAAATTTTGATTTTATTATTTTTATTAATATCAAATCAATTTTTATTTGGCAATTTTTTATTAGTCGATTTAACTTTGAAAATTTTAATAATTATTCTTGGAAAATATCTAGTAAAGAATTTCTTATGGAAAAATTTAAAAAATGAATTTTTATTGACTTTATTACTATTACTTATCTTTAATATCAGTTTATTATCAATTTTTATTTTCTTTGGCGGAAGTCAAATTAGCAATTATATTATTATTTTATCAATTAACACAATTTATTCATTAATTATTTTATCAATCTTATTAGTTAATATAAAATATATAAAATGGCCAGATCAACACAGTCAAACATATCAATTCTAATAATTTCTATCTTTTTCTTGATAGGACTTTTTAAACTTTTTCATCTTCAAATTTTTAATGGGGAAAAATATAAAAATATTTCAAAAAATAATTTCTTGCGCGAAGCAACGGTACCATCAGCAAGAGGCATAATTTATGATAGAAATGGTACAAAAATTTCATATAGTAAGCCCATAGTTAGTTTATACATTAAATCCAATTCCATTGAAAATTTAAAAATATTACTAGAAAACCTAAAAAATACGATTGTAATATCAGAGAATAGAATCAAAAATATTTTGCAATCAAACAGCAAAGTTTCAGTAAGCAAAAGAATATTAGTAAAGAAAGATTTATCAATCAATGAAATATTTGAAATCGAGACCAATTTTTCTAATAATCAAAATCTAGAATTAATGAATGATTATTTAAGAGTTTATCCATATAAGGAAGTTGGTTCACACTTTATAGGACATTTAACTTCAGATGATAAAAAAGATAAAATTTATGGCTCTCTTTTTTGGAATAGAAAGGGTGCAATAGGAATTGAAAGTGATAAAAACTCGGTACTTTCTGGTGTTGAAGGTTCTAAGTTCTTCTTTGTTAATAGTCTTGGTAATGAAGTAAATGTTATAGATGAAAAACTAACCCCAACTTATCCACAGAAAGGCCAAGATGTTCATACAACAATTGATATAGAATTACAAAAATTAATATATGAATCAATGGAATCATTTAATGGCGGAGTTCTTGTAACTTCTATTGAAACAGGTGAGGTACTTGCAATAGTAAGTAAGCCAGGCTTTGATCCCAACCTGTTTTCAAAACCCATATCTAAAAATCAATGGAAAAAACTTAAAAATTCAAAAGATAACCTTTTTTTGAATAGGGTTTTTTATGTAACTAATCCACCTGGATCTATAATTAAAATAATTACTGGATTGGCTGGATTAGAAGAAAAAAAGGTAACAAAAGACACTAAGTTTTATTGCCCTGGATATACAAAAGTTGGTAACAAAAGATTTAGATGTTGGCTCAAGGGAGGCCATGGGAATGTAAATTTATCTAAAGCTTTAACAACATCATGTGATGTCTATTTTTATAAATTGGGTCTTTTGTTAGGTATTGATAAATATTCAAACTGGTTAGATAAATTCGGAGTAGGTAAAAATATATCTGGTTTACCTTATATTCAAAAAAAAGGAACCATTCCAAATAGAAGATTTATTGAAAAAAGTTTAAATGGTAATTTCTATAATGGTGATATGGCTAATGTTTCTATTGGGCAAGGCTATATAACTTTAAATGTTCTTCAGGCTCACAAGATAATCAGCTTAATAGCCAACAAAGGGAAATTTACAGGATTTAATATTTATAAGAATGTTAAAAATAATGAAATTGATGAAATTAAATTTAATCAAGAAAACTTAATTATTATTGAGCAAGGACTAGTAGGAGCAATTAATGATAGAGGGGGGACAGGATTTTTTGCAAGAGATGATGGAAAATTAGCAGGGAAAACAGGTACAGCTCAAATAATATCAAAAGAATCGCGATTATACGGTAAAGGTAAATTTAAAAACCATGGCTGGTTTAGTGCATATTATCCATATAATAATCCAAAAATAGCTATTACAGTTTTTGCAGAGAATGGTGAATCTGGTGGTAAGGCAGGTGGTCCTATTATAAAAAAGATTGTATCATTTTATAAACAGCAATATATTCAAGATAATGCAAATAAATTTTAGATTTTTCCAAAAACCACATTATAAAATACTTGTAGTAGGATATTTAATAATCTTATTAAGTTGCATAAATTTATCTCAAATTAATCCGAATAAAATTATAAGTATTTATACTTTAAAACAATTTTTTTGGTTATCTCTATCAATTTTATTTACTTTTGTAATATTTAGATTCCGCTTGAGAAGTATTAAAGATATATCATTAATACTTTATTTGTTTTCCATTATTTTACTAATATTTGTTTTGGTATTTGGAAGGGAAATTTCAGGGGCTAAAAGTTGGATTAAATTTTGGGGGCTTAGTTTTCAGCCTACAGAATTAGTTAAAATTTCTTATATTTTTTTGACTGCAAAAATTTATTCTGAGTTAGGTTCTTATTCAAAATCATTATTAATTAAATATTTTATTGGTTTAAGTCTTTTTTTAATACCTTTTATATTAATTTTATTACAACCCGATTTTGGTTCTGCCTTTATCCTATTCTTGATATCGATGACTGTTGTAATTTCTTTTTCATTCAATAAAAAATTTTTACTTTCACTTCTTTTAATAGGTATTTTTTTAGCCATACCAATTTGGAATAACTATTTAGAACCTTACCAAAAACAAAGAATTATTAATTTTATTAAACCAGAAAATGATCCAAGAGGATTTGGTTATAATGCAATACAATCAAAGATAAGCGTAGGCTCTGGCGGAATTTTCGGAAAAGGGATTGGTAATAGTTCGCAAGCAAAACTAGGATTTTTACCTGAAAATCATACAGATTTTGCATTTTCTGTTTGGGCAGAACAAACAGGATTATTTGGTTCTTTAATTTTAATATTACTTTATTTCTTTTTAATAATTTATCCACTAACTTTCATATCCCGTATAAATGATCTTTTTTTGAAGGTTATTATTTTTGGTTTGTCATCATACTTTTTTCTCCACTTTATTATTAATTTATTTATGACAGTTGGATTATTTCCTATAATAGGAATACCTATGATTCTTTTTAGTTATGGTGGTTCATCTTTAATTTGTGCATCTTTTGCATTTTCAATACAAGCTTTAATTATTTCAGCCTTTAGAGATGTTAACAGGTTAGGTGTTTAGATGATAGAAAATTTAAAAAGTTTTATAGATAACAATTCTTATTGTAAAAGTTTTTATCAACATATTATAGTTTTGAATCAAGTAGATTCAACAAATTCATATGCTAAAAATCTAAATGAAAAAAAGAATGGAATATGTGTTTTTTCATTCATGCAAAACAAAGGTAGAGGAAGAAACAATAGAGAGTGGCATTCTGTAAGTGGTAAAAATATTTATTTATCAATAATAGTTGAATTTGATAATCAAAATTTTCTATCTTTTATACCCTTAGTATCTTCATTGGCTGTTAGAAATACTGTTAATAGTTTTAACATAAAATCAAATATAAAATGGCCAAATGATATTTTAGTAAATAACAAAAAAATCTCAGGAATTCTATGTGAAGCTGAGTATGTAATGGATAAAAAAAATTTTTGTATTGTTGGTATTGGATTAAATATAAATAATACAATTGAAGATTTTCAATTGGAGACAAAAAAATATAATATTACCCCAACAAGTATGTTTTTAGAGCTTTCTGAAATTACATCAATAGAAGAAGTATTAAAAAAATTATTATTAGAGTTTGCTTTAGAGATGGAATCACTTAAAAAAAACGGTTATCAATCAATTATTAAGAAATATAAAAATTTTTGGAATGAACGCGGAAAGGAAATAGAAGTATCCTTAGGCAATAGAATTGTACGTGGTATCGCAGAGGATATAAAAGATAATGGTCATTTAGTTATTAAATCTGAAAATAAGTTTATTGAGATATCTTCAGGTGAAATTATATCATTTTAACAATTTCTTCTTTTAGTTTATTCATTAAATTTGTCCATTTTTCACCATTTTCAAAATCATTAATATTAATCATATTATTTATTTCAATTCCGTCTTCTTTTATATTTATATCATAATCATTTTTCTTTTTTAAAATTTCTCCAAACTTTATTAGGGCTTCAATACTTTCTTCATCTTTCCCTTTAAAAATTGATCGAAGATTGACATCCTGGTTCATACCTTCATATAGCAGGTTCCACATTGTACCAGGGCCTATTAAGGCAAAGCGTAGATCTATTCTATCTTTCTTTTTTTTCATATTTATAATTATGACCAATATTTTATGATTAAGGTAATTCAGGGCAAAATATAAAACATGGCAGAAAAAAATAGAATTATAGTATTTAATGAAAATTATTTAACCCGAGTCGATCTCTATTTATCCAATAAATTAGAATTATCCAGGTCCCGAATAAGCACTTTAATAAATAGTGGGAACATTCTGGTAAATAATAAAAAAGTTAAAGCTTCAAAAATCTTAAAATTTAATGATGAAATTATAGTTAATATTCCGCCTGTAAGAGCTATTAAAATTACTCCTATAAAAGGTGAACTAGATATTTTATATGAGGATTCAGATATTTTAGCATTATCAAAACCTCCTAATTTAGTCGTTCATCATGGAGCAGGAACAAAGGAACCTACATTGGTAAACCATCTTCTGTATCATATAAAAAATCTTTCTGGAATAGGAGGAGAACTTAGGCCCGGAATTGTTCATCGTCTCGATAAAGAAACCTCAGGAGTAATGTTAATTGCTAAAAATGATAAAGCTCATATCTCTTTATCAAATCAATTTTCTAAAAGAGAAATTAAAAAAAAATATCTTGCTATTGTTAATTTTAAAATGACTAATAATGAAGGATTGATTGAAAAAAAGATTGGTAGAGATAGAAAAGATAGAAAAAAAATATCAATCAATTCATCATCTTTAAGAAATGCAATATCTAAATGGAAGGTGATATCATCTTTTAATAATTATTCATTTTTAGAAATTGAACCCGAAACTGGTAGGACACACCAAATTAGAGTTCACCTTAATTTAATTGGACATCCAATTATAGGTGATAAGATTTATTCGACAACAAGATCAATTAGGAATTCTAAATCCTTAAAAAATTTTTTTTCCAGACACATGTTGCATGCAAATCAGATTAAGTTCTTTCATCCAAGCAAAAAAAAATCAATTATAATTAAATCTAAGTTACCAGAGGACTTTAAAATCTTATTAAAAGAGATTAAGAAAAATGAAAATTAAATATGATTCAAAATTTTTATCAAAAATAAATGGTATATCCTATTGTTTTGGTACTAAATATGAGAATCAAAATAATGAGGTTTTTACCTTAAATCAGATTCATAGTAACAAAGTCATAGTGATAAAAAATCATAGTCAAATAAAATCAAATATTGATGGAGATGCTCTGATAACAAATGTTAAAAAATTTAACATTGGAGTAAAAACAGCAGATTGTGTTCCAATACTTTTTGCAGATTGCGATCAAAAAATTGTTGGTGCAATTCATGCTGGATGGAGAGGAACATATAATTTGATTGTTTTAGAGGTTCTAGATGTTATTCGTAAAGACTTCAATATTTCTTTTAATAAGATTTTTTTTTCTATAGGACCCTATATTCAAAAATGTTGTTTTGAAGTTGGAGAAGAAATTTGGAATAGTTTTAGAGATAAATTTCATGAATACTCGAAACCTTTTATAAGAATAAAGGATAAATATTTCTTGGACCTAGGTTTACTTAACTATTTAATCCTGAGGAGAAATGGAGTGATAAATATCGATATGGTAAATTCATGTACAAAATGCAACCCTGATTATTATTCATATAGAAGAGAAAAAAAATCAGGTCTTAATCAAATTAGTAATATTAAACTTAATTAAGTATTATTTATAATTCAAAGAGGTGTTTTATGTTGAATCTTGGATGTTTAATTGATGGTGAAGACTACAGTAGATTGATTCCTTTGGGCTCTTCAAAATCAAAGGCTAAAGTTGAATCTTTACCTGCTGCATCTTATACGATGTCGATTACAGATGGTCCCGAAAGTGAAATGAAAAGTGAATTAAATGTTTATGTAATTGAATTTCAATCTGTAAATATTGTTGTAGGTTTTACACTTCCTGACAGTGTTAAAATTGAAAAAGATATCGAATTTTTATTTACAACTCAACCTACTGCTGATCTTAGAATGCCAGAGGATCTCAAATTCAAAGTAGAATTTTCAGAAGAAAAAAGATCATCAGCTCAAAATGGAAATGAATTAGAAAAGTTAGAATACATTGGAACCTTTTTAGAAAAAAAATATGAAAAAACAAAAGCAACATTTTATTTGCTTGATTATAAAGGTGTAGCAAAGCCAGAAGAGTAATGTATGAAAAAAAAAATTGTTTTAGCATATTCGGGAGGTTTAGATACATCTGTAATTCTTCATTGGCTTAAAGTTCAGTATAATGCCGATGTCATAGCTTATATTGCAGATCTTGGTCAAGGAGAAGATCTCAAAAAAGCAGCTAGAAATGCAAAAAAAGTAGGTGCTTCAAAAGTTTATATTGAAGATTTAAAATCTGAATTTGTTAATGACTATGTTTTTCCAATGATTCAATCCTCAGCAATTTACGAAGGAACTTATTTATTAGGTACTTCAATTGCTAGACCATTGATTTCAAAAAGACAAATTGAAATAGCAAAAAAAGAGAAAGCATTTGCAGTTTCTCATGGTTCGACCGGTAAAGGAAATGACCAAGTAAGATTTGAACTTGCTTATAAAGCTCTTAACCCTAGAATTCAAATCATATCTCCTTGGAGAATATGGAATCTTAAATCTAGAGAGGATTGCATTAATTATGCAAAAAAAAATAAAATTCCAATATCAGTAACAAAAAAGAAGCCGTATAGTTGTGACAGAAATTTATATCATATAAGTTATGAAGGTGGCATACTCGAGGATCCGTGGTTAGAACCTCCGGATGAAATGTATGAGACTGTGAGACCTCTAATAAAAACTCCTAACAAGCCACTTAAAATTATTTTATCTTTTAAGAATGGAATTCCAATTAAATTAAATAATAAAACAATTAAAGGTGTTGACCTTTTTAAAAAATTAAATCCAATTGCTGGAAAGCATGGAGTTGGTATAGTAGATATTGTTGAAAACAGATTTGTGGGAATGAAATCAAGGGGTGTATATGAAACACCTGCAGGAACTGTTATTAATATTGCACATAGAGCAATAGAGTCTCTAACAATGGATAGAGAGGTTATGCATATTAGGGATACTTTAGTTCCTAAAATATCCCAACTAATATATAATGGTTTTTGGTTTTCTCCAGAAATGCAAAGCTTGTTGAGCTATGTTAAAGAGACTCAAAAAAATATAACTGGTGACGTGAGACTTGAATTATTTAAAGGTAATGTAAGAGTTTTAGGAAGAAGATCAAACTATTCTTTATATAATGATAAACTCGCAACGTTTGAAGAAGATAATCTTTATGATCAATCAGATGCTACAGGATTTATAAAATTAAATTCATTAAGATTAATTTTAAATAAATTAAAAAAGTAAATGTTTCTAAGCCAATATGATTATAATTTACCTAAAGAATTAATTGCAAAGAGACCACAATATCCAAGAGACAATTCACGTTTGCTTATTGTAAATAGAAAAACAAAAAAAATTGAAATCAATAATTTCATAAATATTAAAAAATTTTTCTCGAGTGATGATTTATGTATTTTTAATAATACTAAGGTTTTAAAAATTTTATTAAAAGGGAAAAAGAAAAACGGAAATATTAGAGAAATCTTACTAATATCCCAAGAATCTTCTAATACATGGAAGATACTAACTAAAAAACCCAAAGAGGAGGAAATTGATTTCGATAAAACTTTAAAAGGATTTTTATTTAAAAGAACTGAAGAATGGTTCATCACTTTTAATCAAAAGCCTGATTTGTTTATTGAAAATAATGGCCTAATGCCTATTCCACCATATTTGGATAGGGAATCAGATAAAAAAGATTTAGTAGATTATCAAACCATTTATGCTTCGGAAGATGGTTCAATTGCTGCTCCAACTGCAGGACTACATTTTACAAAAAATTATTTTGAAGATTTTGATACAACTAAAGATTTTATAACTTTACATGTTGGCTTAGGAACTTTTAAGCCCATTAAATCAAATGATCTTGAAAAACATAAAATGCATCATGAACAATTTTTAGTAAAACAGTCATTAATTGATAAAATCAATTTAACTAGAAAAAAAAATAACAGAATTTTATCTATTGGAACAACTGTTGTTCGAGCTCTAGAATCAGTTGCGATAGATAAGGAAAAAATTGATAAGTGGTCTTCGACTTCACTTTTTATAAAAGATGATTTTGATTTTAAATTAACCGATTGTTTATTAACCAATTTTCATCTACCAAAATCTACTCTTTTAGTTCTTGTTTCATCCTTTTTAGGTTATGAACTAACAATGGAATGTTATCAAATTGCAATTAAAGAGAAAATGAGATTTTTTAGCTATGGGGACGCTATGCTTATTTTATGATGTATTCTTTTACAATTAATGATTTTTATAATAGAATTTCATAATGCCTGGCAATTCTTTTGGTCAATTTTTTAGAATAACTTCCTGGGGTGAGTCTCATGGTAAAGCCCTAGGAGTAGTTATTGATGGATGTCCTGCTGGCTTAAAGCTTCAAGAAGAAGATATACAAATTGAATTGGATAGAAGAAAGCCTGGACAAAGCAGATATACAACAAAAAGAAATGAGCCTGATAAAGTTACTATTATGTCCGGCGTATTCAAGGGCCAAACCACTGGAACACCAATCTCAATGATGATAGTTAATTCTGACGCAATATCAAAATCATATAGTGGTTTTAAAGATATTTATAGACCTGGACATGCTGATTATAGTTATGATAAAAAATATGGCTTCAGGGACTATAGAGGGGGTGGTAGATCTTCTAATCGTGAAACAGTTGCTAGAGTTGCGGCTGGAGCAATTGCTAAAAAAATATTAAATAAATATAAAATAAATACTTTTGGTTTTGTATCTCAAATAGGAGAAATAAAAGGTCAAAAGATTTCTAAGAGTTATATAGAAAAAAATCCATTAAGAATTGCAGATAAAAGCAAATTTTCTGAAATGTCTAAATTAGTTGATTTAGTTCGACAAGAAGGTGATTCAATAGGAGGAATTATCGAAGTAAGAACGAACGGAGTCCCAGCAGGCCTTGGTTCACCTGTATTTGAGAAAATCGACGCTAAGCTTGCTTCTGCTATCATGAGTATAGGTGGTGTCCGAGGATTTGAAATAGGTTCAGGATTTTCAATTGCAGAAAGAAAAGGGTCAGAGGTTAATGATGAGATGCAAACGAAAATTAAATCAAAAGTTGAATTTAAATCTAATAATTCGGGTGGGATATTAGGAGGTATTACAAATGGGAATGAAATTATATTAAGATTTGCTTTAAAACCTACTTCATCAATTTCTAAAACTCAAAGTTCAATAAATACCAAAGGACAAAATAAAAAGTTAAAAGTTACAGGGAGACATGACCCATGTCTTTGCCCTAGAGCAGTACCCATAGCTGAAGCAATGGTCAACTTGGTTATTTTAGATTGTCTTATGGAAAATCAACTAACAAATTTAAAAAAGATTTCTATTTAAATTCTTCAGAAATTTTTTCACACCACGCTACAACTCTTTCCTCTGTTAACTCAGGTTGATTATCGTTGTCAATTGCTAAACCTACAAATTGTCCTTCTTTTTCAGCTTTTGAAAAATCATATCCATAACCTTCTGTAGACCAATGGCCAATTGTAGTTCCGCCTTTTTCTGAAATTTTTTCCTCTAAAATACCTAAAGCATCAAGAAAAGATGAACTGTATATACTTTGATCACCACAACCAAAATAAGCAATTTTTTTACCACTAAAATCAATACTATCTAAATCACCGAATTTACTTCTCCAATCTTCTTGTAAAAGACCTATGTCCCAAGTAGGGCAACCTACAATGATTCTATCAAATTCTGACATCTTACCAAGATCTTCTTCATAAACATCAAAAATCTCAATTTCGCAATCAGGCATATTATCCTGAATTAAAGATGCAACCTCTTGTGTTGCTGCACTTGTAGTTCCATAAAATAAGCCAATTTTCATTTTACACTCCTTTTAGGTAATCTGGACCCTATATATCTATAATTTTAAATAAGAAAAATTTTAATTCAATATTTGAATTTTAAATTTACATAGTATCTAGAATTTTAGAGGCTGTTGAAACACCTGTACCAGCATCAAATGGATAGTTCATTTCGTTTAAAATACCCTCAACTCCAGCAATTACAGAAATCATATCACTTTTATCAACATAACCCATGTGTGTGATTCTAAATATCTTACCTTTAGCTTGGTCTTGGCCACCAGCAACAATCATTCCATATTTTTCTTTGAGACCTTTGATAATATCGCCAGCATCAATACCTTCAGGAGACTTTATCACAGATAAAGCTGTGCTTGTACAACCTTTTGCAAAATTTTCTAGACCAATTGATTCAAAACCCTGAGTGGTTGCCTTTGATAAAATTGTGTGCCTTCTAAATACATTTTCTAACCCTTGCTTGTCAAAATATTCTAAGACCGCATTTAAACCCATAACCATATTAACTGCTGGTGTCCAGGGAGATGTATTTTTAAGACTGTTTTTATAAGCTTGATTCAAGTCTAAATAAAATTTAGGTAAATTTGAATTTTTAGTAAATTCCCATGCTTTTTTACTTAAACTAATAAAAGCAAGACCAGGAGGTAGCATGAAAGCTTTCTGAGATCCACCAATTAATATATCAATTCCCCATTTATCAAATTCTACAGGAAAAGCGCCAACAGCGGTTATCCCATCAACAACTAAAATAATATCATCTCTATTATTTGTTAATTTTGCAATTTCTTTAATTGGGTGCTCAACGCCAGTAGAAGTTTCGCTCGCTTGAACTAAAATCGCTTTAATATTTTTATTTTTTAATAATATTTCTTCAATTTCTTTAACTTCTACAGCTTTACCCCATTCAACTATATGTTCAATAAAATTAACACCATAGGCCTTACAAATTTTTCCCCATCTTTCACCAAACTTTCCGCCATTTATAACTAAAGTAGTATCACCCCTATTTAATGTATTAGATATTGCGGCATCCATTGCACCAGTACCTGAAGTAGCAAGTATCATAACTTCTTCATTAGTCATAAATACCTTCTTCAACCCCTGTCCTGCTTTATGGAAAATCTCCTCAAATTCAGCTGTTCTATGATGAATTATAGGCTTCGCCATTTCTAACATAACAAATTCTGGAACCGGTACTGGCCCAGGAGTTAAAACATAGTTTTTCAATTAAATCCCCCGAAACTATTTAATAATGTTAAATTTAATATAACATTATTTTTCAAGTAGTCAGGTGTTAAATGATTGAATTAAAGCAACTATTGCAAGAAAATGAAAAAAAATTAAAAAAAATAAGAGAGTTCCTTTGACCCGGATAAAATTAATACAGAAATAGCCTCTCTAGAGCTTTTAACTGAGGATAAAGATTTCTGGAATAATCCAAAAATTGCACAATCTACTTTACAAGATCTTTCTTTATTAAAGAAAAAATTAGAAACATTAAGTATTCTCGACTCTGAAACAAATGATAGTATGGAGTTACTGAACATATATGAAGAATCACAAGAGGATAATAAATTTTACAAAGAATTAGAAAGTAATATTTCAGATTTGATTGCCAAAACGCTTAAATTTGAAATAAAGACAATTTTATCAAACAAAGAAGATTCCAAAAATGCAATTTTATCTATAAACTCTGGCGCTGGGGGTACAGAAGCACAAGACTGGGCAAATATGTTATGCAGAATGTATTTCAGATACTCTGAAATTAATAATTTTAAAGTTGAGTTCCTTGATAAACTTGAAGGGGATGAAGCAGGAATCAAAAATTGCACTATACTTATAAAAGGAGATTATTCTTATGGTTTTCTAAAAAATGAATCTGGAGTTCATAGATTAGTGAGAATATCACCTTTTGATTCAAACAAGAGAAGACATACTTCTTTTGCATCAGTTTCAGTAACTCCTGAAGTTGATGAAAATATTGATATTGAAATAAATTCTAAAGATTTAAAAATTGATACTTTTCGAGCAGGAGGTGCCGGTGGGCAACATTTAAATAAGACTGATTCGGCTGTAAGAATAACTCATATTCCTTCTGGATTAGTTGTGTCATGTCAAAATCAAAGATCTCAACATCAAAATAAATCTTATGCAATGAAAATATTAAGTTCGAAATTGTATGAAATTGAGGTAGAAAAGAAAAAAAATATGGATAATCAAATAAATTCTAGTAAAAAAGAAATATCCTGGGGTAGTCAAATAAGATCATATATTCTTCATCCTTATAGAATGGTAAAAGATCATAGGACAAATGATGAAATTGGTAATGTCGATTCTTTTTTAGATGGAGATTTAAATAATTTAATTGAAAGTTTATTATCTAAAATTAAATAATATAATATATATATGATTGTAGGAGTTGTTTGTAAGCCCGAATTAAAGAATTTAAATAAAATACATAAATTAATTACTGAGTACTTTAAAGATAAAAATTGTAAAATAATATATGACAAAAATTTTAAAATAAAAAAAAATAAATTTACATCACAGATTAATTTAATTAAATCTTCAAATATTGTTTTAGCTTTTGGTGGAGATGGGACCTTACTTCATATAGCAAAAGATGCTGCTAAATTTCAAAAACCTGTCATTGGCTTTAATGTAGGAAATCTTGGTTTTTTAACAGAAGCACCTTTGTCCAAATTTAAAACTGTTATGAATAAATATTTTAAAGATGATCTAAGGTCAGATAAACGAAATTTATTAGTTGCCAATTTAGAGTCAAAAGAAAAAAAAGTAAAAAATAAAAGTTTCTTAAATGATTTGGTTATTAACAAGGGAGCTTTATCTAAAATTATAGATTTAAATGTTTTTGTTGACGGAAAGCCAGTATCACAAATTAGAGCGGATGGTTTAATTCTTTCTACACCTACGGGATCAACAGCTTATTCATTATCCGCTGGTGGTCCGATAGTTGTTCCTAGCTTACCTTTGATGATTATAACCCCTATCTGCCCTCATACTTTATCAAATAGACCCTTAGTAATATCTGAAAAATGTGAAGTTTCGATAAGTGTAAATTCTGATAATCATGTATTTGCATCTTTTGATGGAGCAAATAATGAGAAGTTAAATGGTAAAACAACAATAAGTGTCAAAAAGTCATCACTAACCTTAAATTTACTTAGAATGAAAAATACAGAATATTTTTCTGTTTTAAAGGATAAATTGATGTGGAGTAATCTATATGAGCATAAATAGAGAGGAGTTTCTTCATGACTGGATTGTTGAAGAAGTTAAAAAAAAATATACAAAAGAATTTAATGAAATAAAAATAAATACGATTCATAAAAATGAAAATGATTTTAAAGGATTATACCCGGATATAATTTTTGGTAATTACGGTCAAGTAGTTATGATTGGTGAAGTTGAGACTGAGTCAAATATAAGTGAGAAGATAATCCCTAAATGGAAAGAACTACAGGGATTAAATACTAATTGTTTAATTTTTGTTCCAAAATCTAAATTGAAATTAACAAGAAATTTATGTTTTGAAAATCAATTAATAGATAGAATAAAGATTTTATCATTTTCTGTTGAAATCCCTCTTAGTTAAATATGTTATTTTTTTTAATTTTATTTTCTAATCCATTAAGAAAACTTCTTCCATCTAAAACCTTTTTTCCAGTTTGTTGAATTTTTAAAACTTTTATACTTCCCTTTCCGCAACATATATAAAAATCTTTATCAAATTTTTTAATTTCACCTTTTAATCCTGATATATTATTATCAGTAACAGCTTCCCAAATAGTAATTTCAGTCTTCATAAATTGACATTTTGCTCCAGGCCAAGGATTTGTACCTCTAATTAAATTTACAATTTCTGTATTAGTTTTTTCCCAAGAAATCCTTGAAATTTCTTTATTAATTTTAGGAGCAATAGTGCTCTGATCATGATTTTGTTTCAAATGTTTATAAGATTTCTCAGTGACAAAATTTTTAATAAATTCTTCAATGCAATCTGCACCTAACTCTGCTAACTTTAGAGTTAGAGATGTAACATTATCTACCTTATCTATTAAAATTTCTTTTGTTAAAATAATATCACCTGTGTCCATGCCTTCATCCATTTCCATTATAGTCACACCCGTTTTTTTATCCCCATTTATTAAAGCCCAATTAATAGGAGCAGCTCCACGGTATTTTGGCAAAATAGATGAATGAACATTTATAGAACTATATTTAGGAATTTCAAGAATTTCCGATCTTAAAATTTTTCCATAAGCTGCAACAATTATTAAATCAGGTTTAATGTTTTTTAAATTATTAATAAATTCTGCATTATCCTTAATCTTTATAGGTTGAGATATATTTAAATTTTTGTGAATTGCAAATTCTTTAACCTCATTGTATTTTATTGTTTTCTCTCTCCCTGATGGTTTATCAGGTTGGCAAACAACTAAATCTATATTTACATATTTTAATAATCTTTCTAATATAATTTTTGCAAATAATGGTGTGCCCATAAAAATACAATTCATTTTATTTCCCATATTAATAATATTATCTTATAATTCCAACATAGAAATTTTCTTAACTGGATAACATATTTTTTTTATTTATATTTAATATATGAGATTAATTAAACTTTATTTACTAGTATTTATTTTTTGCCTTTTTTCCTTAGATTCTAATGCATTTAATCTTGAAACGCTCCCCGAACTTGTTGATAAAATAAATCCTTCTGTTGTCAGAATAGAAACATCTAGTTCTCAAGATAATTCTATTGGAATGACAGGAGATCCATTTTTGGATGAATTTTTTAAAAAACAATTTGGTGATAATTTTAAACCTCAGCCTAGAAAAGGTCTTGGTTCGGGATTTATATATAAAGATAGTGGTCTTATCATTACAAATTATCATGTTATTGAGAGTGCTGATGAAATTGAAATTGTAATGTTTGATGAAAAAAAATACAAAGCTGAGGTTGTTGGTTCTGATAAAAGAACAGATGTAGCATTACTAAAAATAGATACAAAAAGAGAATTAAAACCTTTAATTATTGGAAACTCAAATAACCTAAAAATTGGTCAATGGGTTGTTGCAATTGGGAATCCACTAGGTCTTGGCACAACAGTAACAACAGGGATTATAAGTGCTCAAGGTAGATATGTTGATGGGCTAGGCACATATGTAGATTTTATTCAAACTGATGCGGCGTTAAACAAAGGAAATAGTGGTGGGCCTTTAGTTGATTTGAATGCGAATGTAATAGGAGTAAATACCGCAATTGCAGCTCATGGCCAGGGTATTGGTTTTGCAATTCCAATAAATACAGTAATCGAAATTGTTGAACAAATTAGAACAAAAGGGAAAGTTGAAAGAGGTTGGCTTGGTGTCGTTATTCAATCTATATCACCTGAGATTGCAGAGTCCTTGAAATTGAAAAATACTAACGGAGCTTTAGTATCTGAAGTTTTGGAGGATGGACCCGCTTTTTCTGCTGGAATCAAACAGGGTGATGTTATTGTATCTGTTAATGGTAATGAAATTAAGGAAATGGATGAGTTGCCAAGAATTATTGGCAAGATGAAGCCAAATAGTAAAGCGGTCTTATCTATAATTAGAGATGGTAAAAATTTTAAGATTTCAGTCATTTTAGGAGACATTCCATCCCAAACTATAAAAAAATCTAAAAAATTAAATGATCAGAATTTATCAAAGGATAAGTTTGGATTTGAAGTTCAATTAGCTGATAATAGTAATAAAGAAAATTCGCGTATTATAGTTAAAAAAGTTTATCCTAACACTCCTGCATCATCAAAAATTTCTGCTGGTGATTTTATTCTTGAAATAAATAAAAAAAAGATAAATAGCCTAAAAGACTTTAATAAAATAATGTCAAAAATAAAAAAAGGTCAATTATCTTTATTTTTAATTCAAAGAAAGACAGGTGATCAATCTTCTTCGTTTTACAGGTCAATCAGAGCAAGATAATTTATTTTTGGAAAGCCATTCCTTTAAATGTTGTTGATGGAATAGCTTTAGAGGAAATGGATATTGGACCTGCTTTTAAAGATTTTTCAGCAGCTCTTACTGCATCATATACAGATTGTGCAAAATTCTCAGGTTTTTTTGCTAAAGCTACCGCAGAATTCAATAAGATTCCATCATAACCCAACTCTATAACCTGACATGCGTGAGATACTCTACCTATCCCAGCATCCAATATTAATGTTATATCTTTAAATGAATCTCTAATTTTTTTTAATTTCTTAATATTAACTAAACCCTGCCCTGTTCCTATAGGCGATCCCCATGGCATAATCACTTTACATCCAACTTTAATTAATTCTCTGCAAAAAGAAATGTCATCATTTGTATATGGTAGAACTTTAAAGCCAAGCTTTAAAAGTTTTTCTGATGCTTTTATTGTTCCTTTAGCGGAAGGAGCTAAATTTTTTTTATTTGCTATAACTTCAAGTTTTATGAAGTTTGTTTCAAATATATCTCTACACATCAAAGCCGTATTAATTGCGTCTTTTTCATTAAAACAACCAGCAGTGTTTGGTAAAATTTTACAACCTGTTTTTTCTAGAGTTTTATAAAATTTTCTGGGGTTATCTCCAATTTTCCTAAGTGCAACTGTTATCATGTCAGCTCTAATATTTTTTACACATTTTAAAAAAATAGATGGAGAAGGATATTTTGAAGAACCTAAAATTATATTATTTTTCAATTTTAAATCATATATCTTCAATATTATCCTCCAGGGTGTGGCGTAACGACTTCAACTATATCCCCGTCTTCTAATAAATGTTTATTATAATCTTTCTTTGAAATGAATTCACCATTTAATGCAACAGCAACATACTTTTTATCAACTTTCATAGATTTAACAACATCTTGTATATTAATATTAAATTTGTATATTTTTTTTTTACCATTTAGAAGAATTCTCACAATCTAATTATAAATGAAAGAAGAAAAAAAACATTATTATGTGCTATTATTCAATCAATGAAATCAATATTATCAAAATTAATAATTATTGTTTTGGCAGCTGGCTTAATAATTAGTCTTGGTGTCGGTTCTGAATTTATATCATTTGGTATGGATAAAAATATAATAGCCAAAGTTGATAAAATGGAGGTTACAAAGAAAGAATTTATTTTTTTTAAAAACAAAAAATTATCCGAACTATCTTCATCTATAAAAGGCAATAAAGATTTTATGAAAATCTTAGATTATCAGATTGTAGACATGATTGTTCAAAGAAAGTTATTAGCACGAGAAGCAAAAAATTTAGGCTTTCATATAAGTAATGAAAAGATAAGACAATATATTTTAAATACTGAGGCATTCAAAGATATTGTAACCATAGCTAATTATGAGACAGCAATAAGAAGAAATTTTGATTTAGATGTAGATGTTTTTGAGCAGATTTTGATTGAAGAAAATTTGAGTGATAAATATTATGGATTTATTAAAGAATTTCTTTTTATTAATAATGATGAAGCATTTCAAGAATTTTTAAAAAATGAAACCAGTATGAACTATTATAAAATTGAACTAATTAAACCAATAAATTTTAAGAAGACTTTTACAGACAGTGAGATTGAAGAATTTAAAAAAACTATCTTATCTGATAAGTCAACCAAAGCTAGTTTTTATAAATTTTTTAAAATTAATTCCTATGATCTAAATAAAAATGAAAATATTACTGATTCTGATTTAAAATCATATTATGAAAATTATAAATCAGGGGAAGAGTTTAATAAGGAAAAGATTAAAAGAGAAATAAAAGAAAAAATTTCTGATAAATTAATAACTAATGAGTTAAAAACTATTTCTAATTTAGTTAAAACTGAAAATATAAATGAGATATCAAAAAAATATAACAAGGAAATTAAAATCTTTAATATTTCATCATTACAGGCCCCCTCAAATATAAAAACTAAAATAAAAACCTCAAAGGGTCTTAATTTTATTTATTATGATAAATCTATATGGGTATTTGAACTAACTGATAATGAAATATTTCAAAAAGATCTTGTTGTTAATCAGATGAAAGTAGTGGCAGAAAAAAATTCAAAAAAAGAATTTTATAATAATTTAATTAATATATACAAGACAAATCCTGATGATTTTCTTGATAAGATTAAATCTGATAACAGATTACAAGTAAGCTTTTATAACAATCAAAAAGCTGCAAATTTACCACTAATTTCAAAGAAAGCCTTGAATCAAACTGAATCGAAAAAAAATATTAATCCTTACTTAATAGATTATATTTTTGAGGACGATAAATTTTATTTAATATTTATAGAAAAATTAAGATTACCAGATTCTGAACTCTTTATTTTAGATAAAGACAGAATTAAGAATAGCCTTTTAATTGATAAAACAGAATCTTTTTTTGAAAAATTAAATCGAGAAATAATTTCTAATAATAAGATAGAATTGAATACTAAATATTTCAAAGATGATTAATTTTAGCACTTTACTTGAGTAATATATTGTTTTATTATTGCCTAAAATGAGGATTAAATCATTATCTTTAAAGGGTTTTAAAACTTTCTATGAAAAATCAGTTGTAAATTTTAATGATAAAATTTCAGCTGTGGTTGGCCCTAATGGTTGTGGAAAGACAAATTTATTAGATGGTTTAAGATGGGTTCTTGGTGAACAGAATCCAAGACTTCTAAGAACCGATTCCATGTCACAGTTGATATCGGATGGAAATGATAAACTACCCAAACAGGGTTTCGCAGAGGTTTCTTTAATAATTGATACAGAATCTTTTTCTGATTTACCTGATGAAATTGCAATTAGTAGAAGATTAAATAGATCGGGAGAAAGTCTATATTTCATAAACGGAGAAAGTTGTCGTTTAAAAGATATAACTGATATTGTAATGACAATAGGCGCTGGAAGCAGAACTTTTACAGTTATTCCTCAGGGACAAATTGAATCTTATATAACTTCAAAGTCAGAGGACAAAAGACAATTGATTGATGAAGCGGCAGGTTTAGGAAAATATAAATTAAAAAGAAATGAAACCGAAAGAAAGATAATCTTAACAAATGATAATTTGGAAAGAGTCAATGATATAAAAAAAGAAGTTGAGATTCAAAAAGATTCATTAAAAGAACAAGCAGAAAAGTCCAATGAATATTCTGGATTAGTTAATAGATTTAAAAATCTTGAAAAATTATATTATAAAAAAAGATATAACTTATTACAAAAGAAATTGTTAGATGCAACTAACGCATCAAATGAATTTAATTTAATTTATAAAAATAATAATAATCAAATTAAAATTTTTTCGGAGCAAATAGAAGTTAAAGAAAAGGAAATAGATGAAAAAAACTATAAATTAGAAACTTTAAATAATAATATTTTGGATATTAAAGAAAAATTATTAAATAAACAGTCAAAAACAAAAACCGCATTTGCTGAAAATGAAATGATTAAAAATGAATTAATAGATTTGAAATTGTCTAAAGCTGATATTTCAAAAGATGTTGATTATCAAGAGGGAACTTATTTAGAAAAAGAAGAATTGTTACTAATAAATGAAAAAAAATTAAAAAACTTAAAAGAGTCCAAATTGGATTATTCAGAAAATAATTCTGAAGATGTAAGAAAAAGGTTATTTGATGCAGTTGAACGCTACTCCTCTCAAAAAACCAGTATAAGTTTGCTAGAGAATGAGTTGAAAGAACATCTTAAGACCAAAGATGAGTTTCAAAAACTTTCTGAAAAATCTGAGAATCAAATTAAAGATCTGAAAATTGAAATGGATAAAGCTCAAAAAGAAATTTCTGATCTTAATGTAATAAAAGAAAATTGTAAAACAAATAAAAACGAAGAAATATTAAAATTAGAAAACGTGAAAAATGATTTAGAATCTATAAATACTAATTATTTTAAAGTTAGTTCTGAAATAGAAGTTACAAAATCGAGAGTAAAAGTTTTAGAGAATATTGAATTAAATTATGGTTGGTTACCTGAAGGAATTAGAGAATTTGTTAATGAACTTAAGGGTTCTAAAGTAGAAGGAGTGCTTTCTGATTTTATTAAGCCAAAACCAGGGTATGAAAGTTGCATAGAGTCCTCACTTGGCGAGAAGTTAAAATGGATATTAGTTGATGACAATGAAAGTGTAGTTACAGCTATTGAGGAATTCAAAAAATCCTCAAAAGGTCGTGGTACATTCATGTCTACTGATATTAAAATTCAAATGGGTGCTAGTACCTCCATACCATATAAACACATTATGGAGTGCTTAGAATGTAAAATCGAACACAGACCTTTTTTCGCAAATATTTTTAGTGAAACCTATGTTGTTGATAATATTAAGGATGCAATTAAGGCTCGAAACTATTATAGCGGTATAAATTTTGTAACTTTAAATGGTGAATTTTTTGATTCAAATGGATCAATTACAGTTGGATCTGCACCAGATAACATAATACAAATAAAAGAGGAAATTAAAGAATTAAATATTAAAAAATTAAATTATGATAATGAAATTGATAAATTAAATATTTCAAAAAAACAAATTGAAGATGAAATTTTTGATATTAATAATAGAATTAAAACGTTTGATTTAGACTTAAATTCTCAAAATTCAAATTACTCTAGATTGTCTATATTATTTAATGATCTTGAGAATAAATTGTCAAATGAAATAAATATAAAAAATAAAATTGAAGAACAAACAATGAATTTAGAGCTAGAAATTGAAAAGAAAACAAAAAGGGTTGAGTTAATTAAGAAAGAAATTGAAGAAATTGTAGAAGAAAAAAAGTCGTTTGAAATTAAATTTAATAATATAAATATGACTGAAAGTGAAAATATACAACAAATTATCGATACAAGGAATCAAGAAGAAGTCGATAGGCTAAATAAAGAAATAGCATTAATTAAAGAGGAAATAGAATTTAGTAAAAGTAAAATTAATAAAGAAAAACAAAAATCAGAAATTATTAATTCCAAAATGATTAAATTAGAGGAAAAATTTGAAAATAATTTAATTGATATTTCCACCGATGATAAAGAAATTAATAATTTTAACTCTCTTGTAAATAGTAAAAAAATCGAATTTGATAATTTAAAAAAAGAAATTAGCTCTGATAAATCTGATATAGCTAATTTGAAGGAAAATATTAAAAATATGAATATAAAAATTGATAATATGTCCAATGAAAAGAAAGAGTTAGAATTAGCTCTAGATAGAGCACAGATTGAAATTGAACAAATTGAAGAAACTTTTATAGAAAAAAATTATACAGAAGAAATAAAATCTTTAACTACGGAAGATTTAAAAGAAATTGAAATCATTGGTGAAGCTGAACTAACAAAATCTAAATTTAATAAATTAGAAAAAGCAATTAATGACTTTGGACCTGTTAATTTATTAGCTCCATCAGAGTATGAAAAATTAAATGAAAGATTCTTATTCTTATCCAATCAAATTAATGATTTAGAAGTATCTGTAGAAAATCTCAAAAAAACAATTGATAAGATAGATAATGAATCTGAAACTGCATTTATTGAAACATTTAATTTAATTAGTAACAAATATGATGAATATGTAAAAAGATTATTTGGAGGTGGTGAGGGTAAGCTCCTCTTAACTAACCCAGATTCAATTAAGGATTCAGGAATTGAGGTAATGTTAAAGATAGGTTTAAAAAAGTATAGAAATCTCAAATCATATTCGGGAGGTGAAAGAGCTTTAGCAGGAATTGCTTTACTCTTATCAGCATACTATGTGAGACCTGCTCCATTTCTTCTCTTAGATGAAGTTGATGCACCCTTGGATGATAAAAATATTTCAAAATTTGGAGAGATGCTAAATGAAATTTCAACTTTGTCCCAAGTGGCTATAATTACGCACAATAAAAATACTATGAAATTCGCGAATAAATTAATTGGTATAACATCAAGATTAGAAGGTATTACCGAAATTGTACCTGTTGATTTGCCCAATTAAGATAAAGAAGACATCCTATAGAAATGTTAAATATAATTAAAAAAATCTTTGGATCTGGAAATCAAAGGGAAATATCAAGGATTAACAAAATTGTTGAAAAGATAAATAGTTTAGAAAATGAATATTCAGAACTATCTTTAGATCAGCTTAAGAAAAAATTTTTAGATTTATCTAAAAATGAAAATGACTTAGATGTTCATCTCCCAGATGTATTTGCTATTACTCGTGAAGTATCAAAAAAGACATTAAAGTTGAGACCTTTTGATGTCCAATTGGTAGGTGGAATCGTTTTACATGAAGGTAAAATTGCAGAAATGAAAACTGGAGAAGGAAAAACTTTGGTTGCTACATTACCTGTAGTTCTAAATTCTATAAAATCTGAATCAGTTCATGTCATAACCGTTAATGATTATTTAGCAAGAAGAGATGCACTTTGGATGTCACCAATATATTTATCTTTAGGACTGAAGGTTGGAATTTTAAATAATGGAATTTCCTACAGAATTGATAATGATAATTTAATAGAAGTTAAAAGACTCGAGGCATATGATTGCGATGTTATTTATGGAACCAACAGTGAATTTGGATTCGATTATCTTAGAGATAATATGAAATACTCTGATGATGAGATATGTCAGGATTCGCATTATTTTGCTATTGTTGATGAAGTTGATAGTATTTTAATAGATGAAGCCAGAACACCTCTGATAATTTCAGGACCTAGTGATAACTCATTAATAGATTATAAAAAAATAGATAATTTATGTAGAAAAATACTTCCTGAAGATATTTCAATTGATGAAAAATCAAAGCAAGTCTACATATTAGATAGCGGATCGGAAAAGTTACAAAATTTATTTGAAGTTGAGAATTTATATGATCCTTCAAATCTATCACTGCTACATTCTATCAACCAATCTTTAAGAGCTCAGAATATATATGTAAGAGATAAAGATTATGTTGTCCAAGATAACAAAGTTATTATCGTTGATGAATTTACAGGAAGATTAATGTCCTCAAGAAGATGGAGTGATGGATTACATCAAGCTGTCGAAGCTAAAGAGAAAGTAGACATTGAAGAGGAAAATCAAACTTTTGCATCTATTACAATCCAAAATTATTTTAGAATGTATAAAAAATTATCAGGGATGACAGGAACCGCAGATACAGAAGCACTAGAATTTCAAAATATTTATAATTTAAAAGTTGTGGTTATACCTACCAATGTTCCAATGATAAGGAATGATCTTAATGATCTTATTTATAAATCAGAAAAAGAAAAATATGATGCAATCGTTAATGAAGTTAAGAAATATAATTCTAATGGGAATCCAATATTAATTGGCACAATATCTGTCGAAAAGTCTGAAAACTTGAGTAAATTTTTATCTAAATTAAATATTAATCATAATGTTTTAAATGCAAAAAACCATGAAAAAGAAGCTGAAATTATCTCACGTGCAGGAAAAATTGGGGCTGTAACAATAGCAACTAATATGGCTGGTAGAGGTACTGATATTAAACTAGGTGGATCAGAAGATACTACTGTGAATTTAAAAGAAAAGGAAGAAATTATAAAGCTTGGTGGTTTGGTTGTTTTAGGGAGTGAACGGCATGAGTCAAGACGTATAGATAATCAACTCCGAGGTAGGTCTGGGCGACAGGGAGATCCTGGTGTTACTCAATTTTTTGTTTCGATGGAAGATGAACTTATGAGACTTTTTGGTTCTGATAGGATAGCGAGTATGATGTCAAAGTTTGGATGGAATGAAGGAGAACCAATTGAACACAAAATGATTACAAGTTCTCTAGAAAATGCCCAAAAAAAAGTAGAGGCCAGAAATTTCGAAATAAGAAAACATTTATTAGAATATGATGATGTTCAGAATAAACAGAGAGAAGTAATATATAAGCTTAGAAACAGATTGCTTAGAAAAAATGAAGTTGATAATATAATTGATGAATCTAAAGATGAAATAATATTTACGGTAAATGAGAATTTTTCCGAAAATAGTAACCTAGAAGAAAAAAAGAGTTTTTTTAATTATGCTTCAGATGATGAATTAAATTCTTTAGAAACCTCGAACGACTATGAAAATTTTTTAAATAAAAAGCTGAGCGAAAAGAAATCTTTACTTGGTGATATGTATGAATCCATTACAAAATTTGTACTCTTATCAACTTTAGATATGAAATGGAAAGATCATCTCTTGTCAATGGATTATCTACGAGAAAGTGTGGGGCTTAGAGGTTATGGTCAACAAAATCCATTAAATGAATATAAGAAAGAGGGGTATCAAATGTTTGATGATATGATTCAAAATTATCATTTTGATGCAATTGATTCATTTTTAGAGGTTGTTCCAATTAGTGATGATGATTTAAAGAAAATCGAAGAATCAAAGAAAACTGATGAGAATTTATCGTATAATGATGAAGAAAGCGAAAATGAAACAAAAAAAATTAAGAAACCTGGTCTCGCAAAAACGTCTGGTTTTAAAGCAAAGGAAAGAAAAAGAGAATTAGATAAGAAAAAAAGAAAGCAAAGGAAAAAGCAGAGAAAATGATAAAAAATTTAAAATTTACTATTACGTCAATCTTGAGTGTAATAATTTTATTGATTCTGGCGTCTGTTTTTACTATAGGGTTTTTAACTATTTTGGGAATTTTTTTCATCACTAGGATTTATAAAAAAATTAAGTTTAAAAATAACAAAAATATGGGTTCAAATAAAAATGAAAACACAGAAAAAAAAGAGATTATAGATATTGATGAGGATAAATATAAGATTGATTAAATACTATCTATATTATCAGCAAGTTTGACGTCTAATGATGAAATTGCATTGATAGAATGAGTATCTAAAAAAATTTCGACTTTATTATAAGTATTAATAATTGTGGGATGATGGTCTAGTTTCTCAGCCTCAATACCAATTTGAACAATAAATCCCAAGGCATCTGAAAAGTTTAAAAAAATAAATTTTTTATATAACTTATTTTTTTTGACAGACCATGTAGGAACGAGTTTTTTTGCTTGTAAATTAGTTATTTTCTTTAATTTTTTAGACATGTGAATAAATTAATCCATATTGTAAAATAAGTCAAAATTATCATACAATATTAGAGTGAATATTATATATCTTTCATTAGGAACTAATATCGGTTTTAGAGAAGAAAATTTAATTAATGCTATAGAATTATTAAAATTATTTGTTGATGTTCTACGTACATCATCGATTTATAAAACAGATCCTCAAGATTACGAATCACAAAATTTTTTTTATAACTTAGTGTTAAAAGGTAGAACAAATTTGTCACCAATGAATTTATTAAAAGAAATAAATAAAATTGAGAAAAAATTAGGAAGAATTAGAAAAAAAAAGGTCTCAGATAGAATTATTGATATAGACATAATTCTTTATTCAAACCATATTTTAGATAATCCTACTTTAACTATCCCTCACCCTCGAGCTTTAAATAGAAGATTTGTCATTGAGCCTTTAACAGAAATCGACAAAAATCTGGTTTTTCCTGGTGAAACTAGAAGCATTCTCGATATTGCTAATAATTTAACCAATCAAAAAGTTAAAAAATTAAATATTATAAATATTGCAAATAAGTAATCAGTGATTATATTAAATTTATGGGTGATAATGCAAAGTTTAAACTTGGACAAGTAGTTAAACATCGATTGTTTGATTTCAGAGGCATTATATTTGATGTTGACCCTGAGTTTAGTAATACTGATGAATGGTATGAAAGAATTCCCGAAGATAGAAGACCAAGAAAAGATCAACCTTTTTATCATCTTCTTGCCGAAAATGAGGATAAATCTACATATATTGCATATGTATCTCAACAAAATCTAGAAAAAGATGAATCTAACACTCCATTTGATCATCCCTCTGTCAGCTTACTCTTTGATGGAAATGATAGTGATGGTAATTTTATAGTAAAACATTCAACTAATTGAGTTTTCATAAGATTTTAAAGTATTCCACAATAACATTGTAATTGTCATTGGTCCCACACCACCAGGTACAGGTGTAATCATTGAGGCAATATCATGCACTTCATCAAAATCCACATCTCCAACTAGCTTGCCAGTTTCCAGCCTATTTATCCCAACATCAATCACTATTGCATCTTTTTTTACCATTGACTTAGTTACATATTTTGCTCTTCCAATAGCAGCCACAATGATGTCGGCATTTTTTAAAATTTCTTCAATATTTTTAGTTCTGGAATGACAAACTGTAACTGTTGCATTCTTTTGAAGTAAAAGAATAGCAGCAGGTTTACCAACAATATTACTTCTTCCCAAGACCACTGCATTTTTGCCTTCTATGTCTAATTCATAATGTTCAAGCATTTTAATAATTCCATGTGGCGTGCACGCAATATAGGAAGGTTTACCTTCAAATAAATTACCCGCATTTACTGGATGAAATCCGTCAACATCTTTATCTGGATTTACAGAATTTAAAATTTTTGTTTCATTAATATGTTTAGGGAGCGGGAGCTGGATCAGAATACCATTAATATTCTCCTGATTATTAAGTTTATCTATGAGTTTTAGTAATTCATCCTCACTCGTATTTTCTGGCATTTTATGTTCTTCAGAATAAATTCCAACATTTTCACAGGCTTTCCTTTTGTTTCTAACATATATTTGAGAGGGTCCATCTTCACCTACTAGAACAGCGGCTAATCCTGGAACAGTTGAATTTTTTTTCTTTAATTTATCAACTGAAATTTTTATTTCGCCACGAATTTTTTCTGAAACTACTTTTCCATCAATTAATTTATTGCTCATCTTTTTCTCCTTGGGAAATGATTGAGTGGTCCACAACCTTTACCAATATTAAATGCATTTTTTATACCAAAAGATACAAATTCTTTTCCTTTCTTAACAGAATCTAATAAAGAATAGTTCATTGATAAATAACCCGTAATGGCTGCAGAAAGTGTGCATCCAGTACCATGTGTGTTTATTGTATCATATCTTTTCGAGCTGAATTTATATATTTTTTTATTGTGAAACAAGTAATCACAGGATTGGTTATTTTTGCTTAAGTGTCCACCTTTTATCAAAACATTTACTTTCTTTTGCTTAAATATTAACTTATCTAAGTTGTAAATATCACTCTCATCTTTAATATCACAGTTATAAATTTTATTAGCTTCAAAAATATTTGGTGTGATTAAAAAACAAATAGGTAAAATTTTATTTCGAAAAAATTTTATAGCTGAGGGAAGTAATAAATTATTTCCTGATTTTGAAACCATAACAGGATCGGAAACTATTTTTAAACCTTTATATTTATTTAAGCTTTCTAAAATTATTTTCATCATTTTTGAATCATAAAGCATTCCTAGTTTAATAAATTTTATTTTATAGTCACTCATAACAGTTTGAATTTGATTTTTAACTGTTTTATTTGGAAGTCTTAAAATTTCGTTAACTTTGAAGCTGTTTTGAGCCGTGATGCATGTTATTACTGAGGAACTGAAAACATTTAAAGTGTTTAGAGTCTTAATGTCTGCTTGTATACCAGCTCCTCCACCTGAGTCAGAACCTGCTACAGTTAAAACTTGAAATGGTTTTTTTGTCATAAATAAAATAATATATTAAATATTATCTATGGAAAATAATGAAATTTATATCGAAGAAAGACTCCGAAATGAAAATTTAAAAATTTATATGGAAAATGACAATATAATTAATATTAAATTGTTGCAGGGTTCTTCATTTGGCTTTAAACATGATACGACAACTTTAGCTATCAAAGCTATAAAAAAAATAAATAATACAAAACATAATCTTGATTTTGCCTTGGATTTTGGCTCAGGCTCTGGTGTTATAGCAATTTTTTTAAAAAAATTAGGTATTGATAAAGTTTTTTGTTGTGAAACAGATAAATTTGCAGTTAATGAATCAAAAAAAAATTTTTCTGTCAACAATGTTAATCCTATTCCAGACTTTATCGACAATCCTTTCGCTCAAGATCAAAAATATAATGTTGTTATAGCAAATATTTCAGGTCCATATATTAAAAATAACTTGCTTGAATTTTCAAAAATAATTAATAATAATGGTTTTTTAATTATTTCTGGTTTCAATTGTAATAAATTAGATAATTATATTAGTACGGCAACAAATTTTTCATTTAAACATCATGAATCTTTCAAAAAATCACCCTGGGCAAGTGTAATTTTAGAAAAAATTTCATAGCTTGATAGGTTTATATTGTTGGTTAAAATACTATATATACTGACCATAGAGCATGGTTAAAAAGCTCCTCATAGCTCATGAGTTAAAAGAGCAAGTGAGGTGGAGTTTTAACTTAAACCCCTACATATAATTATGAAGAAAACTATGTATGAAAAAAGCTATGAACATGATGCCTGTGGTGTTGGTTTTGTAGCAAGTATAGATGGCTTAAGATCAAATAAAATTTTAAAAAAAGGTCTTGAAGCTGTTACGAATTTAACTCATAGGGGAGCTGTAGGTGGAGATAAAAAAACCGGAGATGGTGCTGGAGTCTTAACCCAACTTCCTTTGGAACTTTTTGATGAATTTTTATCTAAGGAAGATGTTAGTGAAATTAAAATTGGGAATTTTGGAGTTGGAATGTTTTTTCTTCCTTCAAAAGAAAACATGTCTCATAAAAAAAGTTTAAATCTGATTAAAAAAGTATTAAATGAAAACAATATTAAAATAATTTCAATTAGAGAAGTTCCTGTTGATGATTCGGCGTTAGGAGAGATAGCTCTAAAAGTAAAGCCTGAAATTTTCCAGTTCTTTGTTAAAGATGAAAATTTTATTAATCAGCAAGATTTTGAGAGAAAACTTTATACTTTAAAAAAGCTAATATCTGCAAAATCTATTTCAGAAAGAATTGATGATATTTATTGCTGTTCATTTTCATCAATGTCAATTGTTTATAAAGGTATGCTACAAGCTCACCAGTTAGATCAATTTTTTATTGATTTAAGAAATCCTAATTATAAAACCGATAAAGTTATTTTTCATCAAAGATATAGCACAAATACTTTTCCAGAATGGAAATTAGCTCAGCCTCTTAGATTTTTGGCACACAATGGTGAAATAAATACAATCCAAGGTAATTCTAAATGGATGAAAGCAAGAGAAAATGAATGTAATTCTGAATTGTGGAGTTCTGACATTGAAAAAATAAAACCTTTTATATCTGAAGGTGGGAGTGATTCAGCTGATTTAGATAATGCACTGGAGTTAATTACATTGACGAATTCTGATCTTTTAAAGTCTGTCTCAATGCTGGTTCCAGAAGCATATGAAAAAGATGATAGCTTTTCTGAAGATTTAAGGAGTTTTTATGAACATTCATCTTGTTTCATGGAACCATGGGATGGACCTGCCGCTTTAGTATTTACTGATGGAAAAATTATTGGAGCTGCGCTTGATAGAAATGGTTTAAGACCTGTTAGATATCATGTAACTAAAGATAATATGATAGTTTTAGGTTCTGAATCTGGAATGGTAAATATTGATCCAAAAGATATCGTAAGATCTGGAAGAATTGCACCGGGTAAAATGCTGGCCGTTGATCCTGATAGGAAAATTCTTTTAAGTGATTCTGAAATTAAAAATGAAATTAGTAAAAAGTTTTCATACAAAGATTGGGTTGCTAACAATTTCCACTCAGTTTCAGAAGTCATTAATTCTGAGAAATATGAAATTATCGGTGAAAATATTGATTCAGATAATTTAATTAAGCTACAAAAAGCTTTTGGTTTTTCGTTGGAAGATTTAGAGCGCTTAATCGAACCAATGAGCATCACTGGTAAAGAACCAATAGGGTCTATGGGTGATGATACTCCAATTCCTGCTTTATCATCTAAACCTCAATCAATTTTCAATTATTTTAAACAGCAATTTGCTCAGGTAACAAATCCACCTATTGATCCTTATAGAGAAGAAAGTGTAATGTCTCTAAGAGTCATACTTGGTAATAAAAATTTATTTTTTGAGTCTAAAAAAAGCAATAATAAATTTTATTATTTAGACTCTCCTGTACTCACTAAGGGAGAAATTAGTTTTATTGAAAAATTTTCTGATAAAGATTTCAAAGTTTCTAAAATTGATACAACTTATTTTCTTTCAAAAAGAAATAGTTTAGAAAAATCTATTGAATTAATTACGCAGAAATCAATTGAAGCTGTTAAGAAAGGATCTAACATTATTATTTTATCTGATAGAGAAGTCTCCTCTGAAAAGGCCGCCGTACCAGCTCAAATACTAGTATCAAATATTCACAATCGCTTGATTGATGAAGGTCTGAGGATGAGGGCATCTATAATTGTTGAATCAGGAGAAGTTAAGGAAGATCATCATATTTGTTGTTTGTTGGGATACGGAGCTTCAGCTGTTTACCCTTACTTAGCCTTCGAAAGTGCACGAGATTGGATGACTAAATATGAGGGTAAAATCGATGATTATTTAGCAAATTATAAACTTGGTTTAGAAAGAGGAATTTTAAAAGTTTTATCTAAAATGGGCATAAGTACAGTAGCAAGTTATACAGGTTCACAAATATTTGAAATTGTAGGTATTGATTCTAAAACTACTAAAACTTATTTCCCAGGAACGGTATCAAGAATAGAAGGTGTATCTTTAAAAAATATAGAAAAAGATTTAATGACCTTACATGCAAATGCTTATTCTGAAGATAGCGAAGATAAATTAAAAGAAGAAGGAATTTATAGATTTAGAAAGGATGGTGAATATCATTCTCTTAATCCGCCAATTTTTAAATCTTTGAGAAGGATGTCTAAAACAGCATCTTATGAGGATTATAAAAAATTTAATGAGCTTCATGAAACTAGACCACCATCTTTGATAAGGGATCTTTTTGAGTTTAATTCAAAAAATAGCATTTCAATTGATGAAGTTGAGAGCGAAGAAGAAATTATGAAAAGATTTAGAACTGGAGCTATGTCTCATGGAGCTTTGAGCACTGAAACACATGAAATTATCGCTGTAGCAATGAATAGAATTAAAGGTAAAAGTAATAGTGGTGAAGGTGGTGAAAATTCTGAAAGATTTAAACTTGATGATAATGGTGACTCGAGGAATAGCGTTATAAAGCAGGTTGCTTCAGGTAGATTTGGTGTTACTCCTGAATATTTAGCTTCGGCAGGACAAATTGAAATTAAAATGGCACAGGGTGCAAAACCAGGTGAAGGAGGACAAATTCCTGGCCCGAAAGTTACTGATGAAATTGCATCACAAAGAAATTCTGTACCGGGTGTTGGCCTAATTTCTCCTCCCCCACATCATGATATTTACAGTATAGAAGATTTAGCTCAACTTATTTATGATTTAAAACATGCCAATGTTAATGCAAAAGTTGGAGTAAAATTAGTTTCCGAAATTGGTGTAGGAACAATTGCCGCGGGAGTTGCAAAAGGATATTCTGATTATATTCAAATTAGTGGGTGTGAAGGTGGAACCGGGGCATCTCCATTGGGTTCTATTAAACACGCTGGAATCCCTTGGGAAATGGGTTTATCTGAGACACAACAAGTTTTAGTAATGAATGATTTAAGAGGGAAAGTAACTCTAACTGTAGATGGAGGGTTTCAAAGAGGTTTTGATGTTGTTGTGGGTGCTATTTTAGGTGCGGAAGAATTTGGTTTTGGTACTTCGGTTTTAGTTGCTCTTGGATGTATTATGGCAAGACAATGTCACCTTAATACTTGTCCTGTAGGAATTGCATCACAAAAGCCAGAGTTAAGGAAAAAATTTCCAGGATTGGCCGAAGAAGCTGTTAACTTTCTATTCTCTGTTGCTCATGATGTCAGAAATATTCTTGCCAGCATAGGCGTGAAGTCATTAGATGAAATTATAGGTAGGACAGAATTTCTAAAGCAAAAAACAAAACTTAACTTTAATAAAACCAAAAATATTGATTTAAGTAGGATTCTTGCAAATCCTGATCCAACAAATAAGAAGCCTAGAAAAAGAACTGTTGAGAGAAATAATAGAGATGAAGACCCAATAGATTTTGAATTAATTAATTACTTTAGAAAAAGTATCGATGAGTTAATACCTAATAAAATTAATCTTACAATTTCTACCGTAGATAGGACTGTTGGAGCTATCTTGTCGGGTGCAATTGCTAAAAAATACGGTAATAAAGGTTTACCAGACAATACAATTGATATTTCCTTCAAAGGAATTGCTGGACAATCATTCGGTGGCTATTTAGTAAATGGGGTTAATCTTAGTTTAGAAGGAGAGGCAAATGATTATGTTGGAAAATCAATGAATGGTGGTCAAATATCAATCTTTCCAAATTCAGAGACAAGTTTTGAAATCGATGGAAATTCTATAATTGGAAATACTGTGCTATATGGAGCTACTGGTGGAAGGCTATTTGCTAGTGGTTCTGCAGGTGAAAGATTTTGTGTAAGAAATAGTGGGGCTCTAGCTGTAATAGAAGCTGTAGGAGACCATGCTTGTGAGTATATGACAGGTGGCGAAGTTTACATACTCGGACCTATCGGTAAAAATCTTGGTGCCGGAATGTCCGGTGGTATAGTTTATATTTATAATCAAAACAAAAACATAAATTCTCAGATTAACCCAGAGATGGTTTTTATAGATAAAATTAGTGATAAAGATAAAGATAAAATAAAAAATATTTTGATAAATCATAAAGATTTAACAAAGAGTAAAAAGGCGGAACATTTATTAAATAATTTTGATAAAGAAATAAATTCCTTTATTAGAGTTATTCCTAAAGAAATTTATAAAATTTTAGAGTCACATGGAATAAAAATTGATGATTTTGATTTTATGAGACCAAAATTAAATTAATTTTTACTAGTACTGAATACATTCAAATCAACATTTGTAACATTTTCATTTAATACTAACTGCTGACCTCTTTTTGCAATCATTGCTGCGTTATCTGTACAATACTGAATTGAAGGAATTATTACATTTTTTTTATTTTTAAAATATTCATTAGTTTTGAATCTTAATCTAGAATTACATGCGACACCACCTGCAATTAAAATAGATTTTGGATTATAAATATTATCAGCAAGAATTAATTTATTTAATAATGAATCAACTATAGCCTCTTGATAAGATGCTGCAATTGAATTTATATTTTTTTTCCAATTGTTTTTTTTATTAATATAATATTTTAAAGAAGTTTTTAAACCGCTGAAACTGAAATTTAAAGATTTTTTTCCTAGATTTGCAATTGGGAACTTATGATAATTGACATCCCCTTCTGTTGATAATTTATCAATTAATACTCCTCCAGGATATCCAAGACCTAAAATTTTTGCACCTTTATCAAAAGCTTCACCAGCCGCATCATCAATAGTGGAGCCAATTAATTTAAAGTTTTTTAAATTACTAATAAAATAAAGATTTGTATGGCCACCTGACACAATGAGACATACTGAAGGAAAAGTTATTTCATTTTCAATAAAACATGAAGCTATATGTCCCTCAATATGATTAATTGGATAAACAGGTATTTTATTCACGTAACCGATTGTTTTTGCTGTGATAACTCCAATCATTAAACAATTAATTAACCCTGGACCATTTGTGACAAAAATTTTATTAATATTATTTATTTTTATGTTTGAACTTTTTAATGAATTTTCTATGATTATCATAATTTTTTCAGAATGATTTTTAGATGCTACATCTGGCAATACTCCACCAAATTGAGAATGTATGTTTGCTTGACTAAAAACACTATTAGATAGGATTTTTCCATCAGAATCTATCACCGCTGCGCAGGTTTCATCACAGGAAGTTTCAATAGCTAAATAGAAATTTTTCATTACATTATGATTATAATAATTTTTTTTACTAATTTAAAAATTATATATTGTGGTAAAATTTACTTTGGTTATTAGCTATGGTCAAAAAAAATAAAAGTATTGAAGTAAAGCAGGAATGTATAACTAGGGATTCGTTTCCAAACTCTAAGAAAATATATGTTCAGGGTGAAAGGTATAAGAATATAAAAGTTGCCATGAGAGAAATTAGAGTTGATTCAAAAGGAAAAAACCCTATAAATTATCCTACTTATGATACCAGCGGTCCTTACACTGATCCTGAAATAGACATAGACATTAAAAAGGGTTTACCGAAGATAAGAGAAAAATGGGTTTTAGATAGAGACGATGTAGAATATGCTAATGAATTTTCTTCAACTTTTACTAATCTGCAGAGAGAAAAAAAAGAACTTATACCTTTAAAATTTTTAAATCGAAGACCCTTAGTTGCCGTTGAAGGTAAGAATGTAACTCAAATGCATTATGCTAAAAAAGGAATTGTAACCCCTGAAATGGAATATATTTCTATTAGAGAAAATCAGAAAATTTCTGAGTTTTACAACAATAAGGATTTGTTTGTTAATCATCAAGGGTTGCAGTTTAGTTCTGATATGCCCATCAAAGAAATTACCCCAGAATTTGTTCGTGACGAGATTGCGAGTGGAAGAGCAGTTATACCATTGAATATAAATCATCCTGAAGCTGAGCCAATGATAATAGGAACAAATTTTTTAGTAAAAATAAATGCTAATATTGGAAACTCGGCTGTTACATCTAGCATAGGTGAAGAAGTTGAAAAAGCTGTTTGGGCTTGTAGATGGGGTGCTGATACAATAATGGATCTCTCTACTGGAGACAATATTCATCAAACAAGAGAATGGATTATCAGAAATTCACCTGTTCCTATTGGAACAGTTCCTATATATCAAGCATTAGAAAAAGTTAGAGGAATTGCAGAAAATTTAAATTGGGAAATTTTTAAGGACACATTGATAGAGCAAGCGGAACAAGGAGTAAGTTATTTTACTATTCATGCCGGAGTTTTATTAAGATATATACCCATGACTGTTCAAAGAAGGACTGGAATTGTCTCACGTGGGGGATCCATAATGGCAAAATGGTGCTTGTCTCATCATAAAGAAAATTTTTTATATACTAATTTTGATGAAATATGTAAAATCATGAAAAAGTATGATGTAACTTTCTCTCTTGGAGATGGTTTAAGACCTGGATCAATTCATGATGCAAATGATGAGGCTCAATTTGCAGAACTTGATACTTTAGGAGAACTAACTAAAATTGCATGGGAAAATGATGTTCAAGTAATGATTGAGGGCCCAGGACATGTACCGATGCAAATGATAAAGGAAAATATGGATAAAGAAGAAAAAATTTGTGGAGGAGCACCTTTTTATACTCTAGGACCTCTTACTACTGATATTGCTCCAGGATATGACCATATAACATCGGCTATTGGTGCAGCTATGATAGGCTGGTATGGAACCTCAATGCTATGTTATGTAACTCCTAAAGAACATTTAGGTTTACCTAATAAAGATGATGTTAAAACAGGAGTGATAACTTATAAAATTGCAGCTCATGCTGCTAATCTTGCAAAAGGACATATAACATCACAGTTGAGAGATAATTTATTAAGTAAAGCAAGATTTGAGTTTAGATGGGAAGATCAATTTAATTTATCACTAGACCCAGATACAGCAAGATTATTTCATGATGAAACTTTACCTTCTGATGGTGCGAAACTTGCACATTTCTGCTCTATGTGCGGACCTAAATTTTGTTCAATGAGAATTTCTCAAGATATTATTAAAGAATTTGGGCCTAAAAAAGACGTTGATAAAGAAATGGAAAAAAAATCAAAAGAGTTTAAAAGCTCAGGTAGTGAAATATATATTAAAGCAAACTCACAGGATTAATTCAATTTATGCCTAAAAGAGAAGATATTAATTCAATTCTTGTTATTGGATCAGGACCTATTGTAATCGGTCAGGCATGTGAATTTGATTATTCTGGAACCCAAGCATGTAAAGCATTAAAAGAAGAGGGTTATAAAGTAATATTAGTCAATAGTAATCCTGCTACCATAATGACTGATCCCGATTTTTCAAACAGAACATATATAGAACCTTTAACTCCAGAAATTTTAGAAAAAATTATAATTTCTGAAAGACCTGATGCACTCTTGCCAACAATAGGCGGGCAAACTGCTTTAAACCTTGCTATGGATTTAGATAGAATGGGTGTTTTAAAAAAATATGATGTCGAACTAATTGGTGCTTCAATTGAATCTATTGATAAAGCTGAAAAGAGAGAAAAATTTAAATTAGCTATGGAAAAAATTGGCTTAAGAGTTCCAAAAAATATTATCGTTACTAGTCTTGATGATGGATTAAAAAGGATTGAAGAAATAGGTTATCCAGCTATTTTAAGACCTTCATTTACATTAGGAGGAACTGGAGGCAGTATTGCTTACTCTAAAGATGACTTTGAAAATTTATTAAAATCGGCGTTAGATTCATCTCCTGTATCAGAAGTTCAAATTGACGAATCAATTTTAGGTTGGAAGGAATATGAGCTTGAAGTAGTTAGGGACAAAAATGATAATGTGATAATAATTTGTTCAATTGAAAATTTTGACCCAATGGGAATTCATACAGGAGATAGTATTACAGTTGCCCCTGCTCAAACATTAACTGATAAGCAATATCAACAATTAAGAAATTATTCAATTGATATTATTAGAGAAATTGGAGTTGATACTGGTGGTTCAAATATTCAATTTGGTGTCAATCCTACAAATGGAGATGTCGTAGTAATTGAAATGAATCCTAGAGTTTCAAGAAGTTCCGCTCTTGCATCAAAAGCCACAGGTTACCCAATTGCAAAAATTGCAGCTAAATTAGCTGTCGGTTATTTATTAAATGAACTTCCTAATGATATTACAAGAGATACTCCTGCATCTTTTGAACCAACTTTAGACTATGTGGTAGTAAAGATACCGAGATTTACTTTTGAAAAATTCCCACAAACTCAAAAGGAGCTAGGAACACAAATGAAATCCGTTGGAGAAGTCATGTCAATTGGTAGTAATTTTAAAGAGGCCTTAGGAAAGGCTCTAAGATCATTGGAAACTGACACATATGGATTTGATCAATTTACAAATGATAGAGATTTTATTAATGAAATATTATCTTCAAACAATCCCAATAAGTTATGGCATTTAGCAAATGGATTTAGGATAGGTATGAATGTAGATCAAATACATAATATAACAAAAATTGATAAATGGTTTTTAAATAATATCAAAGATTTAGTCGATATTGAAAATATAGTAAAAGAAGAAAATATTAATTCAGATAATTTATTAACTGCTAAAAGAAGTGGATTTTCTGATAAGTTTATTTCTATATTAAAAAAATGTGATGAATCGGAAATTAGAAATTTTCGTTTGGAAAATAAAATAGTTCCAACTTATAAGATGGTTGATACCTGTGCCGCAGAATTTGAAGCTTATACACCATATTTATATTCAACTTATCAAGACGAGGATGAATCAAACCCTATCAATACAAAAAAAATTATGATTTTAGGTGGAGGCCCAAATAGAATTGGTCAAGGAATTGAATTTGATTATTGTTGTGTACACGCGGCTTTTGCTCTTAAAGAAGATGGATTTCAAACAATTATGGTAAATTGCAACCCTGAGACTGTTAGTACGGACTATGATACATCTGATAAATTATATTTCGAACCTTTAACTATCGAAGACACCTTATCAATTATAAAAAAAGAAAAACCTAATGGAATAATTGTACATTTTGGTGGGCAAACTCCCTTGAAGTTGTCACTAGAAATTGAAGAAAATGGTGGAAAGATTATTGGTACTTCTCCGGATAGTATTGATCTTGCAGAGGATAGAGAAAGATTTAATTTATTAATGAAAGAGCTATCCATTCTTCAGCCTGAATCTGAAATTGCAAAATCAACTGAAGAAGCAATTCAGAAATCTAAAAAATTAGGTTTTCCAATGATAGTTAGACCATCTTATGTTTTAGGTGGCAGAGCAATGGAAATCGTTTATTCTGAAAATGACCTTGAGAGATATTTGTCTGAAGCCGTATCCGCATCAAATAAAAGACCCATATTAATGGATAGATTCTTGAATGATGCTAAAGAGGTTGATGTAGATGCAATATCTGATGGTAGTAGAGTTGTAATATGTGGAATCCTTGAACATATTGAAGAAGCAGGAATTCATTCTGGTGATAGCACAATGGTTCTACCTCCTTATTCACTATCCAAAGATATAATTAAAGATATTAGAGAAAAAACAAAAAAGATTGCACTTAAATTAAACGTAAAAGGTTTTCTAAATATCCAATATGCTATAAAAAATAACAAGGTATTTATTATAGAGGTTAATCCAAGAGCAAGTAGAACAGTTCCATTTATCTCTAAAGCTATTGGTAAACCACTAGCAAAGATTTCAGCTAGAATTATGGCAGGAAAAACACTTGATGATTTAAATATTCCTGAAGAATTTAAAATAAATCATTATTGTGTTAAAGAATCTGTTTTTCCTTTTATTAAATTTCCAAATGTTGATACTATTCTTGGCCCTGAAATGAAATCAACTGGCGAAGTAATGGGTATCGACAAAAATCTAGAGGCTGCTTTTGCAAAAGCACAAATTGCTGCAGGTAATACATTACCTTCATCCGGTACTGCATTTATAAGTGTTAAAAATGAGGATAAAAATAAAATTATTAACGTCGTTAAAAAATTAAAATATTTAGGATTTAAAATTATTAGTACAATTGGAACTAATAAATTTTTAAAAGAAAATGGAATAGATTCTCAAATGGTTAAAAAAGTAAAAGATGGTGAATCAAACATTATAGATTTAATAAAAGATGATAAAGTTGACCTTGTTATTAATACAACTCTTAGTTCGAGTGAGATTATAGAATCTTTTTCTATAAGAAGAACTTCTTTAATAAAACAAATTCCCTACTTCACAACTGTATCAGGAGCATATGCTGGAGTTGATGCCATTGAATATTTAAATAAAGAATCCATGAAAGTCAGGGCACTACAAGACTTTTTTTAAGGGTATAATTCACTATGGATAAAATACCAATTTCTACAAACGGCTTTAAATTTTTGCAAGAAGAATTAAAAAGATTAAAAAATGATGAAAGGCCAAAAGTTATTAAAATGATTGAATTTGCAAGGTCCTTAGGCGATTTATCTGAAAATGCCGAATATGAAACAGCAAAAGATAGACAAGCATTTATAGATAAAAGAATTGGTGAATTAGAAACTAAACTAGCTTCATGTACAGTTATTGATGTTTCAAATATTACTGATAAATCTAAAATAATCTTTGGACTATCATTCGAAATAGAAGACTTAGATACTGGAGAAATAAAAACTTACCAGCTTTTAGGACCTGAAGAATCCGATCCTGATAAAGGTTCAATTTCAATAGAGTCACCTTTGGGCAGAGGTCTAATAGGTAAAATGGAAGGTGATGAATTTACTATCAATACTCCCTCTGGAAACAAAGAATATATTTTAAATAGAATTTTTTAATGAAACTATTTTTTTTAACATTATTTTTTTTTATATTAGATAAATTATCTAAATTCTATGTCATTAAACATTTTTCTTATAATGAGATTTTATATATTAATAATTATCTTAATATTGTTAACTATAAAAATACTGGTTTTATCTTAGGAGGGTTTTCTGAAATTGATAGAGACATCTTCGTAATTGTAAATATAATTCTTTTTTTTGTTGTTAGTCATTATTTAATAAAAATATATTCAAAAAATAAAAATTTGTTTCTATCAATATCTCTTTTACTTGGGGGAGCTTTTGGAAATCTTTATGATAGGATTTTTAATTACGGTGTCACAGATTTTTTAGATTTTCATTATAAAAACATTCATTGGCCAGCTTTTAATTTGGCCGACCTCTTTATAACATCTGGTATTATTATTTTTATCATTAAATCTCTAAAGGAGTCGGACTTTGTTTACAGGAATCGTTGAAGAAACAGGTATTTTACATAAAATCACAAATATAAATTCGGGTGAAAAAGAATTTACTATAAAATGTAAAAATATTCTGGTTCCTAAAATTAAATTAGGAGATTCAATATCAGTAGATGGTGCCTGTTTAACAGTAACGGACTTTAATAAAAGCTCATTTAAAACTTTAAGTTCACTAGAAACATTATCAAAAACCAGTCTGGGTTTAAAAAATGTTGGATCAAAATTAAATTTGGAAAGAGCTTTAAAAGCAAATTCAAGATTCGGAGGACATATAGTAAGTGGACATGTTGATTCTGTCGCAAAAATTATATTATTAAAAAAATCTGGCGAATCAAATGAATACTGGTTTGAAATAAACAAAAGATTTGCAAATTATATAATTGAAAAAGGATCAATATGTATTGATGGAATAAGTTTAACAATAAACCAAGTTAAGAAAAATCAATTTTCGGTAAATATAATTCCACATACAAATAATGTTACAAATTCAAATTTATGGAAAAAAAATCAAAAAGTTAATATAGAATTTGATCAAGTAGCAAAATATATTGAAAAGATGATGATGAAATGAATAGCATATTTTTAATTGGATTTATGGGTGCGGGCAAATCAACAATAGGCTTGGAGCTTTCAAAAAAACTTTCTTTTAACTTAGTTGATACTGATAAGTCTATTGAGAGAAGTCAGGGTATGAAAATTACAGAAATCTTTTCGAAAAAAGGTGAAGATTTTTTCCGTGAACTCGAGACAAACGAATTAAAATTGTTATCTAACGAACATAATTTAATTGTATCAACTGGGGGTGGAATAATTCTTAAGGATTCAAATAGAGAAATTCTAAATAATGTATTTTCAATTTACTTAAAGGCTGACTTCGATATTATTTTTGAACGAATAAAGGAAGATAAAACTAGACCTCTATTGTTAACAGACAATCCATATAAAACTGCTAAAGAAATCTTTGAATCAAGATATGAATTATATGAATCATTTCAAAACAAGATTAATACAGATAATAAACATCCCAAAGATATTTCCGATGAAATAGTCAACCTTTATAAAAATTATGAAAACTAATATCCTTTCAAAGAATATAAAAAATATTTTTTTATCGAACGGCTTCGATATGGTTGGATTTACAAATGCCAAAGATATCCCTGACTTTAACTTTTTAAAAAGTTGGATTTCAAATAATAATCATGCTGAAATGAAATACCTTGAAGATGAAAGAAGACAACAAAATATAAAAAAATTAAATTTAAATTTTCAAAGTGTTATATCATGTGCAATAAATTACAACACTATAGATAAAAATATTAATTCAAAATCTTCAAAAGAAAATAATAAGGCTTGGATATCTAGATATGCTCTTATTGATGATTATCACAAAATAATTAATAAAAAATTAAAGAGCTTGATGGAAATAATCAAACTTGATTATTGTGAAGATATTAATTACAAAATTTATGTTGATACCGGACCACTCCTAGAAAGAGCATACTCATATCAATCAGGATTGGGTTGGTTTGGTAAAAATTCATGTTTAATTAATAAAGATCTTGGATCTTGGTTTTTCATTTCTGAGGTTCTTATAAATAAAAAACTTGAATACGATCAGCCGGTCAAAGACATGTGTGGTTCATGTACTAAATGTATTGATTCTTGTCCAACAGGAGCAATTGTAGACAATAAAAAAATAGATGCAAATAAATGTATATCATATTTAACTATTGAAAATAAAGATACAATTCCATCAAATTTCTTAAAAAAAATTGGAAACAATATTTATGGTTGTGATATTTGTCAAGAAGTTTGTCCATGGAATAATAAAAAAGCTAAAATTAAAAATAATTTTAATTGGAATTTAAGAGATTTTTTTGTATCTCCTGAATTAGATAAAATTCTTCAATTAATTGAAACTCAATGGGACGAAGTAAAGATTAAAAGTCCTATAAAGAGGGCAAAAAAAAGAGGATTTTTAAGAAATATACTAATAGCTATGGGGAATTCTAAAAATTCATATTATAAGCCAAAAGTTCAGAAGTATTTAAAAAGTGATGATAAAATTCTAGCAACAACTGCAAAACAAGCTATATTATTAATGGAAAGTTAATTATTTTATTTGGAGGTTTATTTATATGAGTATCGAAAGAGATTCTGCAGTAACACTTAAAGGCAATCCTATAACTTTAGTTGGACCAGAGTTAAAAGTTGGTGATAAAGCACCTGATTTCAATTGTGATCAGGGTTTACTACCAATGGTTAGTCTGGAAAGTATGGGTGATTCTGTAAAGGTATTTAATGTTATTTTATCGGTTGATACACCTGTATGTTCTACTCAAACAAAGAAATTTAATGAAGAAATTGCAGGATTAAGTGAAAATTTAAAAATTTATACTGTTAGTTCTGATTTACCTTTTGCTCAGAAAAGATTTTGTGGGGCAGAGGGCATTGATAAAGTTGAGAATATTTCAGATTATTTAGGTAATTCATTTGGACAAGCCTTTGGGATATTGATTAAAGATAAAGGATTACTAGCTAGAGGTATATTTGTTTTAGACAAAGATAACACCTTGAAGCATGTTGAATATGTAAATGAAATTTCTGAGGAGCCAAATTATCAATCAGCAATTGATATTATAAAAGGTCTAGTATAAAAATGAGTTTAACCAAAGAGAAAGTACTAGAAGCATTATCTCATGTTTATGATCCCGAAATACCAATCGATATTGTAAACTTAGGTCTTGTTTATGAGGTTTCAATAGATGGGGATGTTGTAAATTTAAAAATGACCATGACTTCTCCGGGCTGTCCTTCGGCAAGAGAAATAATTTTAGAATCTCAAACATTAGTTAGTGAGATTGATGGCGTTAAAGAAGCCAATGTTGAAGTTGTTTGGGATCCACCATGGACACCCGAAAAGATGAGTGATGAAGCACGAGCTAGTATGGGGATAGATTAATGTCTAAATTAGTTATCGGAAAAAAAGCTCCTAATTTTGATTATAAAACTAATGATGGTAAATCTATCAGTATTTCAAATCTTAAAGGGCAAAAAATATTATTATATTTTTATCCACGTGATAACACTCCAGGATGTACAAAACAGGCATGTTCTTTAAGAGATTCTATGGAATTATTGAAAGATAAAAATATTAAAATTATTGGAGTTAGTAAGGATTCTGAAAAATCTCATAAAAATTTCATATCTAAATACAATTTAAACTTTGATTTAATCCCCGATATTGAAAGAAAAATAATAAAATCTTATGATGTTCAAAATGAAAAAGGCTCAGCTTTTAGAAAAAGTTTTTTGATTGATGAAAATGGAATTCTTATTAAAATATGGGATAAAGTCAAAGCCGCTACACATGGACAAGAAGTTTTAGATTTTCTCGATGAATAAGATGGTAATTTTTATTACGGGTAATGATACTGATATAGGCAAAACTTTGGTGGCTTCTTTAATTGTTGGCTCTATTTCTAAGTCAAAGCCTTTTAAAAAAATTGCAGTTATTAAGCCAATAGAATCAGGCGCTCCTTCTTTTAGAGACTCTGATTTAGATGTAGTTAAAAAGAACAACACTGGTTTAAGAAATATAGATTTTTTTAATATTTACAGTTTCAAAGACCCAATATCACCTTATACAGCATCCATAATTGAGAAAAAACCTGTAATATATAGTGTCCTTTTAAAAAAAATAAAAGAAATAATAAACAACTATGAAATTGTCATAATCGAGGGAGCTGGTGGACTAATGGTTCCTATAACAAAGTCTAAAAAAGTAATAGATTTGATCAAGGATTTAGATTCAGATTGTTATTTGGTAGTTAAACCAAATTTGGGAACTATCAATCATACATTGTTATCTATTGAACAAATTAAGATAAATAAAATTAATTTTAAGGGAATTATAATTAATAAATATCCAAAAAACCCAGGTATTAGCGAAATATATAATCCAGTATATTTCAATAACTGCGGCATAAAAATTATTGGTGTTGTCCCAGATGTAAAAATGAATAATATTTCTAAACTTTCAAAAATTCCGGAAACTTTTTTTTCTAAAGAATTAGGTGGTTTTTTTAGTAAAAAAAGCTTCATTAATGAATGTAATAAACTTTTTAAAAAACTCACTAAATAGCCAGATTGACTGCTTTTTTCTCTATGATATTATTACTACGGACCCCAATTTAGTCGCAAATAAAAAAGGGATTTAAGAGTTGTCGAAAAAATTAATTTTTATTACACTTGGGACTTTTATAGCTACGTTAGTTATAGTCTATTTTGCGTTCATTAAAGAGTATGAACCGCATCAACCTATAGCTTTTAGCCATAAAATCCATGCAGGTGTTAACAATATTCCATGTACTTATTGTCATTCATATGTTGCAAAGTCTTCACAGCCTGGAATTCCTTCTGTTCAACAATGTATGGGGTGTCATACATATGTAAATGCCAAATATGATTCAAATGATCCTAAAAGAATTTACGAATATAATGGTGAACAAATAGACCCTAATAATTATCTTTATGATGGAAGAAAAAGAATTGTTTTTGAAAATGAGATAAAAAAGTTAACTGGCTATTGGGATAGAAAAGAACCTATTGTTTGGGTAAATTATCATTATGTTGCTCAACATGCAAAATTTCCTCATAAGCCTCATATAAGGTATGGACTTGAATGTACTACATGTCATGGTGATGTTCAAAATATTGACCAACCAAGGCCTATTAGAAAAATGCAAATGGGTTGGTGTATAAGTTGTCATGAAGAAAAGTTAGATGCTAATTTCAAAAAATTTGCAAAAGAGCATCCTGCAATTAATGAACTTTCGGATGTTGATAAAAGAATAATGTCTTATACCGGTAGAATTCCAGCAGATAAATTATATAAAAACTATGATCATGAACTTGGTGATAAACATTCGGCTCATGATGAAAAACTTAAGCTTATAAATATTAATCAGGAGGTTGCTTGGCTAAAAGATTGCGGTACTTGCCATTATTAGTCTTTATATTTAAATATGAAAAACGAAGATAAAAAATCAAAGACCGGAACACTTAATAGAAGAGACTTTCTTAAGGCTCTTAGTGCTATTGGTGGAGCTGCCGTTATATCTTCAGGATGTACTCCTGAGCCATTGGATAAATTAGTATCATATGCCGTTCCACCTGATGATGTAATACCTGGAATTGCAAATTATTATACCTCTGTAATTCCTTGTTCCCCTGTAGGTACTCCTGTAATTGTAAGAGTTAGAGAGGGTAGAGCTATAAAAGTTGAGGGAAATCCTCTTGACCCTGTTACTTCTGGCTCAACTTCAGCTGAAGACCAGGCCACTCTTCAGACATTGTATGACCCTGACAGAGTCAAACAACCTTTATTTAGAAATAATAGAGATAATTTAACAGCTATAACTTATGTTGCAGCAGTTGATATTTTAGTTGAAAATTTAAAAAATAAACCGAAAAATGCTTATATAATTACTAATAATACTACTGCAACAACCGATAAATTATTTAATGAGCTTGCAGAAAAAATTGGAGCTAAAAGAATTAAGTATGAGCCTTTTAGCTATGAAAATATTAAACATGCGAATAAGTTAACTTATGGAAAAAATCTACTCCCTACTTATCACATTGATAAAGCGGATTATCTACTCAGTATTGGTGCAGATTTCCTAGAAACTTGGTTATCACCTTCAGAATACTCTAAAAGATTTACCAAAATGCACGAATTTGATGGAGATAAAAAAAGTTTTTTCTGTCAGGTGGAGCCAAAAATGACTATGACAGGATCTATGGCAGATGAATGGGTACCAGTAAAACCATTCACAAATTTAGCTTTGGTCCTAGGGATTATTAATTACATTAAATCAAACAAATTAAATAAAAAACCTATTCCAAATGTTTTTGAAGATTTAGAAACTTACTCACTATCAAGAACATCTTCAATAACAGGAATTAATGAAGAATCTATTATAAAAATTGCCAAATCGTTTGTGTCTGCTCCGTCAGCAATGGCAATTGGAGGAGGATATGCCAATTCCTCAAAAGATGATTACAAAACTATTGTAGCAATAAACTTATTAAATGAGATAACAGGTAACTCTGATAAATTAGATTTTGATAATTACTTACAATTATCAAATTGTTCTAAAACTTCAGAAATTACTGATTTTATTGATGATGCATCAAAAGGAAATGTAGATTTTGTTTTTATTTATAATGCAAATCCTGTTTATAGTTTGCCCAAATCTTTCAATGTTAAGAAAGCATTTGAAAAAATTAAATTTAAAGTTTCTGGTTCAATGCTAGATGATGAAACATCTGAGCTTTGTGATTTAGTAATTCCAGATTTACATGCCTTTGAAAAGTGGGGAGATTACGAAGGTAAAGTTGGAAATTATTATATTATGCAACCTGTTATGAAGCCTTTGTATAAAGGATCATCAATTGAGCAGACTTTATTAAATTCATTAAATCGAATAACCGATAGTGAGGATGAAAAGATATCAAGTTACTATGCTTATCTTAGAAATGAATGGAAAAAATTTAACCTTGGCGATAGTCCATTTCCAATTTTCTGGAATAAAATTGTAAAAGATGGAGGCATATATAATAACAATCAAAAATATTCTTCTTTATCGTTTAATGGGGATTTAAAAATTAAATCATCAACTTTCAAATCTAATACAGATAAGTTGAATTTATATATAACACCTTCTTACAAATTCTATGATGGACGTAGTTCAAACAACTCATGGCTACAAGAATTACCTGATCTTTTAACAACTGCTGTATGGGATTCATGGGTTGAGATAAACTCTAAACTTGCTGAAAAATTAGATATAAAAGAGGGTGATTTTTTAGAAATTGAATCAGATGGAAAAACTATTGTTACCCAAGCATATTTAACTCCCGCAATTAGGCCTGACACCATATCAATATCCATGGGACAAGGGCACACTAAAATGGGAAGATATGCTCAGAACAGAGGTGTAAATCCTATTGATTTATTATCAACAGATTTAGATTCCGAATCTGGTGGTTTAGACCTATCCTCTGCTCAAGTCACGATTAAAAAAACCGGTAATTGGGAAAAATTTGTAAAAGTTCAACACTCTTTCTCTCAAGAAAATAGAGACATGGTACAAGTTATACCTATGGAGAAATTATTACATGATGACCATCATGATGATCATCACGGTGAACACCATAAAGAATATGATATGTATAGAGAGTATGATTATTTTATCCATAAGTGGGGAATGACTGTTGATCTAGATAAATGTACAGGCTGTGGATCTTGCGTAGTTTCATGCTATGCCGAAAATAATATTCCAGTAGTTGGTAAGGAACAAGTTGCCAATGGAAGACACATGGCTTGGCTAACGCTTGAGAGGTTTCAAGAAGAAATTAATGATGAACTGAACGGAACTACAAGAATTGATATGAGAATCTTGCCTCAAATGTGTCAGCATTGTGAAAATGCTCCATGTGAACCAGTGTGCCCAGTTTTTGCAACTTATCATAATCCTGAAGGCATTAATTTAATGGTTTATAGCAGATGTGTAGGTACAAGATATTGTTCTAATAACTGTTCTTATAAGGTTAGAAGATTTAATTGGTTCTCTTATCAATGGCCTGAACCATTAAATTTACAATTAAATCCAGATGTTACAGTAAGAGCTAAAGGAGTTATGGAGAAATGTAATTTCTGTTTTCATAAAATTGGAATTGCAAAAGATAAGGCAAAAGATGAAAAGAGAAAGATGAATTATGAAGAAATTTCTACTATAACAGCATGTCAAACTGCCTGTGGTTGTGGTGCAATTGAGTTTGGTGATTTAAATGATCCTAATGCAAAAGTTACTAAATTATCCAAAGATAAAAGAGCTTATTCATTGTTAGGAGAGTTAAATACAAGACCAACAGTTACATATCTGAAAAAAATTAGGAGAGAACAAATTTAGTCATGAGTGATTTTGCATCATTATCAGCTTCAGAAAAATATTCACATTTGAATGAAACTGTTATGAACATGATAAATAGAAAGCCAGGTTGGGGCTGGTGGGCAATATTTATAGTTGATATGATGTTTCTATCTTTTGGAATATATTGTTTTATTTATCAGATATATACCGGATTGGGCGTAGCAGGTTACAGCCATCCTGTACTTTGGGGAGTTTATATAACTAATTTTGTTTTCTGGGTTGGTATTGCGCACTCCGGAACTCTAATTTCTGCTGTATTATTTCTTTTCCGTGCTAAATTTAGAATGTCAATTTATAGAATTGCTGAAGCAATGACTGTTTTTGCAGTTGCTACTGCAGGGCTATTTCCTATTATTCATATTGGACGCCCGTGGAACTTTTATTGGCTTCTTCCGTATCCAAACCAAAGGGGACTATGGGTAAATTTTGATTCACCTCTTTTATGGGATGTTTTTGCAGTTAGCACTTATGCGACTATAAGTTCAGTATTTTTCTTTATTGGAATGATTCCAGATATAGCAGCCATTCGTGATACTGTAGTTGGTAAAGCTAAAAAAGCTTTTTATTCAGTTGCTTCACTTGGATGGAAAGGTTCAAGTTGGGAATGGGGACATTATACTAGAGCGTATTTTTATTTTGCGTGTTTTGCTACTCCATTGGTTATTTCTGTTCATAGTGTTGTTTCTTGGGACTTTGCTATGGCTAACACTCCAGGCTGGCATACAAGTATTTTCCCACCATATTTTGTTGCTGGTGCAATTTTTTCTGGCTTAGCAATGGTTGCAACTTTATGTATACCACTGAGATATATTTTTGATCTTGAGGATTATATAACAATGGATAATTTTGAAGGAATGTCCAAGATGATAATTCTTACTTCAAGTATTGTCTTTTATGCATATTTAATTGAGTTCTTTATAGCCTGGTATAGCGGGAACAAGTATGAATATGATCAATTTATTTACAGGGCCGTTGGGGATTATGCGGTATTTTATTGGATTATGATGTTCTGTAATGGGATTGTTCCGCATTTGCTTTGGTTCAAAAAAATAAGACAAAATCTTGTAATTCTTTTTATCATTACTTTATTGATAAATGTTGGAATGTATTTTGAAAGATTTAATATTATTGTTATTTCATTATCTAAAGAATTTGAGCCTGGTTCCTGGGGACTTTATAAACCATCATGGGTTGAGATTGGGATAACCGTCGGAAGTTTTGCGTGGTTTTTTATGTTCTTTTTAATATTTATTAGAACTCTTCCCGCCTTATCAATTGCAGAGATAAAAGAGATTCTTCCAGTACCTAAAAAAAATGGAGGAGAAAATCATGAGTAAGTCTTCGCAAAGTATTTTAGGGATTTACACCTATGTTGACGTTCTAATTGATGTTATCAAAAAACTTAGATCTGAAGGCTTTGAAGACTTAAGAGCTTTTTCTCCTGTACCTATTCATGAAATCGAAGATGCCTTAGACACAGGAAAAGAACCTAGTAAAATTAAATACTTTACTTTTTGTGGAGCAATTATTGGTGCTTTAGTGGGAGTTGCTTTCACAGTTTTAACTTCAATCAGTTGGCCCATTGTAACAAGTGCTAAGCCCATTGTTTCAATTCCCCCGTATATGATAATTATTTTTGAATGTATGATTTTAATTGGTGGATTATCAACCTTTCTTGGGCTACTGATAAATTCAAGACTTAGAAAAGATACTCCTCCAGAGCTTTATGATGAAAGATTTAGTGATAATAAGTTTGGTATTCTTGTCAATTGTGATTCTGATGATTTAGAAAAAATTGAGAATATATTAAGAGATTTTGATACTGATGAAGTTCAAATTAACGGTGTTTTAAAAGAAGAGGATATTATTGAAGAACTCCAAACTGAAGAAGAAAAAACTGAAGAAGAAAAAACTGAAGAAGAAAAA
>CAJWZP010000006.1 GCA_913050325.1 uncultured bacterium
TTTAATTTCTTAATTTTAGATATGATATTTTCCCATTTTGATAAATCGGGCTCTTTGGTCCAAATCTTTAAAGACTCCAATATAATGTCATCCAAGCCTTCCTTATGAAATATGAGAGGGACTTCATATATAATATCAACATCTTTAGCTGTTATAACTGATTCAACATTTAGGTTGCAAAATAATGCTATTTTCTTTTTTAATTCATTTGATAAAAATCTATCTGTTCTACAAAGAAGAATGTCGGGCTGAATACCAATTTGCAGTAAATCTTTAACACTATGTTGCGTAGGTTTTGTTTTTAATTCACCCGCTGCAGATATATACGGAACATAAGTTAAATGAACAAAGATAGCATTCTCTTTGCCCAGCTGCGTTCTTATTTGTCTTATTGACTCTAAATATGGAAGACTTTCTATATCTCCAACAGTTCCTCCAATTTCTACTATAGATATGTCACTTTTTCCCTGTAATTTATATACATTTTTAATTATTTCATCTGTTATATGTGGTATAACTTGAACTGTTTGACCTAGATAATCACCTCTTCTTTCTTTAGAGATAACTTCATTATAAACTCTTCCAGTAGTTACATTATTATCTTGTGATAAGTTAACATTTGTAAATCTTTCATAATGTCCTAAATCTAAATCTGTTTCGGCACCATCATCTGTCACATAGACTTCACCATGCTGATATGGATTCATTGTTCCTGGATCTACATTTAAATAAGGATCAAGTTTTTGCAAAGAGATTCTTATACCCCTAGCTTCTAACAAAGCCCCAATGGACGCACTAGCAAGACCTTTTCCCAATGAGGACATGACCCCACCTGTAACAAATATAAATTTAGTAGCTTTTTTTCTCATTGGATATATTTTGATAATAATTAATGTTTAAACCATTTACAATCAAAAATTTAAAATTGAAAATAATTCTTTCATAGCCATAGCTCTATGACTTACTTTATTTTTTTCATCTTCAGATAAATTCGCAAATGTTTTTGATAAATTTTCATAATAAAATATTGGATCATAACCAAAACCACTATCTCCAGATTCATTTTCAAGTATAGTGCCATGACACTCTCCCCTGAATAATTTTGGATAGGAAGAAAATTTATCCCAAAAAAAGGATATAACGCATACAAATTTTGCTTTTCTATCTTTTTTTCCTTTTAAATTGGCTAAAACTTTATTTATATTATCCTTATCTGAACAATCTTCACCTGCATACCTTGCAGAAAATACTCCAGGTTGGCTATTTAAAGATTCTATTTCTAAACCTGAATCATCACATAAGATTGCCATATCTAAATCTTTTCTTCTAAGGAATTCTAGTTTTAATAATGAATTTTCTTCGTAAGTAGTTCCTGTTTCTGCAACATCAAAATTTATTCCTATTTCTGAGGGTGTTAAAATATTAAAGTGATTGGATAGAAAAAATTTATATTCCTTTAACTTTCCTTTATTATTAGTTCCAATTAATACATTTTGCATCTTATAACCTTATAGAATAAAATTTAATCAATGATTTCAAAAATCAAAATTTTTCTTATGCATCTAATACTACTCCTTACTTTTAATGAAGCAAATGCATCATGTGTAGATGGTGAAATAAATTATATAACGGGAAGCCTAACTGTCTCAAATGATTGCACAGCATTATTTATAAAAGAAAAACAAGAAAAAACAATTACAGTCAACTCTGGTGTAACTGTAAATGATGGTGATGGTAAAAGACCACTTGTTATAAATAAGTCAAGTGAGGGAACAACTATAATAAATAATGGATCAATGATAGAGACCAGAGACAACCAGAGAGTTATTCTTATGGGAAGAAATTCAACTGCCGAATTATTAGAAAATAATGGAACTATATCAGGGCCTTTGGGTATAAAATTGGTCAATAGAGAATTGGCAAGTTCGAATTGGGGCCATATTAAAGTTTTTACTAACACTGGAACCATAAAGCAAACTAGAGATATTCCAGATCCTACAGATGATAATGCAGCAGTTTGGGTAAATGTATGGGGTAAAATTACAGAATTTAATAATTCGGGTTTTATCAGGTCTAGTTGGCAAACAGTAAGAAATGATGGAATAATTGAAAATTTTAATAATACCGGAACCATAACAACAGATAGAGATGATGACGGGACTGTAGACAATGGAAAAGCAATTGTTAATGTCAGAGATACTGAAACACCTGCTTCATGGTATGCAGATCAAAGTTATGAGAAAAGAAAAATAGGAACACTGAATAATTCTGGAACAATTGAGGCAACAGTAAACACAATTCATAATACTGGTTTAATTGAAACAATAAATAATTCTGGAAATATTACGGCAACAGGGAACAGGGCAATTTACAATAAAAATGAAAATGATGGAAGGAACTTTGGAGAAATAGATACTTTAATAAATTCCGGGACAATATCTGCAGACACTCAAGCAATTCATAACACTGGAACCATAACAACTATTATTAATACAGGAACAATTGTATCAACAGGTAGTGGCTATTCGATAAAAAATGAAGGCACAATAACTAATTTAACAAACTCTAAAGGAGCATCTGGATCGATAATTACTTATACGGGAACAGTTCCTACAAATTATAATATAAGAGTAAATAGTGCTTCCGATTATGGCAAAATTGCATTCACAAGTATTTCTGGAACTTTAAATTTTGATGTTGATTCAGAATCTGAACTTGCAAGTGGGACCACTTATAGTTCAATTATGACTGGAATTAGTTCAGGTTCTATATCAGGGCAATCTGGATCACATCTAAATTCTTCTGGAGATAGGTTTGAATGGTCTTTAGAAAATGGAGGAGATGCTACTACATGGAATCTTGTTACAGAATCTGCTCAATCAATTGCTCCTCCAACCAACTGCTCAATAAACTCTTCATTGCCTGGATGCACTAATGATGATGAGGATATAGCCTCTACAGTTGAGGTTGGGATGAATAATCTAACAAATGTAGTAAATGTTAATTTTGCTCATATGAATACATATGATTGTGATACTTTTGGTCCTAACGGATTATGTATCTCAATAGGTGCAAGAAAAAGTAAGATTAAAAATCCCGATTCAGAATCAACTTCTTCTGTCTTTGTTTTTGGAAAAAAATTATCTTCAAACTATAGATTCGCTTTATTTCATCATTCAAATCATGATCATGATACACCTACAAATTTTTCTTTAAGAGACGAGACACCACTTTTAGGGTTTTTAGCTGTTTGGAATCAAAGTGCTGATAAATCGAGGTTACAAATAAAAATAGGTACCGCACATCAAGTTAAACATGCAACAATTATTAGAAAACAAGTTGGAATATCTGAACAAGCAGTTGGTGAAACAACTCTGACAGCATGGAACTTAGTGTCAGAATTTAGATATAACCTTAATCTCTCAGAAGACTTTATTTTATCGCCTTATTCAGCTTTAAGATATGCTGAAAAGAAACAAAAAGGTTACACAGAAACAGATGCAAACATACCTCTCACTTATAACGATATTAGAGATGAATCATTATCAATTGTTAATGGATTTAAATTTATGAAAAAATTTTCATATAAATTCGATATATTTGGGAGTATTGGAGTTGAATATGATTTACATCATAAGATTAATGACTTAAGCCCAACTGGCATATCAGGAATCACTGATGTTAATCTTGATAAAAATTTCAACAGAACGCGTCCTGTAGTTTCATTAGGATTGAATTTTAATATATCTGACCAAGAAGTAATAAGATTCAATACACAGTATGAAGAACTACCTTATCAAGGAATGTCAGAAAGAAATCTATATATAAGTTATAACATTGGTTTTTAGTTTGTGGAGGCGCTGGGAATCGAACCCAGGTCCGAAAATTAGCTAAATAAGAGCTTCTACATGCTTATTTTAGCTTTGTTTTTTAAAGATATTTCCAAAGCAAAAAGAAAGAAAATATCTCGATCCTCTTAAATACTAAAACAGTCAAAGAGGCAAGTTCTGTTTTAGTCTCATATTAATGTCATCTTTTAATACCCTATGAGAAAGGCACAAAAGATGTTGCTACACTATCTAGGCAGCAAGTTGATTTATTGGTTCGGCACTTATAGTGCTTTTGCCAGATTAACGAGTTAGCTCTCGACATGCTACTTTTAAATGCTTAATCATCGTCGAAACCAAATCGCCCCCAAAGTTACCAGTATAGATGATTTTTTAAGAATTTAAATGGAAATTTTTGATTTAAAGCTTCTTTTTAATTGTTTATTGATTTCTTTCTTCTTGATATCAGCTCTTTTATCATACAATTTCTTACCTTTACCAAGTCCAATTTCTATTTTAATTATATTTTTTTTTGAATAAACTTTGATAGGGATTAATGCATATCCTTTAATTTTGATTTTACCAATTAATTTTCTAATTTCGCTTTTATTTAATAATAATTTCCTATCCCTTTTTTCATCATGTGTAAAAAAAGAAGATGCAGAATACTTTGGAACGTAAGAATTAATTATAAAGAGTTCACCTTTTTTTAAAATTACATAACTTTCTTTAATACTAAATTTGCCTTGTTTAATAGATTTAACTTCAGATCCCAATAGTACCATTCCAGCTTCATAAAATTCTTCAAATGAATAGTTTCTAGATGATGTTGGATTAGTAGAATAAATAGGCATATTAAAAAAGTGTCATAACACCAAAAGCTGCTGTAATAGTTGTTAGAGGTGCCAAATCCTCTTGGGTTTCTACTGCATTCTTTAATTTTCTCACAGAATTAAGTGCGTCATAATATAATCTATCATCATTTACTAGCTTTCCTAATGTGCCCTCTCCTGAATTTACTTTAGCTACCACAGAATTCAGATTGTCTGACAATTCATTAATTGAATTATACAATTCATCATCGTTCACTAGTTTTCCAAGTGAGCCCTCTCCTGTTGCTACTTTTTCGGTTAAATAATTTAATGTCTTCAGAGTTTTATTTGCTTGAATATAGATTTCTTCATCATTAACTAGTTTTCCCAATGTGCCCTCACCACTATCTATCTTTCGAGAGATGTTTGAAAAATAATTGAGACTTTCTATCAATTCATCATATAAATCTGACTCATTTACTAGTTTTCCAACACTACCTTTTGAATTTGCAATATTTGAAATAACATCATCTAAATTAAATAGAATTGAATTTATTTTTTCACTGTAACCAGAAAACTGACTATTAAATAAAGTTACTGTTTTATCTAATTTTGAAAGAAGTGAGTTAAAATCGGAAGATTGAGCAGATTGAACTATACCACCTTCTTTTAGTATTTTTGAGTTAATAGAACCAAATGTAATTCCAACATAAGAAGATCCCAATAAACTTGTCATATTAATGGAAGCTATCGAATCTTCTTTAATCATTATGTCTTTATTTATAGACAATTGAACTTCAACATTTTGACCTGATAATGAAATTTTATTGACCTTTCCAACATTAACACCTGACAATTTGACTTGACTACCCGATCTCAATTCTCCCACAGATTGAAAATATGTATAATAAATTTTATCTTTTTTTAATAATGAAACTCCCGATACGACTTCAAACAAAACCAATAAAATGATTAAACCAAGTATAAAAAAAATGCCCATTTGAAAATTTTTATTCATAGTTTTAATTATACATTAATTAATTAGGCAATTGGCTTTAATAATGGGTGATTTATTTCTTTTATTTCTTCAGGTTTACCAGAAATATTGATTAGACCATCCTCAAGAATTGATATCGTGTCAGCTATAGCAAAAGCAAAGGAAATATCATGAGTTACTACTAATTGAGTGATAGGTTTAGCTTTTTTCAAATCTAATATTATATTAGCTATTATACCCGTATTGATTTGATCTAGCTCGGCTGTAGGTTCATCGTAAAGTAATATGTCAGGCTCAATCATTAACGATCTAGCAATTGCTGCTCTTTTTCTCATACCACCGCTTAATTCAGAGGGATTTTTGGTGGCTGAGTGATCCAGGTCTAAATCACTTAATATTTTATAAGCTTTTTTTAATCTATTTTCCTTTGTATCAATATTTTTTTCATCTAAATATAAAGTTATATTATCAATTACAGATAACGAATTTAATAAAGCAGAAAATTGAAAAACATAAGAGACTTTTAATGAATCAATCTCTTTAGCTAAATCTAAAGACTTATTATTGATTAATATCTCTCCGTTATCAGGAGTGATTAAGCCCATTAAAACTTTTAAAAGAACAGATTTTCCCATTCCAGATTTTCCAAGTATCACATGAACTTTACCGGATTCAAAAGAATGAGAAAAATTATCAAGAACGACTTTTCCTTCAAATGATTTTGAAATATTTTTATATTCAATTGATTTATTCACTAAAGCAAGCCCACCAATATTAAAAATCTTGTAAGAATATAATCTAAAATTAAAATAGAAATAAATGATGCCACAACCGATTTTGTTACTGATGTACCAATCTCACGTGGGCCACCATTGGTTGTTAAACCAACTAAGCAAGATGTTATAGAAATTGTAATTGCAAAAAAAACTGACTTTATTAATCCTGATGCAATATCCGAGAATGTAACAACCTGACTTAAATCATTATAAAATGCCGAAAACGATACAGATATACTTTGATTAAGATTTGAAACAAAAGACCCTCCTAGCCAACCAATTAAATCCATATATATTACCAAAAAAGGAAGTGTGATAAGACATGCTACAAAACGTGGTAAGACTAAATATCTAATAGGGTCTATATCCATAGTTTTAAGTGCTGAAATCTCCTCATAGACACTCATTGTAGATATTTCCGCGGTTATAGATGACCCAACTCTTCCTGCCATCAAAATAGCAGCCATAACTGGCGCTAATTCTGTACACAAAGAAACACCTACTATTCCTCCTATTCTATCTTGTATTCCATATTCCGATAACTGTATTCCGGTTTGTAAAGCTAAAACAGCACCGATGGATAGAGAAATTAGAGCAGCTACGGGCAGGGTCCTATTACCCATATCAAAAAGTTGGGAGAAAATCTTATCGATAGATACTGAAAAAAACTTTAAAGAACAAAGAGTTTGCCAAAAAAGATTTAAAAATAATCCTACCGAATTAAAAAAATTATATATTCCTCTCATAAATCTATTGGAATATATAATATTCGAATTTTAGCGTCCTCACCAGTTTTTAAACCTAGAAAACCACCTAAAATATTAAATTCATTAGTATTATCTGAAGATTCATTTGAAATTAAAGGTATAAAGAAGTTTATACTAAATTTATTTTTTCTGGTTTCTAAATTTTTATTAAATTTTATAAAATTAAACAAAATCGAAGTAGTTTCAATTTCATTGTTCTTTTTAATTCTAATTATTGACCAAAGAGGTGACCAAATTTCTCTAATTTTTGTATTTTTTGAAAAGAAACTCTCTATGGGTGCAAAAATACGAAAATCATAGCCATCAGAAGTTGAGTCCATAGAATAAATTGGCCACAAACTTGAAAATTCCTTTATTATTTTATTTGTTTCTAACTCATAAGAAATATCCTCTTTGTATAGAAAAAACAAAAAACTTTTAGTTTTGAAATATTCTGATGCTAAAATTTCATTTTTATATCTATATAATGGCCAAATGAAAAAACCTTTTTCAACATATTTTGATTTTGAGTATGAGTAAATAGGAAAAAATCTTTTACTTTTTATATTCGCTCCACTTTTATACTGTATTATAGGCCAGGGCATATTATATGTTTTTTGATCTCTAATTTTATCTTCATAAATATTAAAAAAAGGCCACAAAAAAGTTCGTGAGCTATGAACATTTGATTCTGCAGATAAATAAAGAGGCCAATAATTATTTTCTTCCAAATTTATTCCTGTTGTATTATCATTTTTAAATGTAAAAAAAGGCCACAAATAAAACTTTGATTCTTTTATTGTCTTTAATGATTCTGAATCAATTTTTGTTGTGTAACCATAAATAGGCCAAAACTTAAATCCTTTTGAATATTTACCAGATGTTTTAGAAAATATTGGCCATAAGAAGTGGGTATTATATGAATTTTTTTTGTAAGTTTTCATATATAAAGGAAATAAGAAGTAGCTAATCTTTTCTTTTGCATATTTATTTTTAACTGAACCTAAAAATGGAAAAATAGAAAAATAATTATTTTCAGATTCACCACCCCACGAAAAATCTATTATCGGAAAAATTTCAAAAGTTTTTTCATCTTTATTACTATAGTTAGTAAAGTTACTATATTTTATCAATCTAAAAAAAATATTAATTTGTGATTGTTGGTTATCTTTTGTCCAGCCAATTAAAGGGTATAAAATATCCAAGGACTTATATTTTAATTCATAATTTGATTGATAATAAAAAAATGGTCTGAATGCATAAACTTTATAATCTTCAGCTTTATCAACTTTTATAAGAGGACCTAAGTATGTCTTTTCTTCTGCATAAAGATGAAAAGGAGAAAAAATTAATATAAAAAAAATTAATGCTTTTATTTGTATAATCTTGTTACCCTCTTACTAATTCCACATACAATATCATATGCGATTGTTTTAGCAGATTTTCCTATATCCATAGCACTTTGATATTTGTCACCAAAAATTATTACATCATCTCCAATTTTTGGACTTAAGACATTGGTTACATCTATCATTGTTAAATCCATACAGACTCTTCCTAAAATTTTACATTTATTCCCTTTACAAAATAAATATCCTTTATTTGACAAAGATCTTGGAAGGCCATCTGCGTATCCAATTGGTACAATAGCAATCTTTTTTTTAGATTTAGCGATATATGTTCGTCCATAGCTAACAGATTCGCCTGGTTTTAAATCTCTTAGTTTTATAATCTTCGTTTTTAACGTCATAACAGGATTGAGATTCTTATTTGTTCCAAGTCCATAGAGCATTAATCCAGGTCTTGTCGTATTACAAAAATCAATATTGTGATTTAGTATTCCTGAACTATTAGCAATATGAATAAAATCAATTCTATTTACTGATTTTTGAATTTTAATTACTATTTCATGAAATAAACTTATCTGTTTTTTAGTAAAAGAGGATTTTTTTATATCCGCTTCAGCTAAATGAGTATAAACCCCTTCCATATTTAATTTAGTATTCATGTTTATTATTTTTAATATTTTATCAATTTCATTGATTGATACACCAAGTCTATTCATTCCAGTATCTATTTTTAAATGAAATTTAATTCTCTTAAATGGAAGTTTGTTTATGAACTTAAGTTGTGATAAATCATAGATTGTGAAAATTATATTTTTTTTGATTGAATCAGTAATTTCTTCATTTGATATGGAACCTAATATTAAAATATTTTTTTTTATTTTTGCTTCTTTTAACTCAATTGCTTCCTGTAAATTAGCAACTCCAAAATAATCAATTTTCTTATCAAATTTTTTAGCAACCTCAATAGCTCCGTGCCCATAAGCGTTTGCTTTTATAATCATTATAATCTTTGAATTATTTTTTATATTTTTAGTTAGATATGAGAAATTTTTATCTAATTTTTTAGAATCTATAAAAGCTATTGTTGGACCCATTTTGTAAATCTAACACAGATGAATACATTTCCATAATAAACAAAAGTCTAGCAAATTATGATATATTTCATAATACTCTATGTCATTGACCAAAAACGAATTTAAATCAACATTAGTTGTTAGCTTGATATTTTCTTTAAGATTATTTGGCCTTTTTGTTTTATTACCTATTTTTAGTTTATATGCATCAGAATATGAGAATTCATCTGCTTTTTTAGCTGGTATTGCATTGGGTATATACTCTTTATCTCAAGCATTAATGCAAGTACCAATGGGATTTCTAAGTGATAAGTTTGGAAGAAAAAAAATTGTTATGCTAGGTCTTATAATGTTCATTTTTGGTAGCTTGATTTGTTACTTTTCTAAAGATATTAACACTCTCATTATTGGCAGATTAATTCAAGGATTGGGAGCAATAAGCTCAATCGGAATTGCTACTTTATCAGAAAATACTAGTGCAAACAATAGAGCCTCTGCCTTTACTATAATGGGCATATCAGTTGGTGGTGCTTTTATAATAGGTTTTATCATAGGTCCTTTTTTTGCTTCTATTTATTCTTTTAAATCAATATTTATTTTGCTATTTATTTTAGGTTTTATTGCAACAATCGTTACGTATTTATATTATCCAAATGATAAAAATGAAAAAATAAATTCAACAAAAATAAAATACAATAATAATTTAACGCAAATTTATTTAGGTTCGTTTTTCTTATCATTAATCTTAAGCATGATGCTATATACATATCCACTTACATGGAATAGTCTTGGAGCAACTAAAGATGAATTACCAATAATCTATTTATATATTTTCTTGCCAGCAGTATTATTTATTTATCCATTAGTTAGATATTTCGAAAAGATAAAAAAGATAGATAAAATGGTAAAAGCAGGATGGTTTTTTTTAGTTTTGGGTTACTTAATATATTTGATAGCACCAAAAAATAACTATTCATTATATGCTTTGGGAATTTTATTTTTCTTTGGTAGCTCTGTGTTTAATTCAATTCTTCCCAGCTTACTAACATTTAATATTCCAAACAATCTTAAAGCAACTAGTACTGGGCCATTTTATCTTATGAACTTTTTAGGCCATGCAATTGGAGCTTTGATTGCAGGCTTGATTTATATGAAAGAAAGTTATCTAGGTATTCAAAATAGTTTATTTATATATTTCATATCAATACTTATTGTTATAATATGGATCAAAATTGACTTACCAGAATATAAAGAAAAGAATGAATAATTTTAGAAAGTTATTTCATTCAGTCTTTTAACTCTTTCTTGCATTGGAGGATGAGAACTAAATAATTTACCAATTCCACCGGCTAGAGGGCTAATAATATACATATGACTTGTTGCAGGACTAGGTTCTTCTTCTAGTTTATGATTTTCGTAAAAATATGAAATTTTCTCTAGAGCTGATGATAAACCCTGTGGGTTTTTTGTAATTTGAGCAGCTGTATAATCAGCTTTGAACTCTCGAGTTCTCGAAATTGCCATTTGAATGATTAGAGCAATCAATGGCGCTAAGATTGCTACTAAAAGATGACCAATTGCACTACCAGACTCTCTGTTACCTCTAAAAGCACCAAAAATCAAACCCCATTTTAACATACTTGCAATCATACTAATTGAACCTGCAAAAGTGGCTGCAATTGATGCAATTAGAATATCATTATTCTCAATATGAGCGATCTCGTGAGCAAGAACCCCTTCTAATTCATCATCATTTAATTCTTCTACTAGCGAGGTAGAAACAGCTACTACTGAATTTTCATAATTCCTACCCGTCGCAAAAGCATTAGGTTCATTTGATTCATATATATACAATTTTGGACCATTAATATTAGCTTTTACTAATAAATTATTAAACATGGACATCATAGGAGATGAAGATTCAATTAGTTTTGCTTTATGAATTTTTAAAACTATTTTATGTGAAAACCAATATGAAAAAAAATTCATACCAAGTGCAAAAATAAAAGCGAACATCATACCTGATTGACCACCGATAAGTCTACCAATAAGTATGAAAAACATTGTCATTACGGTAAGAAGAAAAAAAGTTTTAACAGTATTCATGATATCAACCTCCACAAGATGAAAGATTATTTTTTTGAATATATTTTTGATGATAATCTTCAGCTAAATAATAATCACTAGCATCTTTTATTTGAGTGACAATTAAAGAATTAAATTTAGTACTATTAAGAGAATCTATAACTTTTTTGGATACTTCAATTTGATTTTCAGAATGAGTAAAAATTACAGATCTATATTGTGTTCCAACATCAGGGCCTTGTTTATTTAAGGTTGTTGGATCATGAATTGAGAAGAAAAAATTACAAAGTTGTTCAAATGATATTTTTGAATTATCAAACTTAATATCAACAACTTCTGCGTGACCTGTCATTCCAGTACATACATCAAAATATGTTGGATTTTTAAAGGAACCACCCATATAACCTACAGAGGTCTCTATCACACCCTCAAGCTGCATAAAATTATTTTCGACACCCCAAAAACAACCAGCACCAAAAGTAGCAGACTCTATATTATTAGACATAAATAAAGTATAACTGCTTATAGAATTTTTTTAAGATTAATGCTTTTACCCCATAAGATATTAATATTTTCTAGTATTTGATCATAATTTTTTTTAAAGAAATCATACTTTTCAATCTTATCACAACAATTTTTTGCATCTTTAAGAATTTCTAAATCTCTTTTTATATCAGCCATATTTAAACTCAAATAATTTCCAGATTGCTGGCTGCCAGCCCCATAAAAAGCTCCAGGTCCTCGGATGGATAAATCAACCTCTGAGAGTTCGAAGCCATCATTTGTCTCTGAAAAAATATCAATTCTTTCTAACGACTTTTCATTTAATTTTTTATTATCAACAACTAAATAACAGTGGGATTTATAATTTCCTCTTCCTACTCTTCCTCTTAATTGATGTAGTTGTGAAAGTCCAAATCTTTCTGGGTTATGAATAATCATTATACTAGCATTTGGAATATCAACTCCAACTTCAATAACAGTAGTTGAAATCAAAAAATCTATATTGCCCTTTCTAAATTCATCCATAATTTTTTCCTTCTTTTCAGATGATAATTCTCCATGAACAATTTCAAAATTAAATTCTGATAATTTAGTAGTCTTAAAATAATTATATAAAGTATTAACATCAACTAAATCTAAAAATTCATCATTTTCAGACTTGTTTATTAAAGGACATAGAAAAAAAACTTGGCGACCTGCTGAAATTTCATTATAAACTGAATCTATTAAATCTTTATAATTTTTTTTATCAACTACCTCTGTTACTATTTTTTGTTTTTTGCAATTTATATTTTTTAATATTGAAATATCAAAATTGGAGAAAAAAATAGAAGATAAGGTTCTGGGAATTGGAGTTGCAGTCATCGTTAAAATATGAGGATCAAAACCTTTATCAATCATTAATTTTCTTTGTTCAACACCAAACCTATGTTGCTCATCAATAACTATTAGTCCTAGATTTTTATAAATTATTTTAGGCTGAAATAACGAGTGAGTCCCTACAATAAACTTCACTTTTCCTGACTTAATATTATTAATTATAATTTCTTTATCTTTTAGAGATAATGATGATTTTAAAAGAGCAAGTTCTTCATGAGGTATGTATTTTTTTAAATAATAATAATGTTGATCAGCTAAAATTTCTGTAGGTGCAATCATACAGGATTGATAATTATTATCATAACTATATGCCATCGCCATTAAACCAATAATTGTTTTTCCACTTCCAACATCTCCTTGAAGCAATCTATTCATTTGATTATCACTCTCCATATCATGATAAATTTCTTTGATCACATCATTTTGAGATTTGGTTAATGAAAAAGGAATTTTTTCTTTAATTTGATCAACCATAGAATTAACTAATTTTGATTTATGTTTTTTATTTGATTTAGGATTATTACTATTAATTATTTTTAACCCTAAACATAAAATTAAAAATTCAAAAAATATAATTGATTTATGTGCCTTAGATTTATATATTGAAAAAGATGATTCCATATCAACCAAATTTGAATTTTTATCTGGAATATGAATTTCTTTTATTGCTTCTGAAAGTTGAAGAATATTTTGTTCGGTAAGAATATCTTCAGAAAGTATGTCTAAACTACTAAACGAAAAATTTCTTAATAAATCTTGGATTAGATTTTTTATTTTATTTTGTGATAATCCTTTTGTTAAGGGATAAGTTGGGGATATATTTGCAAAGTTCTCGATATTTTCTTCTGAATCAAAAATAAGATATTTATCAGGACTTGGGTTTATCATTTGATAGATTTTTGAATTCTTTGACTTAAGAACTTTACCAGACAATATTATATGTGAACCAATTTTGAAATTATCTTTTAGATACCCATAGATTGGATTGAACCAAATTATTTTAAAATTTGAAGTTCCATCATTTATTTGAACTTCATAAATTTTTCTTCTAGATTTTATTAGTCCCGACAATATCACCTCTCCTTTGATTGTGACTTCTTCGTCTGGCTTTAAATCTATAATATTTTTAATTTTTCTGTAATCGTTATAGGATCTTGGAAAATAAAGCAAAAGATCTAAAATACTATTGATACCTATTTTTTCAAAAATCTTTAAATACTTTGGTCCTATTCCATTTAAATTAGAAATTTTTGAAGAAATATCAATTTTTCTATTCATTATCAGGTGTAAATCCAACATTGGAATAGTAGAATCCTAATGATTTCAATTTTTGAGGATTATACAAATTCCTTCCATCAAATATTATTGGCTTTTTCATTTTTTTCTTTATCAAATCAAAATCGGGTTGTCTATATACACTCCACTCAGTATTAATTACAAGACAGTCAGAATTTTCAAGTATATCATAATTGTTTTCACTATATTTTATTTTATCTCCAAAAACTTTTTTAAAGTTATCCATTGCTACTGGATCGTTAACTGATATATTAGCTCCATTATCTAATAAATTATTAATGACATTAATTGAAGGTGCTTCTCTTATATCATCGGTATTTGGCTTAAATGACAAACCCCAAATTGAAATATTTAATCCTTTTAGATCTTTAAAATATTCTTTAATCTTATTGAAAAAAATTTCTCTTTGTAAATTATTGACTTTATCAACAGATGAGCAAAGATCCATAGGTACTCCAAAATTTTTACCAACCTCTATTATCGCTTTTACATCTTTTGGAAAACATGAACCACCATATCCTAATCCAGGATAGAGGAATTCTTTACCAATTCTTTTATCATGAGACATAATCTTTCTAACATTTGATATATCAGCTCCAACTTTTTCGCATAAATTTGCCATTTCATTCATAAATGAAATTCTTGTTGCAAGCATTGAGTTGGAGGCATATTTTGATACCTCTGATGACTTAATATCCACAAAAATCAACCTATCTTCTTTTCTCAAGAAAGGCTCGTATAAATCTCTTAAAATTTGTTCAGATTTTTTTGATTCTACACCAACAACAATTCTGTCTGGAAACATAAAATCATTAACTGCTGATCCTTCTTTTAAAAATTCAGGATTTGAAGCAACATCAAATTGTTTATCTGTTTTAGAAGATATAATATCTTTTAACATATTTGTAGTACCGACAGGAACAGTACTTTTTGTAACTATTACTTTGTAATTGTTTATATATTCTGCTAATTTTAAGGAAGCATTTTTAATGAAAGTTAGATCTGCGGAACCATCCTCTTTAGGTGGAGTTGAGACAGCTAGAAAAATTATTTTTGATTTTTCAATGGCTTCAGAATATTCAGTAGTAAAGCTCAATCTCCCAGCATCATAGTTCCTTTTAACAATATTTTCTAAACCAGGCTCATATATTCCTATAATTCCATTTTTTAATTGCTCTATTTTATGATTATCAATATCTATACAGATAACATTATTACCACTATCCGCTAAACAAGAACCGGTTACAAGACCAACATATCCTGTTCCGATAATACATATGTTCATATTAATGATATTATGCTATTACTTATCGAAATTACAAAAGTTTTTAAAAAAACAAATAGAACATTTAGGTTTTAAACTAGTACAAAAATCTTTTCCAAAACTAGTTACTAGATTCGAAAAGTTTGTTAGGTTTTTATTTTCAATGTTATCAATAACAAATTTTTCAATTTCATTATCTTTCAAATTTTCAAATGAATTAAATAATCTTTTAATTACTCTTCTTAAATGTGTATCAACCATTACATAATTACTATCTTCAACTAAAGATAAAAACTTTTTAGCTGATTTTTGTCCAATTCCAGGAATCAATATTAAATCATCGTATTTTGAAGGTATTACTCCATTAAATTTTTGAATAATTAATTGAGCAGCTTTTTTAAGCCTAAGTGCCTTTTGTCTATAAAATCCAATTTTTTTAATTTTAAATTCTAAATCTTTTAAATCAGCCCTATTTAGATCATCTATACTACAATAATCTTTAATTAATTCATTACCGATTTCACAAGCTCTGAATTCATTAGTGCTTGAGGATAAAATAAGTTTTATAATTAATTCATATTTAGTGTTAAAAATAAAACTCTCTGCGTGATTAATATTCAAGCAGAGAGTTTTTTCTATATTTGTTAAGTTCAATTCACTTAACCTTTTCTTTGCGCTGGATTTAAACCTTCAAAGGAGAAGTTTGCCGCTTTCTCTATAAAGCTCGCCCATTTATCTGGAACTTCGTCTTCATGTACAATTGCATCAACTGGGCATGGACTTACGCAAGCTCCACAGTCAATACATTCTTCAGGGTTAATCAATAATTGATCACCAACTTCATAAATGCAATCGACAGGACAAGCTTCAACACAAGATTTATCTTTGATATCAACGCATGGTTCTGTAATAACGTATGGCATATTAACCTCCTTTTAATCTCTCTCTTTTACTAGAGTAACTAATCGAAAAACAAGGTCAACATCTGGACATTAACGGTCTAGAAAGGCAAACATAACTTAAATTTAATCAATTTCAGAGACTTCTTGCTGGTTTTCAAGAGTTTTAACTCTTTCTTCAATAATAATTTTTTTATCATATTTTAAATATATAAACCCCAAAGCTAAACTAGTAGTAAAAAAAATTATTCCTAGCCATATTGTAAGCTTTTTTAAAAAAGAGGAAGAATCAGCTCCAAAAACGGAATCTGAGGAGCCCCCAAACATTGATCCTAAATCGTCAGTTTTTGAAGGTTGAAACAAAACAGATAAAACTAAAAGCACTGATACGCCAGCATGAAAAATTATTAAACTATCTTTTATTGTTTCAATCATTTAAGTTCCCAACTGTTATTACAATATCACAAAATTTATTAGTGTCTAAACTAGCATTGCCTACTAATACTCCATCTACATTTTGGATTTTCATTATATCAGAGATATTATTGTTGTTAACACTTCCGCCATAAACAATTTTAGGTTCAATACTGGATTCAGGATACATTATATTTAATTGCTTATCTATAAAAGTGTGGACTTCATCAATATCTTTTAAATTTGCTGCTTCGCCTGAACCAATTACCCAAACAGGTTCATATCCAATTACAATATTTCTTAATTGTTTTTCATTAATATCTCTCAATCCTCTCTTGAGTTGGTCGCTAATAACTTCATAAGTCTTTCCATTTCTTCTTTCTTCATAAGATTCACCTACACAAAATATAATATTTAAATTGTGTTTACTGCTTGAAATTATTTTCTTATTTATCATCTCATTTGTCTCTAATGTATGGATTCTTCTTTCGGAATGTCCAATCATAACCCATTCACACCCTACATCTCTCAGCATTAAAGGAGATATCTCTCCTGTATATGCACCTGAATCTTCATAAAATACATTTTGTGCAGCCAACATAAAATTTTTATTTTTATTTTTTTTTCTAATTTCATTAAGATAAATAACAGGGGGAGCAAAAATGACATCAACGTCCTCAAAACTTAGTTCTTTTGCTAAAAAATCATCAATCAATTTATTTAGAGAGTTGGAATTAAGATTCATTTTCAAATTAGCAAAAATTAATTTTTTTTTATTTTTCATATCTACATTTAACCATAAAATTTAAACATTGTATTTCATTAAAAAATTACTTAATAATTTAACACCTTTTCTAAGGTCACTGAACGAGCCGGCATAGGAAATACGAACAAAATTTTTATAATTGTCACCAAAATCAATACCAGGTGCTAAAGCTAAGCCTGTTTTATTAAGAATTTCTTTACAAAACATTAAAGAATTATTTGTGAACTTAGAAAAATCACAAAAAATATAAAATGCTGAATCTGGATAATAATCAATATTAATTCCCATTTTATTCAGGTTTTTAATTAAATAATCTCTCTTTTTTTTATAGCTCATTAATAATACATTTTTATTCTTTTCTGGAATTGAAAAAGCTTTAGTAGCTGCATGTTGGGATAAAGTTGGTGCACATATAAACATATTTTGTTGTAATTTCTGACCTACTCGTATAATTTTTTTTGGTAATATACAATATCCTAATCTCCATCCTGTCATTGAATATAATTTTGAAAAACCATTAACAACTATAGTTTTAGTAGAATTATATTTAAATATTGAGCTTACATTATTAGAAATTGACAAACCTTGATAAATTTCATCGCTTATTACTTGAATCTTTAAACCTGAAATTTTCTTTAGTATTTCTTCACTTTGAGAAATACTAGTTGGATTAGAAGGAGAGTTTATTATTAAAGCTTTAGTTTTCTTAGTAATTGAATTTGAAAGTTTTTTAAAATTTATTTGATAATTATCTTTTTCGAATGTTTCAAAAAATTTAACCTTTCGGCCTAAAATCTTAATTATTTGTGGGTAACAAGGATAATGTGGCTTTACTATTATTATTTCATCGCCATAGTTTGTTGAGCTTAAAATAGATAAAATAATAGCTCCAGAACTGCCGAGTGTTAAAATTATTCTATTGGGATCTATACTTAAATTAAAATTATTTTTATAATATTTTGATATTAGAAGTCTAAGTTCAATCAATCCTAAACTGTTTGTATATTTATCTTTATTTCTATCTAATGCCTTCTTTGCAAATGAAATAATTCTGTGATCAACTTTTTCTATTGGTTCACCAATTTCGAGATGGACTATTTGCATACCCTTTTTCTCTAGTTGTTGAGCTTCCTCTAAGATTTCCATTACAAAAAAAGGATTTATAGTTGACAGTTCGCTAGTATTCATAAGTATCATTTTATTTCAAAATATCTAAAAAGATATAAAAAAATTGTTTTGGTCAAATAATCTAGGTAGTATAAGTACTTTAATTTGGAGTTTAATATGTCAAAAGTTTGTTTTTTAACAGGTAAAAGATTTATGACAGGTAATAATGTAAGTCATGCGAATAATAAGACAAAAAGAAAGTTTGATGTCAATTTAAGATCAGTAACCTTGAATAGTGATACTTTAGGTGAAAAGTACAAGGTTAAAATTGCTGCTAGTACAATGAGAACTTTAAATAAGGTTGGCGGTTTGGATAGATTTTTATTAGATTCTGATAATTCAAAATTATCCCATGATGCGCTTAAACTTAAAACTAAAATTTCTAAAAAATTAAGACCTATTAAATAGTTATTTTTTAAATTCTTTATTAATTTTTTTAAAAAAGATTTCTTTTCTTATTAATGGTAACTTGTCTGGAAAAAGAATTCCTTCAAGATGGTCAAATTCATGCTGAAAAACAATTGATTGCATTCCACTAAATTCCTTTTCAATATTTTTACCATTTTGATCTAAATACGAAACAAGGATTTTTTCATGTCGTTTAATCAAATCATAATACCCAGGAATGCTTAAACAACCTTCCTTAGATTCAATTGTTCCATACATTTCTTTAATTGTAGGATTTATAAAAACTAAAAATTTTTCAGAGTCTTCATCTTGAAAATCTTTTGTAATAAAAAAACGTTTTGAAATTCCAACTTGAGGAGCAGCTAGTCCTATGCCTTTATTCTCATTCATTAACAAATCCATTTGTGAAACTGTATTAATTATATTTGAATCAATCTTTTCTATATTTTTGGAAATTTTACGTAATACATCATCTGGATAGATTCTTAAGTTAAGATTTTTCATTTTTATTTATTCAATTTAGATAGTAATTCTTTACTTGGTCTAAAAAGGGGCAATATTTTTTCAGAAACCTCAACACTTTCACCTGTTTTTGGATTTCTACCTTTATAAGCCTTATATTCTTTACTAAAAAAACTTCCAAAACCTCTAATTTCAACCCTGTTATTATTTGAAATCGATGAGCTGATAGAATCAATTAAACTTGATACAACTGCATGAGACGTATCTTGATCTAGATTAAAAATTCTACTTATCTCATTTTCAATATTAGATTTAAGCACATAATATTTATAAAATAATATAATATAAAGTCAATTATTGCCCTCGCCGGGAATCGAACCCAGAACTAGGGATTAGGAATCCCTTGTTATATCCGTTTAACTACGAGGACTAAAATATTTACTCTTTATAAAAAATAGTTTAAATTTTTTTTATGTCTTTTAAAAACAAACCATTTTTTGTTGAAATATTCAATAAATATACAAAACAATTTTCTAAGGAGCTTTTGATTGATTCAGATTCCTCTGAAAATGCAATCCAGAAAACAATATCAATAGCAAATATTGATCCGCTAAATTATGATATCAAGGTTCAAGAAGCGTCTGTTTCACAAGCGCAGGGATGGTTAGAGGAAAAATTTCCTAGTGGGGATGCAAAACATAAAATAATAGATGGTGACAATGGAGTTTATGAACTAATTTATAATCCTATGGGGAATCCGTATGATTAAAGCTTATTTCTTTTCTTCTTATAGCCCTGCCTAACTTTAAATCTAGGATCAGATTTACATATTACATAAATTCTTCCTCTTCGTTTTACAACTTGGCAATCAGGGTGCCTTTTTTTCATTGATCCTATTGAGCTAACAACTTTCATAGGTCTTTATTAAAACTCAATAAATATTTTATGTCAAATATTTTTTATATTTTTTCTAACTTATAAGAACCATTTTTTGTTAGCTCTAAAGATAAATTATGAAATTTGTTCAAATTTGAACGATGACCAACACTAACATAAGCAATAGATGTATCTTTTAATAATTTATAGGCATTTTCTTCATTCCTTTCGTCTAACGCACTAGTCGATTCATCTAGAATTGCGATTTTAGGCTTATTTAAAATAATTCTAGCAAAACCTAATCTTTGTTGCTCGCCTACTGATAAAATTCTAGACCAATCTTTGGTTGAATTAATACCATGATCATTTATTAAATATTCTAAGCCTAACTTATTTAAAGCTTCTTTAATTTCATCAAATGAATATTCACCTTGTTGTTTTGGATATGATATTTGTTCCTCTAAAGTTCCTAGTATCATGTATGGTTTTTGAGGTAAAAACATTATATTTGAAAAATCAGGCTTACTTATTTCACCTTTACCCATTGTCCATATCCCAGAGATTGCTCTAAGTAAAGAGCTCTTTCCAACCCCACTTTCACCTTTAATTAAAAGATTCTGATTAATTAAATCAAAACTTAAATCTTTTATTAAATATTTATCACTGCCAGGAGTGGTAACAGATAATTTATCAACTGAGACGTTATTTGAAATTAGATAGTTTATTCTATTATTAGTTTTTTCTTCATCAGGAATTTTATTTAACATTTCATTAAAATTTCCAAGCCTAAAAATACTTGCGGCAAAAGATGATATATTCTCAATTTGATTAGTAACAATCGATAGCGCCCCAAAGACTTGAAAAAAAGCTATCCAAGCTTGTGTAATCGTTCCAAAATCTATTTCTTTCGCAAAATACAGTGGAGCTACTAATATATAAACTGGAAATCTCATCAAATTAGAATACATAAACTGGAAAAGATCAATTATTGATTGCCAAATTATTAATAAATCAAAGTTTTTAAGTGCATTAAACAATCTTTTTAGAACATTATTAACCTCTTTTTTTTCACCTCTATAAAAAGCTATAGATTCAGAATTATCTCTGACATGAACTAAGCTATATCTGAAATCAGCTTCTAACCTTAATTGATCATAATATATTCGGATCATTTTTTTACCCGTTAATATTGCTATCCAAGTTCCAATAAATACATAAATTATTAATCCTAAAGTTAATGTTTTTGAAATTGAATATAATATTGCACTAAAAGATACTATGGTTAGAATCGCATATAAAATATCTATTAAAAAATCAAGAGTGACGGATGTAAAATGTTTTATATCTTCAGAAATTCTTTGATCTGGGTTATCTATGTCTGAATTGAGTGAATTAGAATCCAATAAATAGTAACAACGATAATTAAAATATCTTGAAATAAAATTATTTGTTAACCATTCTCTCCAATATCTACCAAACTTTAATCTTGTAAAACGATAAAAGGCTATAATTGGAACTGCTAATAAAACTGCACCTCCATAAACCCATAGAAAATCCCAAAAAACTTTTTCCTCTCTTGTATTTAGTGAAGTATCTAAAAATCTAAATATATAACTTAATCCTACATTTAAGCCAGTAACAGAAAATAATAATATGATTATAATAAATAAGAGTAGCCATGGTCTATATCGATTTTGAAGATGTTTTAAATTAGTATAAAAAGAATAAATTCCAATACTTAAAACACCAAGTGATAAATAAATTAAATTTGGCTCTTTTAAGCTATTAACATAAATTTTAAAATTTGGTGCTAAATCATTTGTAAATTTAGGAAAGAATGTATCTAACATGAATCCTAAAAAAATAATAAAAAAATGACTTATAGATATTACAGATAAAATTGAAACTAAGATTAGTATAAGTAACTTTAGTTTTGATTTTTTTACATCAGTTGGAAAAAAATAAGGTTGTGCAGTATTTATAAATCTATCTAGTAGTTCTTTATTGAAATTAAACTTAGGTGTATTATTCATATCCTAGTAGATTAAACGTTTATACAATTATTTAAATGATTTTGTAGCAAAAAATTTATAACCTATAAATGATATAGCCAACAGTAATAATGTAAGCAACTGTGCCATATTAAAATATTCGAAAACTATTTTTGTATTTGGTAATTTGAGAAATTCAACAAAAAATCTAACTAATCCTAATGCAATAAGCATTGCAAATATAGATTTTACTACATTGTCTCTATAACCACTCTGAGAAAAATATCTGAAAAAAACGAAAAGAATAAAGTATAAAAAAGCTTCTAAAAGCTGAACAGGATACCTTGGTAACATATCATAAGATGGAAATATAAAACATAAAAAATTTATTTCAAAACACTCTTTGCCTAATATTTCAGAATTGAATAAATTACCTATTCTTATGAGACTCATCAAAATAAATGAATACAGTAAAATATTTAGTAAAATATGAAGCCTATCAAGCAATTTAATTTTATTTTTTTGAAAAATAAATAGTCCTAGAAACAATCCAAAAAGTCCTCCATGGCTTGACAAACCTTGATAACCCGTGAAGGTAAAACTTGAAAGTTGCACGGGCAACAAAATCTCAATTAAATTACTAGAATAGTATTCGAATTGATAAAATAAGCAGTGGAATATTCTTGAAAAAACTAATGTGCTAATGATAAGTTTAAAAAGAAAATTTTCTATATCATAATTTTTATCTAGAAATTTTTTGGAAACTTTCATGTAAACAAATAATAGGCCTAAAGCAAATAGAACTGAATAAATTCTGAGTTGAAAATAATCCGAATAGTACAAAAATGGTGAATAATCCCAAATTATATAATTATAAGATTGCATAAATTTATAAATTCTCTTTAAGCTCTATTTGAAATCTTTTTTCTTCTAATTTTTGTCTCTTACGAATCTCTTGACCTATCGCGTAGTTCTTTTTATCGGTTAAACTTTCAACTAACAACTCAGGAACAACCACAGGTTTTCCTTCTAGGTCAATAGCAACAAAACAGAAATAAGCTCTTGAACAAATAATCTTCTCTTCAGTATATTCCTCTTTGGTTACTTTTGTTTTAATGATTAATGACTTAGTACCAGTCCATATGACGCTCGATGTTATTTCTATAATATCTCCTTTATTAATTGGTTTATAGAACTGCATATCTTCTATTGAAGCTGTTACTGCTTTGGTACCCGTGAAACGCCTGGCACAAATACCACCAACCATATCCATTAATTCTATGAGTCTCCCACCGTACATGGTACCAAAATCATTTGTATCATTAGGAAAAACCATCAGGCTTGTTCTTGCTTCGGGGCTCTTTCTTTTAAGTCTTTTTTCATTTTCTTGCATATTTAATAATACCTTTTTTTAATTTATTAGTTTTTTAATTATTGATTAAACATTATAATAAATATATGAAAAAATTCACATCTACAGAAAATTATGTAACCACACCAGATTTAGAATTAGCTGTAAATTCTGCGGTGACTCTTGAAAAACCTTTACTTGTAAAAGGTGAGCCTGGAACAGGAAAAACTTTATTAGCTGAAGAAATAGCTGTTGGACTTGGCCTCAAAATTATCAAGTGGCATGTTAAATCAACAACGAAAGCCCAACAAGGATTATATGAATATGATGCAATAACTAGGTTAAGAGATTCACAACTAGGTGATTCTAGGGTAAAAGATATCTCTAATTATATTGTAAAAGGTAAATTATGGGAAGCTTTTAAAGCTGATGAAAAAGTTGTATTACTCATTGATGAAATTGATAAGGCTGATATTGAATTTCCTAATGATTTATTACAAGAGCTTGATCGAATGGAATTTTATGTTTATGAGACTAAACAAAATATAGTTGCTAAAAATAGGCCAATTGTTGTGATAACAAGTAACAATGAAAAAGAACTACCAGATGCTTTTTTAAGGAGGTGTATATTTCATTATATTAATTTCCCAGATAAAAAAACAATGGAATCTATAATAAATGTTCATTTTCCAAAGATTAAAAAGAAGTTGTTAACAGAAGCATTAAATATTTTCTTTGATTTAAGAGAAGTCCCAAATCTTAAGAAATATCCATCAACCTCTGAATTGATTGATTGGATTAAACTTTTGTTATCTGATGATATTCCAAGGGAAATTCTCTTAGAACGTGACCAAACAAAAGCGATACCTCCTCTTCATGGTGCATTGTTGAAAAATGAGCAAGATGTTCAAATGTTAGAAAGGTTAAGGTTCATGCTTAGAAGAGAGAGCTAATGTTAATAGAATTTTTTAATACTGTTAAGAAATCAGGAGTAAATGTCTCATTAAAAGAATTATTAGATTTAATAAAAGCTTTAAATTCAAATTTAATAAATAATACAGTTCAGGATTTTTATTTTTTAAGTAGATCAATTATGGTTAAAGATGAAAGATTTTATGACAAATATGATAAAGCATTTGGTATTTTTTTTGAAGGTATAGAAAATTTAGATTTTGATTTTGTAAAAAACGAGATACCGGAGGAATGGCTTAGAAAACAATTTGAAAAATCATTATCTAAGGAAGATAGAAAAAAAATTAAATCTCTTGCAGATTTGGAAGAACTAATGAAAAAATTTATGGAAACCTTTAACAAGCAAAGGGAAAGACACCAGGGAGGGAATAAATGGATTGGTACTGGTGGAACATCTCCTTATGGTGCTTATGGTTCAAATCCTTTTGGTATTAGAATTGGTCAAGATGGCAATAGAAATTTTTCTGCTGCTAAGGTTTGGGATGAAAGAAAATTTCAGAATCTTGATGATAGTATTGAAATAGGAACAAGAAACATCAAAGTAGCACTTAGAAAATTGAGAAAATTTGCTAGGATTCAAGGAAATGAAGAACTTGATCTAGATCAAACTATAAAAAAAACAGCAGATAATGGTGGTTTTATTGATATTAAAACAAGACCAGAGAAAAGAAATCAAATTAAAGTCTTGATTTTCTTTGATATTGGAGGCTCCATGGACCCACATATTAATTTATGTGAAGAACTTTTTTCTGCAGCTAAATATGAATTTAAAAATTTAGAATTTTATTATTTTCACAATTTTATATATGAAGGTGTTTGGAAAGATAATGATAGGCGTAATGAAACTATTAACCTTTATGACATAGTTAATAAGTATAGTAGTGATTATAAAGTTATATTTGTTGGTGATGCATCTATGGGAATATACGAAGTGACACATATTAATGGCTCAGTAGAGCACTATAATGAAAAACCAGGTGAACACTATTTCAAGATACTTAAAAGTCATTTCAATAAAATTGCATGGCTTAATCCAATAGAAATAGATGAATGGGATTATTCTCAATCTATAGACTATATTAGATATTTATCTGAAAATAAAATGTTTCCACTAACTATTGATGGGATTAACAAAGCAGTCAAATTCTTAACCTAATTATTTAATTAGCCTAATAAAAAAATAAATCGATAGAAAACCTAATACTAAATTTAAAGATAAATAAGTAAATGCTTTAATAAAATTTTTATCATTTATTAAATTATTAAACTCAAAGCTAAAAGTTGAGAACGTTGTTAATGAACCAAGATAACCAACAACAAAAAATTCTTTAATATTAGGTTTCAAATCTAGTTGAGATGAAACATAATAAAAAAAACCTAACAAAATCGATCCAATTATATTTACTAGAACTGTAGACATATATGGCTTTGAAGGTAGTTGATTTGCTACAGCATTGTTTGCCATAAATCTTGTTATTGCTCCCAAAAAACCACCTAAACCAACAACTAAAAAAGTAAGAAACATTAAAAACAAGATACATCAATTAAACATTTTTCAAAATCAATTTATTAAAGTAACTGATATATCACTTATTTCCTTAGAAATTAAGATGTTTTGATTAACTACTAAATCATAAAACATATTAAAATCTACTGAAATATTTTTATCTTTTATAAGAGAATTATGACTGATGTAAAAATAAATAATTACAATATCTTGAATTTTATTAATATTAATCTTATCAAAAATTTTTAAGAATTTTTTTTGAAAATTTTTAATTAATGAACTAAATACCTTTATCCAATATTTTTTCTTTTCATTTTGATTCATAGATTTACTTTCTCTATAATAAGTTTTAATTTCACTTAAAAATTTATTATAAGTTTTTATGAAGATAATTTTATTAAATGGATTCAAATTCAACTCAAAACTATCATTTGTAAAAGAATGGATTATCCCATCACTATATAATTTAATACCATTTTGTTTAAATTTTTTTTCGCAAATAATTGATACAGTCTTAAGAAAATATTTAACTTTTTTAGTTTCATTCTGGTCATATTGATTAGTAAATATCATTAATCTCCAATACAATACAGCTCTTGAAATAATTTCAGATTCTACTGATAAATCAATTTTAGAATTCATATCCCAATCCTCTAATGTATAAAACAGGAATCTTGGCTCTTTAGTTTCTAGAAAATCAATTAAAGCAGGAACATTTTTAGTGAATGGATTAGCTAAATTATTGGGATGGACAGAACTATCTTTTCCCCACTTATATTTTTTTCTTCCTTTAGTAGAGGTTTTAGGTTGTATTCTCCATCCTAGATTAAAAGAACTTTTCTTATACTCAGCATTTGTTCCATATCTTTTGGCATGCTCCTCTTTATGATATTTTTCAAGTTCTTCTTTCATAATAGAGCCATTATAAAGTCTAAAAACAGTCATTTTAAATACTCATCACCATTACATCATTTGTTTTAAATTTTTCAGGATTTTTATTTTTAAGAAGTTCTAGTTCTTTATAAATAGAATAAATTAATTTCCAATCGGTTATTAATCCTTTTGATGGTTCTTTTTTATGAGGCTTAATAATATTATGTTTCCAAGATATATAAGAAGAAACAATTAAATCTAAATTTTGATAATTAAATGTTGATTTTAACTGAACCATATCTGGAAGATCTTTTTTTGTAAAAATTGATTTTAAAGTCCTAATCCAATACGTTTCTTTTTTTTTGAGATTACTCTCATTAATAATATCACGCTCATAAGGTAATAATTTTTCTTTAAATTGATTAAAGAAATCATAAAATTTCTTAGGCTCATCATTATTAAAAGATATATACGCTGAATTTCTATTTCTATTTTTATAAGAACGATCTTTTTGGATATTATATACATGAACCAAGCCGTCAGAGTATGGCCAAAAAGATTTTCTAGGCATTGTATCATCAATTATCTTACTAGCAGTTTTTAAATAGAACTTAATTATTTTCTTTTCTTCATCATCTACAGATCCGGTCATTAGTCTTAATCTCCAATGTAATAAAGCCCTACAAGCTAATTCTTCTTCTACGGGATTCAGTCTCTCTCTAAAGTTCCAATCTTCTAACATATAAAAAAAGAAACGAGTCTCCTTAGTTTCAACAAAATCTACAAAAGATGGAACTTTACAAGTTAATGGGTTCACCACATTAGTAGGGAAAAGATTTTTATTAGATCCCCATCTGTATCTTTTTCTTCCTTCAAGATTTGTTCTGGGTTGAAAGAATAGCCTCTGCTGAGCATACTGCCCTTTCTTTCTCTTTATTTTTTTTGCATTTTTATCAAGCTCTTTCTTTTTTTCTTGAGATGCAATCACTATTCCCATTATGGTCATAGATTAATTTTAACATTTTTCAACAATTAAATTAATTAAGACTTAATAAATTTTAATGAAGCAGAATTTATGCAATACCTTAAGCCAGTCGGTCCTGGTCCATCATCAAATACATGTCCCAGGTGAGCACCGCAATTTTTACAAGAAACTTCAATTCTAATCATCATATGTGAGGAATCTTCCTTTAAATCAATGGATTCTTTATTAAAACAATCGTAAAAACTAGGCCATCCAGTTCCAGAATCAAATTTAGTTTTTGAAGTAAACAATACAGTGTCACAGCATACACATTCATAAAGACCATCAAGTTTACAATCATATAAATCACCAGAAAAAGGTGGTTCAGTTCCAGCTTCTTGAGTAACATGATATTGAACTGGTGAAAGTTTATTCTTTAAATCATCTTTTTTGTTCATTATTTAACTCCAAGTAATCAATGAAGAAATTAATAATATCATTAGATTCGTAAAGCCATTTATTTTCATCATTATTGAATCGAAGGCATGGTACTTGCAATTTCCCACCTCCATTTATAAGTTCATTAGCAAAATCTTTATTTCTTCTAGCATCTTTAACCTTAATTATAATATTATTCTTTTTCATAAACCTTCTGACTTTTACACAAAATGGACAAGCTCTAAATTCATATATTTCCATTTTTTTTACTTTATTTTGGATAAATTCAAGCTTTTCAGAACTGAAATTTAGAGGCTTTGGAGAGGTAAGCCAATCGAAAAAGAGAATTATTTTTCCTAAAACAAACCTTATAATATTCATTTATCTTTCCCCGGGAAAGAGCTTAATGCTTGCCCTACACTTTCCAATAAAGACTTTGCAACCTCAGATTTCTCATCTCCATTAATAATAATATTTCTCCAAGAACTTATGACATCAGAAAAAATATTTTCTGTTAATGGGTTACATATATCAAATGAAGCTTCAGAGTTCCAGGTCTCTAGAGCAAGAAGGAAATATCCTGGTAATTTTTTATTGAAAAATTTCGCAAGGTATGGATTTTTTCTTGCAAATTCTTGCCATTCTTTGATTTCCATTGTCCTTATATTTTCTGGAAATAAATCAGCCCTGTCATAATATTTATACTTTTTCATATGCAGTTCAGCATCAGTTTCATTAATCATTGTTCTACCAATGACTGCAACACTAGAACCACCTGTACATTCTCGACTCATAATATTTATAGGTTATTATAACTACTGTTATGATTCAAGATACTATATTTTATTATTTCACAATAACATGCATCTTAATGGTAGTTATTATAATTTATCTAGTGAAAAGGAAATAATATGTGGAAGTGTAAACATACTTGGAAAAAATCATCAATTAATACAATGTGGTGCTTAATAGGATGCTCTATTGGAGATTTAGGAACAATTTTTTATTTTCAAAATATAGAACATTCCCTTTCAATTATGAATGTAATGATTATTGCAATTTTAGCAGGCTTAACAACTAGCATTATTCTTGAAACAATAATACTATTAAAGGATTTTAAATTTTTGCAATCTTTAAAAATTGCTCTTGGTATGAGCCTAATTAGCATGATTGGAATGGAAATAGCAATGAATTCAGTGGACTTTATTCTAAATGGTAAGGCTGTTATAAATATTCAAACCATCGGTCCAGTTCTTTTAGCTGGATTTTTAACACCACTACCATATAACTATTGGAGACTTAAAAAGTTTGGAATTTCTTGTCATTAATAAAATAATTAGGCACTTTTCATTTCACGATACTTTCTTTCTTCTTCAGTAAAAGCACCATCAGCTACTGGAATTATAGAAGGAATCAAGGCACCACCTAATCTTAAAAAACATTTCTCCAGATAACTTTGGGCTTCTCCAGCATTAAAAGCAGCTCTTTTAAAAGTTAAATATGACCTCCAGTAATTTATAGTAGACCATACAACTGTAGGAGGTGTTACTTTATCTAATAATTCGTTATAAGTCCCAATATGTGCCATAGAAAGAATTGTTATATCAATTATTTCGTCACCTTGCATTGTATTGGGATCCCAAGATTCAGGATCTTCAATAACCCTACCCTGCAATAAAGAGATATCATGCATAACGGCTTCTATTAATTTATTAGGATCTTTAGTGGTTAAATATTCTTCTAAGCAATCATAAGCAACTAATTTAAAAGGATTATGACTGTGATAACCTTCACCTTTCTCACTTGTCATTTGGACATTACCTTTCATTTTAGGTCTAAATAATGTCTTATCAAGTAAACCATCGGGATATATAGATTGAACTATTGTTTCTTCTGCTTTTTTTTCTTTAAAATCAATACCTTGCATAGAGTTTATTATACCGACATTTAATTTAAATCAAATAAAATTAACAATATTAATTATAATAAGTATATGGATAAAAAAATTTTTGGGTTCATATTCCTGTCAACTTTTATAGTTATGATGTATTTTTTGTATAAAATAGTTATTCATTAGAATTAATTACTACCATTCCAGAAGCTTTTTAATTCTTTTATTAGTATTTTTCTGCCATCTTTGGTTTTTAATAGTGTTATGGATCGCCTGAAGCTATTATAGTAATTTTTCAATTTCAATCTTCCATCGCTGGATGAACTCAAATATATTCCATATATTAAAAAAAAGGGAAGCAATAAAGGTATGCCCATAGGCATAGCTAAAATAAATATAAAAATTCTATTTAGAATTTTTTTAAATTTTGAATAAAAATTTTTAAAGTTCGAATTCAAGCTGGTCATTTGGATTTTTTACACCTAATTTTTTATCGGAAGAAATTTTTTTATTAAAAGATCCTAAATCATTTTTGAACATGGAACATATATGATCATTCTTTTTAAGCCAATTTTCATACTTAATATATTCCGGCATCATTTTTTCTACCTCAATCCAATAATCACTTGAATGATTTGGATGAACAATGTGAGCTAACTCATGAACAACCAAATATGAAATCACTTCATGTGGAACTAATATTGATCGCCAACTGAAATTTAGAACACCATTCCCTGAGCAGGATCCCCACTGAGAATGTGCATCACGAATTTTTATTTTTGTATAATTGATATTATATAATTTTGAAAATCTATTAGCTAAATCTAAAATATAAGTTCTAGCATTTTCTTTATACCAGTCTATAAATACTTTGTTTGCTACTTTCAAAAAAGATTTAGAAAGAAAAAAGGTTCCATCAACATACTTTAGTGGAATAGATTTATTTTCTACAATTTTGAGAGGTCTCTGTTTTCCTAAGTATAGGAACTTCTCACCTTCTTCATATTTTTTATGCAAGTCATTTAAATATTTTGCCTTTGTAATTTGCTGAGTTCTAAGTAAGTAAAATTTTTTTTCTTCCAGAAATTTTTCTATATTCTCATTTGTCTCTTCAATAGGAGCGCGAACAATTATATATCCCTCGACAGAAATTTGAATTTCAAGTGATTTTCTATCAGACCTAATGATTTGATCAACTTTAATTGACATTTTATGGCTACTATAACACATAAAAAAATAAAAATTAACAATAATTTTAAGTATTTATGAAACTATTATAAAAATAACTGTCATAAATGAACCAAAGACCAATCCAACTATTCCGGCAGCCAGTAATTCTGTTTGAGTTTTTGTCAAAGGTGGTGGTTTCGGAAAGGAATCTGAATCTAAGAATTCAAATAAACCAATATGAGCAAGAATGATTTTAGTTGGTATTGCAAATGCGACACTCAACATAATCATTTTTCCCCACATAGGAACAGTTTCATAAAAAACAGGCTCTTCTGCTAATGCTGAAATATTTATCAAAAAAGAAAAAATTAAAAAATTAATAATAAAAACTCTCATACAACACATTGAATTATAATAATAAATATAGGAAAATCAATATATGCCAGCTTGCTATTTACAGGTTTATGAAAACCTTGAAAAATCTTCAAAGAATAAAGAATATTGGAGAGAATATACATCATTTTATGAGAGTTATTGGGGAGGTCCTACTTCACCTTATGGTATTTGGTTTGGAAGCGAATATGAAAACTTTGAGAAATCTTTAGCTGATCATTTAAACATGGAAATTAAAGACTTGAAACAATGTTTATTTATAAAAGAAAATGACGAGTACTATATATGTCCATCTGATTTAAATGAAAATAGGCAAAACTATTCATTTTTAGTAAATAATCTGGTTCCAATCCATTGGCTCATGTTATTTAATGAAAATCAAAAAAAAGTTTTTAAGACTCATTGGGGATTTGGTGCTATTCATTACACAAGCACAATAATTGATAGTTTATCGTCTATTAATGAATTTTTTAATTTAAATATAAATCAAAATAAAAATGAAAAATTCACAGAGAATTTTAAAAATATATTGGCTGACCTGAAAGATACAGAAAACTGGCTAACTGGATTTGATAAAGATAGTATTTTAATACTTAACTTTGGAGATTTATTAGCAAGCCTGCCTCAAAACAGTTTAGATAAAGAGGATTCAGTGAGTATATTAAATGATATTAAAGAACTTATTAAAGAAGAATCTTATAATGAAGCGGAAAAAGTTTTTAATTTTTTAATTGAAAGATGGTCAAAAATTGAATTTGTAAATCAAAAAAATGAAAGTAATTTAGATAATTAATTTTATTTCTTTCCGAGTACTTTTTTTTCAATCCATTTCATTGGTATTAATTTGGGTGGAACTAGTAATTGGTTTTTATCTTTAACAAAGTCATTCTTGTATTCTAAACTCCATTTATAACTTAAGAAATATTGAGTAATTTTCAGAGTTAACTCTTTTATAGTTCTAATTGATGACCACTCTTCTATCTTGTTTTCCAAAGGAATTATTTTAGCCTTTGAAGGGTTAAACAGTGTTCTTAGAGCAAAGTTCATCTCCATTTCATTTTGCGGTTTCAATTCCTTTTTCATATCAGAAATCATTTTATATATATATTTATATGTTCCTACAACATGCTCATTACTAAATGGAAGCTTTCTTCTTTTTTTATTTGGATAATCATGTCCTCTCATTCCCTCTGCAAATTTAATTATATTTTGTTTATCCTCTGGATAAGGATATTTTGCTTGAAGGGACCATGCTATAATCTGGTATCTAATTGTCGGGTGATCAAGGACAATTGGATGCTCTTTTATAGCTAATGCCAAATGTAATGGATTCTTTGTTTTCTGAAAATCTCTGAAATACTTACAGAAAAAGAGCCAAGATAAAATACCTGTCTTGCCTTCATGTACTCTTTCAACAAAATTTTTAATCTCTTTGAAAAAATCATCACTTAAAATAACTGAATCTATCCATGGATCTTCCTTTATTTTTCCCATTTTATTATCAACCCCATTGCTAAATCAATTTCATTCTCATGGAAATTGACTGGTAAGTAGTTCTATATTTGTTTGCCAAAATATGCATTACTATTTTATCTATAGAATTGACCTCATGTAAAGGTCTGGAAGCAATAACACCGGAGTATGGCATTGAGGATTTTTGATAAATTATAGCAAAGTTGCATAAAGCCTCATCAATTAATAAAGTATTGACATGATTGGAAAGCATTATGACACCTTTATTAGTTTTTTTTGCGCTTTCTAAGAAAAATGGATAATATTTATTGAAAAATTTTTCTATTTTGTTCTTTAATGAAGTAAATTCGGATAATAACTTTTTATCAGTAGGTGATTTGTCTGCATCAGGTCCATAATAAACCAACTTAGAAAGTGACCCAGAGGATGCTGCTTCAAAAATGGATTTGAGCCAATTTTTTGCTTCTGACCATCTGTCAAAGTTTTTCTTGGATGATAATAATGTATGAGCAGATTCAAGTTCATTTAATACAGATTGTAGTAAATTAATTACAATTTTAATTAATGACTCACGTTCAAGCGTTAGTTCATCTTTCCATCCTTTAACATAGCTTTCGTCATATAATATTCTAGGTTCAAGTTTTATTTGTTCTACAATGTTTTCAAGCAAATCAACTTCTTTTAAAATATCTGGATAATATTTATCTTTAAAATACTCTACACTTAACGAAATATCATCAATATTACTGACTTTAGTAAATAATTTATTTTTCATAAACTTGGCTTCACCATTGTTATTGGATTAAGTACCCTATCAGATTCTTCTTTTGATAATATTTTATCCTCGTTAACAATTTCTCTGACAGTTTTTCCAGTTTCATGAGCCTTTTTTGCAACCATTGCAGCTTTGTTGTAGCCAATGATTGGAGCTAGGCTTGTACACATTGCTAAACTCTCCTCTATATATCCCTCACAAATTTTCTTATCCGCTTCTATACCTTTTATACAATCAGTAGCAAAAATTTCAGATGATGACGATAAAAGCTCTATTGACTCCATTAAATTATGCAACATCACAGGCATCATAACATTTAGTTGAAAATTACCTGATTGCCCCGCAATGGTTATAGTTAAATCATTTCCTATAACATGTGCACAAACTTGAGTAAGAGATTCAGCAAGAACAGGATTTACTTTCCCTGGCATTATAGAGGATCCAGGTTGGATAGAAGGAATAATTATCTCTCCAAATCCACATCTTGGACCACTACCGAGCCATCTTATATCATTTCCAATTTTCATTAAAGAAGTTGCATAAGTCTTTAAGGATCCACTAAGATTTACAATCCCATCTTTTGAAGATTGCGAATCAAAATGATTTTCAGCTTCGGTGAATTTAACTTTAGTGATTTTTGAGACCTCATTTGCAAACTTCTTTGCAAATTTTGGATGACTGTTAATACCTGTTCCAACTGCTGTCCCGCCTTGAGCTAAAAATGTTAAGGCCTTATTTGATTCTTTAATAAATTGAATTGAATTTTGAACCATTTGTGAAAAACCACCAAACTCTTGTCCTAATGTTATTGGAGTAGCATCTTGCAAATGAGTTCTACCTATTTTATAAATATTTTTAAATTTTCTTTCTTTTTTATTTAATTCTTTATACAAAATCAACATTTTTGGAATTAAAAGATTAGTAACTAGTAAGTTGCATGAAATATGCATTGCTGTAGGTATTACATCATTACTAGATTGTCCTAAATTAACATGATCATTTGGGTGGATTAAGTACTTACCTTTATGGTATTTATTTGCTAATGTCGATATGACTTCATTAGCATTCATATTAGATGATGTTCCGGAACCAGTCTGAAAAATATCTACAACAAATTGGTCATCATGCTTACCCTCTATTACTTCATCAGCTGCTTTCATTATCGACTTAGAAACAGATTTAGAGATAAGACCTAACTGAGCATTTACTTTTGCAGATGCAAACTTAATAATTCCTAATGCAGATATGAATGGCCTTTTAAATCTTAAATTACTAATAGGAAAATTATCTATTGCTCTAGCAGTTTGAGCCGCATATAGTGCATCCTTAGGGACTTTCATTTGACCCATGGAATCAGATTCAATTCTAAATTTTTTAGACATAATAACTCCTAGGTAATAAAATATAATTTTAACTTAATTAGGGACTTTTGATAATTTATTTTTTTTTATTAAAATATAATGTAGGAGATTTTTGATGAGTAATGTTATTGAGAGTAATGATTCTAATTTTGAAAATGATGTTTTAAAATCTGATATTCCCGTATTAGTTGATTTTTGGGCACCTTGGTGTGGACCTTGTAAAGCAGTTGCGCCAGTTTTAGAAGAAATATCAATTGAATTAAAAGACAAAATTAAAATAATTAAAATCAATGTAGATGATAATCAGGAATATGCCGCAAAATATGGAATTCAAAGTATTCCAACCTTGTTAGTTTTTAATAAAGGTGAATTAAAAAACCAAATAATTGGTGCACTACCAAAGAATGAAATAGAAAAATTTTTATTGGATGAAATATGATGGAAAAATTTATAATGCTAAGTAAGTTAACAGATGAAGGAAGAAAGACTGTTAAAATGAGACCTGAAAGAATAAAAGAAGTTAATGATGAAATTGAGAAAATGGGCGCAAAAGTTATCGAACAATATGCAGTTTTAGGAGAATTTGACTTTATAAATATATTAGAGGCGCCTGATAATGAAACTATTTCAAGAGTATCAATAGAATTAGGTGCTCGAGGAACAATTCAATTAATAACTTTAGCTGCAATCAGTATCGAAGAACTTCAACAAACATTAAATTCTAGTTCAATTTATTGATCAATAAATCCTTTTGCCCTATTAATCCAACTAAATTTTAAAGATTTTTTCTTTGCATTTTCAGATAATTTTTTTTGAAGTTTTTCATCATTAACTAAATTTGTAATTTTTTTTACATATTCTTCAAAATTACCTTCAGGAATTAGAATTGCATCTTGACCATCTTCTAGAATAGAGTTAATAGAATCTATATTTGATGCTATTATAGGTTTTTCAGATGCTAAATGCTCAAATAGTTTAATCGGAGATGAAAAAGTAGCCGCATTAATACTTCCTTTTATAGTAAAATTATTTTCATATGGAATAATTAAAAAATCTGATAATTTATAATACTTTACAATATCAGATTGAAGTATATGCCCTGTAAATAGGATGTTTTTATTTTCCTCAGATAACAGGTTTCTGTAATTCTCTATATCGCTTTTCTCTCCACCAACTAACAGAAAAAACAAATTTTCAAAATGTTTTGATAATTTTATTATCATTTCAATTCCACGGCCTTGATATAGATTTCCTATATATGAAACTATTTTTATATTTTTATTAATTTTGAGTTTTTTTCTTAATATGTCTAAATCATATGTTTTATCAAATTTTTTTAAATCAACACCATTTGGTAAAATTTTTGCTTTCTTAATATTATTAGCATTAATATGTCTATATGTTCCTGCAGAATTACATATTATATTTTTAACATTACTACTTTTTATAAATCTTTTAATCGCAATTTTAGAAAAAAAATTTATCGGTGGATGATGAATATCAATAATAATATTTTTTAAAAAAAATGAACCTAAAAATGCAAAAGTTATATTTCTTGTAATAATGAGATTATATTTTTCTTTAATTGAGAATAGAGATATTATTCCATGTAAAAAATGTCTAAGTGATCCGGCGCTAACACCAACAGAATTAATAATTTTAAAATTTTTATTAACTGAATAATACATGTAAAAATCGTTAATCTTATTTTTTTTAATTGGAATCAATAAATCAACTTCATGTTTTAAATGGCCAAAAGCCTCAACCATTTTAGCAACATGTATGCTACTTGCGCCTGATCCAAACAATTCTGGACTACCAACATATAATATTCTCACTCTAATATATTATTGATTAATTGATTAATAAACAATATTTAATTAAGATTTCACAATATAGTTATGAAATTAATTAAGGGCTTTAAAGATATATATCCACTCTCAGATAAAGTTGTTGAAAATACATCTATTTTTAATTCTGTAAAAGAAATCATTACAGAGATTGCAAAAAGATATAATTTTCAAGAAATAATAACTCCTGTTATAGAAAATAAAGATACTTTTACAACCGGTATTGGATCTGATACTGATATTGTATCGAAAGAGATGTATGATTTTTATTTATTCAAAGAAGGGAAAGTTGATAAATCTTCTATATATTCATTGAGACCTGAAGGAACTGCCGCAGTAATTAGAAGCTATATAGAGCAGTCAATGGATAAAAAAAGAAAAATTAATAAACTATATTATTTTGGCCCTATGTTTAGATATGAAAGATCACAAAAAGGAAGATATAGACAATTTAATCAAATGGGTATAGAGCTTATAGGTTCAGATAATATATATTATGAATATGAGATAATATCCTTAGCAATCGATATTCTAGAAAATTTAGAAATTAAAAACTTTGATTTAGAAATTAATAGTATTGGAAATGAACAAAGTTTAAAAAAACTATCAAAAGAAGTTATTAAGTTTACTGAACAAAATAAATCAAAAATAAATTCTGATGACTTACAAATAGTTAAAAAAAATCCTTTAAGATTTTTAGATAAGGCAATAAATAAATATAATTTCAAAGATGTTCCCAGAGCAGAAGAATTCTTAGATAACAATTCCAAATCAAGATTTAAGGATTTAACAGATATTTTAGATGAAAATAAGATACTTTATAAAATTAACAATCAGTTGGTTAGAGGCATTGATTATTATAATGATTTAGTTTTTGAAATTAAATCATCTGAACTTGGATCTCAAGATACAATATTAGCAGGCGGTAGATACGATAATCTTGTAAAAAAATTTAATGGTTCTCAAACATCATGTGTTGGTTTTGCAGCCGGCGTTGAAAGACTTTTATTACTTTTATCTAATCAATTTATTCAAAAAATAGAAATTAGTACTGAATTTTATGTTATATATCAAAATCAATCTTTTCAAAATTATGCAAATGAAGTTACTAAAATGCTCAGAAAACTTGGTAAAAATGTTGAAATGGATCAAGAATATAGAAGTTTTACAAAGCAACTCAAACATGCAAATAAAATTAAATCTAAGAAAGTTGTGATTATTGGTGAAAAAGAATATAAAAATAAACAAATTTTGTTAAAAGATATGATTACCGGTCAAGAAGAATTATTTGATATTGGTAAATTAAGTACTAAAATTACATAGCTTATTTATTATGAAAAAAAATAAAGTTTTTTATGGTTGGTTTATTATTCTTGGAGCCTTCCTTTTAATTTTTCTAGATGGTCTGCTTTTGTACTCATTCGGTGTTCTTCTTCCATCAATAGAAATCAAATATGGCCTATCTAATGCCTCTGTAGCTTCAATATTTAGCGTTAGATGTTTAGTATTTGCTTTTTCAATGATTATTTTTGGAAAATTAACTGATAAATATAAGCCACAAAAAGTTATTTTCTTTGGTGGCTTAATTTCAGCATTGGGAATGTTTTTAACTGCATTCTCAACATCTAAAGCTGCTTTATTCTTTAATTATGGAATTTTAACTGGACTTGGTGATGGTGCTTTTTATGTTCCAGCAATTGTGATTGCTCAAAGATGGTTTAACAAAAGAAGAGATTTTGCTGTAGGTCTTGCAACCACAGGTGTACCTATAAGTGGATTAATAGTTAATCCTCTATCAGCATATATACTAAAAGAATCTAATCTTGAATTTACATTAATTATTTTATCAGCAATTACCTTTGTGTTTCTCTTTGGCGCTTTTTTAATGAAAGAATCCCCTGAGGAAATGAATTTAGAACCATATGGAGGAAAATTTCCAAAAGAAGATGATGATTTAAAAAATAGCTGGTCTAGTACAGCTGCTGTGAAGACATTAGCCTTTAATCTCTTATATATCCAATTAGTTTTAGGGATGCTATCTTTTTTAATAGTTGTCACTTTTCAATATGATTTAGCCTTAGAAAGAGGTTTTAACATCTTAACATCTTCCCTTGCTCCTGCATCAATTGCTGCAGGTAGTTTTTTTGGAAGAATTGTCACAGGATATTTAACGGATTATGTCGACAGGAATAAAATTTTATTTTTTGTATTCTTGGGTCAAGCATTATCAATATTTATTATATTAAACACCAACTCCATACTAGGATTTGTGCTTTTTGGAATTTCTTTCGGTTTTTGTTATGCTGGTTGGATTCCGATATTCCCTAGTAAATTAAAAGATTTTTTTGGAAAAGCTAATTCTGGGGTTATTTATGGGATTTTTGGAACGGGGTTCTCTATATCAGCAATCTTTGGACCTCCACTTGGTGGATATTTGATCGATAATTTTGGAACATATGATTATGGTTTATATTTCTGTATTATAGTTTGCTTAATAGCAGCATCATTATCTTTAATAATTAAAAAGCCCATAAAAGCTAAATAGTATATAATTAAATCTATATGTTTGGTCTTGGTTTTTCAGAAATAGTTTTTGTAATTGTAATTTTTATAATTTTATTTGGTCCAAATGAAATTCCAAAGATTTCTAAAAATATTGCAAAATTTTATCGAGATATTATAAAAGTTAAAGATGATTTTAATGATAGTGTAAATGAAGAGATTAATGATTTAAAAAAAATAAAAAAAGATATTGAAAAAGACAATTAAATATCTAAGTTAGTTACATATAAAGCATTTTCCTCTATTATTTTCTTTCTAGGCTCTACTTGATCTCCCATCAAATCCTCAAACAATTCATATTCTTTTTTATCTCTATCTAATTCGGCAATATCAGCAATATTAACTTCACGTAAAATCCTAGTGTCTGGATTTAAAGTTGTCTCCCATAATTGCTCAGGATTCATCTCACCTAACCCTTTGTACCTGCTAATAGAAAACCCCTTTTTACCAATATTAATTAATAAATCATAAAAACTATCTAAATCTTCAATAGTATATGTTTCATTTGTTTTTACGGAAATTTTTAAAGGAAAGTTTAAATTTTTGACACTATTAGAATACTCATTCAAGCATGATTCAAACAGTGGACTATCTATAAGTCCTAAATCAATTTTTGATATTGATTCACGGCCTTTATCTTTTATTTTGAACTCAATTGATTTTTTATCTTCACTAACAATTGAAATTTTTAATATATCTTTATCTTTGTATTCGTTTAGCTTTTCAGAAATCCTCTTAGTGAAATCTTTTGATCCTAGTTTTGATCCGCTAGAAAGAACTGGAATTAATATATTTAAAATTCTTATATCAATATTTGTTCTACTTAAATTTTCTAATATGTTTTTATATCGAACATAATATGAAATTTTATCTAACAATTCGCTTTTAGAAATTTTTAAATCTTTAAAGGTTTTATCATCAATAATTTCATTTATTGAATTTTGCAAAAGATAATTATCAAGAGATATCTCATCTTGGATATAGGTTTCCTTATTACCTCTTTTAACTTTAAACAAAGGTGGTTGTGCTATATATAATTTTTTATTTCTTAGTAAATCTTTATAATGATTATAATAAAAAGTTAATAGCAAAGTACGGATATGAGAACCATCAACATCCGCATCTGTCATAAGGATAATTTTTCCATATCGTAATTTTGACAAATCTATGTTTTCATCGTCATCATTCATTTTTGGAGCTCCTAAGCCCATTGCAGTTATTAAAGTTCCAATTTCATCATTGCTAAGAACTTTATCAAGTCTAGCTTTTTGAACATTAATTACTTTTCCTTTTAAAGGCAATACAGCTTGGGTTTTTCTATCTCTACCTTGTTTTGCAGAACCACCCGCTGATTCACCTTCAACTATGAAAAGTTCACATTTATCTGGATCTTTTTCCTGGCAATCAGCTAATTTTCCAGGAAGAGAGCCAATATCTAACGCACTTTTTCTTCTTGTTAAATCTCTAGCTTTTTTTGCTGCTTCTCTTGCTTTAGCAGCATCAATTGATTTATTTACAATCTTTTTTGCTTGAGTAGGATTTTTTTCAAAGAAATCGCTGAGTGAATCATTAAGTAGTGACTCAACTATGCCCGCTGTTTCAGAGTTTCCTAATTTTGTTTTTGTTTGCCCTTCAAATTTTGGTTCAGGAACTTTAATGCTAATAATACTAGTTAAACCCTCACGTGTATCATCACCTGTAATTGATATATTTTGATTTTTTAATAAATTTTGATCTTTAGCATATTTATTTACAGATCTAGTAAGCGCGCTCCTAAAGCCACTCAAGTGAGTTCCACCTTCTATAGTATTTATGTTATTAACATATGAAAATATATTCTCTGAGTAGCCCTCATTATATTGAATTGAAATTTCTACAATAGTGTTTTCTTTTTTACCACTAAGAACGAAGGGTTTATGAATTGTTTTTTTTCCAGAATTCAGGTGCTCTACATATGAAGATATTCCACCTTTATAATAAAAAGTTTCATTTTTTTGAGTTCTTTCATCAGAAACAATTATCTTTAAACCGCTATTCAGAAATGCTAACTCTCTCAATCTATTACATAGATATTGATAATCAAATTTAGGTTCAAAATCATATTTACCACTTGTATTAATGACAGGTTTAAAAATCTCTTCATCAGGTCTGAATGTTATTTTTGTTCCAGTTGATTTTGATTTTCCAATGGATTTTAGCTTAGTTGAAACCTTTCCAAATTCATATCTTTGATACCACTTACTTCCATCTCTACAAATTTCAACATCCAAAAATTCAGATAGAAAATTTACAACTGTTACCCCTACTCCATGTAATCCCCCGGAAACGGCATAAGTTTTGGAATCAAACTTTCCACCCGCATGCAGGGTGGTTAAAATAACTTCTACGGCAGGTTTTTTTTTGGTTGGATGTTTATCAACTGGGATACCTCTTCCATTATCTTCAATAGAGATACTTTCATCCTTATTAATTGATATTTTGATAGTATCGCAAAAACCAGCTAGAGCCTCATCAACACAATTATCCAAGACCTCATATACTAAATGGTGAAAGCCACGTTTAACAACATCACCAATGTACATTCCAGGTCTTTTTCTTACAGCTTGAAGACCTTCAAGAGCCTGAATATTTTTTGCACTATATTGATTTTCTGCAGATTTTGCCATAGGTTAATTGAATTCTAACATGTCATTAAATTAATTAAATACTAATCTTTCATTCTAGGCAATGTTATACCAGTTTGATTTTGATACTTACCTTTTTTGTCTGCATAAGTAACTTCACACTGCTCATCACCTTCAAAAAATAAAACCTGAGCAATTCCTTCATTTGCATAAATTTTTGCAGGTAAAGGTGTAGTATTTGAGATTTCTAAAGTTACATGGCCTTCCCATTCAGGTTCAAATGGAGTTACATTAACTATTATTCCACATCTCGCATATGTGGATTTACCTAAACATACAGTTATTACATTTTTTGGAATTTTAAAATATTCAACAGTTCTTGCTAATGCAAAAGAATTTGGTGGAATAATACACTCATCTGCTACTATTGTTACAAATGATTTTTCATTAAAACTTTTTGGATCTACAACAGTATTAAATACATCTGTAAAGACTTTAAATTCATCCGTCACCCTTATGTCATAACCATAAGATGAAACACCATATGAAATTGCCCCTTGAGTAGTTTGTTTATCAGTAAAGGGTTCGATCATTTTATGCTCCGTAGCCATTTTTTTAATCCATTTATCAGATTTTATTCCCATCTTTCACCTCACTAAAATTGCTTTAGAAACTTTAAATCATTTTGATAAAAATATCTAATATCTGTAATACCTAATTTAATCATGGCTAACCTTTCGATTCCCATACCAAAAGCAAATCCAGTATATTTGCTTGTATCATACTTTACAAATTCAAAAACTTTTGGATTTACAATTCCACAACCAAGAACTTCCATCCATTTAGTTTCATCTTTTTTATTTTTCCACTCTATATCGAGTTCTGCGCTTGGCTCTGTAAACGGAAAATAGCTTGGTCTAAATCTAGTTTTAATTTTTTTTCCAAAAAAATCATAACAAAAACGGTTCAATATGCTCTTTAAATTAGCAAAGCTAACACCTTCATCAACCAATAATCCTTCAACCTGGTGAAACATCGGAGTATGTGTTATGTCGCTATCACATCTAAAAACTTTTCCAGGAGAAATTATTTTAATAGGCGGACTATTCTTTTCCATTATTCTTATCTGCATGGGCGATGTATGAGTACGGAGCAAGTTGTTATTCTCTAAATAAAAAGTATCCTGCATATCCCTAGCTGGATGGTCCTTGGGAATATTTAATGATTCAAAATTATAATAATCATTTTCTACTTCTGGACCTTCAGTAATTTGAAAACCATACCCCTCAAAAATATCAATTATTTCATCTAATATTTGAGAAATTGGATGAACTGAACCTAAACTGTTTAATTTTCCTGGAAGTGATACATCAATCTCTTGTTCTTTTAATTTTAAATTAATTTCTTCAGATTCAATCCTTTTAAGATTACTATCTATTAGATTTTCTACTTCTTTTTTAATCATATTTACTTCAGATCCACGAATTTTTTTTTCTTCGACTGGTAAATTTTTTATCTCTTGCATTAGAATTGAGACTAAGCCTTTCTTGCCTATATATTTTGACTTAATGTTCATTAACTCATTTTTATTTTTTATATCTTTTAAATCTTCCATTAAATTATTAATAATTTTATCTGCCATTTTAACTTGTTCTCCATTTAGAAATTAAATACATCAAGAAAGGAGCAAAGAAAATTGATGAATAAGTACCCACTGCTACTCCTATAATCATAATTATTGAAAAGTCCTCGATAACAGGGCCACCAAAGAAATATAATGGTAGTAAAACTATCAGTACAGTTATGACAGTTAAAATGGTTCTCGAAAGAGTTTGGATTATACTAATATTTATAATTTTTTCGACCTTATCATCTAAAAGTAAGTTCATATTTTCTCTCACCCTATCAAATATGACTATAGTGTCATTGACTGAATAACCTATTACAGTCAACAATGCCGCAATAGTAGAGAGTGTAATCTCAATGTCCAAGAAAATTATAAAAAAGAGTGCAATTAAAAAATCATGAAAGAGTGCTGTTATAGCTGATATTGCAAAACTAAAATTAAACCTAAAAAAAACATAAATTAATATTGCCAAGGATCCATACAACAATGCCATTAATCCATTGTTTACTAACTCTTGACCAACCTTGGGTCCTATATAATCAATTTGTTTTATTAAGGGTTCGTCATTTTTATAATCATCATATAGAACTTGATCAAGATATTTTTTAACGTCTTCATTAAATTCAATTCGTTTTTCATTCACAGGGAATTTAATCAAATAATCTTTAGTGTCATATACTTGAACTGAGGCTGTTCCACCACTAATTGATTCTAATTTGAATCTAAGATTATCAATATTAATCTCTTTGTTAAAACCCACTACAACTTCGGTTCCACCCGAAAATTCTAGACCATATTTTATGTCATTGTTTTTAACATAATACAATATCAGACCAACACATAAAATTGAGAAAATAAATATAAACCTTGAAATTTTAAATATATTAATCATTAACTTCTTCTTTTATTAAAATTTTTGTTACAACACGCGTAAATATTACATTTGAAAAAATAGTAGAAAAAATTCCTATTGATAAAGTTAAAGCAAAGCCTTTTATAGGACCGTCACCTAGGAGAAATAAGCAAAAAGACGCAATCAATGTTGTTATGTTTGCATCCAAGATTGTTGAAAGTGATTTTTCAAAACCAACTTCAATAGCTAATAATTTTTCTTTACCTTTTATAATTTCTTCACGAATTCTCTCATAAATTATTATGTTTCCATCAACAGCCATTCCTAATGTTAATACAAGTCCAGCAATCCCAGGGAACGTAAGGGTGACTCCAAACAATGATAATAATCCAAAAATTGAAAAAATATTAAATATTAATGCGAGGTCACAAACTAATCCTAGTTTTTTATAATAAATAAACATAAAAATAAATATTAAAATTGATGCAACAATCATTGTCATCTTGCCTCTATCAATTGAAGCTTGACCCAAAGAAGGTCCAATAGTTTTTTCTTGCATTATACTTATAGGTATTGGTAGTGAACCTGATTTTAAAATTATTGATAAGTCAGAAGCCTGTTCAAAAGTATAATTCCCTGTAATAGAACCTCTACCAAAAATTTGTTCTTGGACAACAGGAGCAGATTTAACTTTTCCATCCAATACAATTGCAATTTTATTGCCAATATTATCACTTGTCATTTTTGAAAAAATTTCTGTACCTTTAGAGTCGAGTGAGAAAGCAATGTAAGGCCTATTTAATTGATCGTATGCTACAAATGCATCACTTAGTGACGTTCCAAAAAGCTCAGTTGTTTTTTTTGTAACAAGATAATTTTTATTATCTTTTTCAACTTCATGTTCATATATCAAAAACTCATTATTTATTTTTTCATTTCCATATTTTGATAAAATCAATTGTTTTGTTTTGGATTCTTGTATTACAGGCTTAAATTCTAACAATGCAGTTTTAGATATGATATCAATAATTCTAGATCTTTGAGATTCTCCAACACCAGGAATTTGAACAATTATTCTATCGTTTGATGCAATTTGTATAGATGATTCTACAACACCAAATTGGTCGATTCTATTATTTAGTATATCTTTAACTTGCTTTAATAACATTTCCTTTTTTTCTAAGTACATACTTTCATCAATATCTATAGATAATATTTTGTTCTCGTCTTCATTCGATGTAGTAAAATTTTTCGTAAGTAATTTATTGGCATCACTTAAGCTTTGGTTGTCAAAGAATTCTATTTTTAATTCTAATTCTGAGACATAAGCATTCCTAATTAGTATATTTTTATTTATTAAGAGATCTTTCACTCTTTTAATCTCTTCATTTAATATTATGGGTTTTATTTTTTCTTCGTTAATGCCTAAAACGATAAAAATTCCACCTTTTAAATCTAAACCTAGATTAATTTTGTTTGCTGGGAATACATATCTCCACCAATTTGGCAATTTATTGTTAAAGTTAGGATATGTGAAAATTAATGTTAAAAACAAAACTATCACACTTAAAATTGAAAAAAACCTAAATTTTGTCATTTACTTTTTACTATCTTGAACCAATAATGAGTTTACAAAATCTCTTTTAATTTTTATTTGAACTCCTTTTGAAATTTCTAATAAAATTATATCATCATCTAAGATATCTAAAATTTTTCCAATTATCCCGCCATTAGTTAATACAGACTCGCCTTTTTTTAAATTTTTTAACATCTCACGTCTTTCACGTTGTTGTTTATTTTGAGGTCTAATAATTAAAAAATAAAAAAGTATTATTATTAAAATAAATGGTAAAAAAGGTCCCACTGAACCCATGAAAGATGTGTTCCCTCCTGGTGGTGGTGCACAAGATGTTAGCAAGATTGAGCTAATTAGTAAAAATGTTAATTTATTTATAATTTTCATTTTTGAAGATACCTCTCTAAGAAATTATTTTTATAATCTGTAAAATTACAATTATTAATTGAAATTTTAATGTTTTCAATAAATTCATGATAAAAATTTAGATTATGTTCAGTCATTAATTGAATTGCACTTATCTCATTATTAACATATAAATGTCTAAGATATCCTAAACTATAATTTAAGCATGCTCCACAAGAACAATTAATATCAATTGGATTATTATTATTTGAATATTTCGTATTTTTAATATTAATCTTTCCATCAAATGTAAATAAAGTTCCATTTCTAGCATTTCTAGTTGGTACGACACAATCAAATATATCTATCCCATAAGAAATTGATTCAATAATATCTTCAGGTCTTCCTATTCCCATAGAATATCTTGGCTTATCTTGAGGTAACATGTCATTCAAATATTCAGTTATTTCATAAGTTAACTGTGGACCTTCACCCAAACCTAATCCACCAATAGCATATCCATCAAAATTTATTTCAACCATTTGTTCCGCGGATAATCTTCTCAATTCTTTATGGATACCACCCTGTACGATACCAAAAAGTAAGTTAGAACTTTTTTTAGCATTTTTAGATCTTTTAGCCCATTTTGAAGTTCTATTTATTGAATCAAGAATGATAGAATATTCTGAATTTGGTTTTGGACAATCATCAAAAATCATCATTATATCAGAATTTAACTCCTCTTGAATTTGAATTGATATTTCAGGAGTAATTTTATTTAGCTTTCCATCAATATGAGATTTAATCAGAGCTCCATCATCCTGAATTTTTACTAAAGAATCTAAAGACCATATTTGAAATCCGCCACTGTCCGTCAAAATAGCATTTTTCCAATTTGAAAAATTATGTAAATCTTTGAAATTGTTTTTAATAAACCTACTACCAGGTTTTAGAAACAAATGGTATGCGTTACAAACAACCATTTTATACCCAATATTATCAAGAGTACTCATTGTAAGACCTTTAGGCGTACCAGAGGTACAGACAGGCATGAATAAAGGAGTTTGCAGCTCAATTCTAGGTAGCTTAAGTAACCCTGAACGAGCATGAGAAAGTTTATCATTGTTCAATACTGTAAAAGACATTTTTATAAAAGATCGGTCACGTTAAAAAAACCAGTTTTTTTCTTTAATAATTTCAAACCTAATTCTATTGCACCTTGAGCAAAAACAGATCTGTCATGGGCTTGATGAGTTATAGAAAGAGATTCTTTTTCAGAATATGAAAATAAAGTATGTTCTCCTATAACATTTCCACCTCTTATAGAACTAATTCCTACCTCATCTTTTTTTCTTTTCATATTATTAGATAAGTTTCTAAATTTTATAAAGGATTTTAAATTCTTCTTTTTTAAACTTGCAAGATTCTCTGCAATTAAAAGAGCAGTACCACTAGGTGAATCGATTTTCTGAGAATGATGTTTTTCTAAAATCTCTAAATCTGTATTTTTAAAATACTTAAAATTATCTCTCATAATTTTAATTAACATATTAATTCCAATACTCATATTATAAGATTGTAAAATTGGAATTTTTTTACTTAATTTTTTTAATTCATTTAAATTTTTATTATTAAAACCTGTAGTTCCTATTACTATAGGAATTTTTAATTTTGCAGCAGCTCTAGTAATAGCCAATGAAGATTTAGGAGATGAAAAATCAATAATAAAATCAACTTCAAAGTTATTTTGAAATTTAGTAACCTGCAAATTTTTATATAATTCTGTTCCTATTAGTGGATGGTCGTCCCTTTCAATTGCATATTTTAAAATAATATTAGGAAAATTATTCATAAGCTCGTTAATAATTGAATAGCCCATTCTCCCTAAACAGCCATTTATTAAGACACTCTTTTTGTTTTTACTCATAAATAAAGGATAATACTCGTAATAAATATTATTTCAAAGGTAACAAAAATGCACAAAAGTATGACAGGATTTTCAAGTAAATATATTAAATATAAAAATGCAATTTTATCAGCACAAATCAAGTCGGAAAATAGTAAAAATTTAGAAATTTTAATCATTAATGAATACAATGATTTTTCTTTAGATAACATGATAAAAAAAGAAATTGAAAAAAAATTTAATAGAGGAAAAATTAAAATAGCTTTCAATTTTGATTTTATTGATGAATCTAAAGAATTATTTGAATTTAAAAAATATATTAATGATTATAAAAATTTCTTATCACAGAAAAATATAAACCTAACAATCTCTCTCTCTGAACTTGAAAACTTATCAAAAAAACAAAAAAGAAATTCTCTGAAAAAACCATTTATTATAAAAAAAGTAATAAAATTAATGAAAGATTGTTCTATAGAGTTGGAAAACAAACAAATGGCAGAAGGAAAAATAATAATTTCTGCGGTTAATAAAAAAATAAATAAAATTGAAAGTCTAAAAAATTTGTTTCATAAAAAATATGATTTATATTCTAAAAAGCTAGAAAGAAAATATTTAAAGGAGTTAAATAATCATATTGATAGTGGAACTATTAACAAAAAAGAAATAAGTGTTTTTATTGAAAAAATTGATATAGAAGAAGAAATTATTAGACTCGATTCTCATATTAAAATGATTAAAAAGATAATTTCCAAAAAATCTTCAAAAAACATTGGTCAAGTTTTAGACTTTTATATGCAAGAAATAAACAGAGAGGCAAATACTTTATCATCAAAAAGTAAAGATCCTACAATATCTAATAAAACTATTGAAATTAAAACATTGGTTAATCAAATCAGAGAATTATCTGCGAATTTGAGTTAGCTTTTCAACTTTAAAATAAAAAATTCCTCTGTCTACTTTATTATCATTCAATTTATACTTAATCAATTCATTAAAAATACTAAAATGTTGAATATTGAATATCTTTTTTAAAAATAATTCGCTAGGACATTCAAAACTAGGCCCAACAAGATACACAAAATCAATAAAATCTAAATTATTCAGTAATACAAATTTTTTTATATTTTTTAAAATATTTTTAATATCTTCTATGGCTCTACCGACTAATAGAATTTTTTCATTATTATTCAATTTTAATTCTTCTATTCTTGATTTACTCAAAACTAATTTTGATTCAAATTTTATTGAAATATGGGTTAACAAATTCTTAATAAAATTAATTTTTTTATTATTTGAATCATTTATTAAATATTCTGTTTTAGATATTTCTTTTTTATGATTTGAATAAATTAGCCAGGGTAATAGAGGAAATCCTGCACCAGAGCCATAGTCAATGATTAAATCATAATCTTTAAGTAAATTAATTCTTTTTTTATTTTCAAAGTAGTTCAGAGCAAAAATTGAATCAATAAAATGTTTATTAATTAAATCTGTTTGAGAGACTATAGAAGTCAGATTATATTTTTTATTTTCTGACATTAAAAAATTTTGATATTCATTAATATTTTTTATTAAATCACAATTAATCTCAAGATTATTAAGCCTTAGAGCAGATTTAAATTCATTATTAAAATTATTCATTTTATTTTTCCTTCAAATATAATAAGAATGTTCCTAAAAGAATAAAAATTGAAGCTATTTTAAATCCAATATTAAAATCATATATATGAATAATATATCCAAAAACGAATGTCATTAAATGCACACCTAGACCAAAAGTTGCATTTAATGCTCCAAATAAACGTCCAGAATTACTTTGAGACTTGGGACCAACCAATAAATTTGATACAAAAGGATAAATTAAAGCATATGTGGATGAAAAGATTATTGAAAAAATAATTATAAATAAAATACTGTCAATTAAAGACATAAAGAATATAGAAGTTGAGAAAAGAGCCAACATTAATAAAACCTTCTTAAAAAGATTTTTTTCGCTAAACAAGTCAGACAGAAAAAGCCTAAAAATAGTTACAGTAACGCTATATATTACAAAAAAAATACCTGCTTTTAGATCTTTAGATTTTAAAAAAATAGCAATAAAATTCATTATTACTCCAAATCCAGTTGAAGATAAAAAATTAGTTATCAAAAGTTTCTTTGAATTAGAATCATTTACAAGTTTGAAGAAGTCATTAAAGTTTATATTTTCTCTGGTCATATTAAGCTTTTCGCCATCATCCACTTGATATAAAATTATTAAAGCTAAAATCGAAAATATTGCAGAGAAAATGAAAAAATATAAATAACCAAAATTTATAATTATATATTCCCCAAAATATGGGCCAATAAAATAAGGAAAAATTGTTGAGGAGTAATAAATTGAGAGACCCCTTTTTCGCTGGCTTTCTTCAAGATTGTCTGATGCAAGAGCTGATGAAGAATTAAAAAATATTGAAAAAGATGCACCTTGAAAAATTCTTAAAATCATAAACACATAAAAAGATTCAGAGAATGCAAATAATAAAGATGTAGAAATCATTACGAACAATGCTATTATTCCTAGTAATTTCTTTCCATATTTATCTATTAAAGTTGATGTTATTGGGGTTAAAAATATAGATGATATGCCAAAAGAACCCATCAAAATACCAATTTCATATTTTTGAAAATCTAAATTATCAAGAAACAAGGGTAGGAGAAAAAAAGATGAGAAATTTATAAAGAAAAGACAATTGGCTAAAGTTGATAATAAAAATTTTCTATTTAGATTAAACATATAAAGTATTTATAAAGTGTAAACTAACTTTTGACAAAAAGGGTCATCATGATATATTCAACCCATTAAAAGTTAGGGCCGTTAGCTCAGTTGGTAGAGCAACTCCCTTTTAAGGAGTGGGTCGCAGGTTCGAATCCTGCACGGCTCATACTAGAGTCCCCATCGTCTAGTCTGGCCTAGGACGCCGGGTTTTCATCCCGGTAACAGGGGTTCGAATCCCCTTGGGGACGATTTTAAAGGAGGGCAATATGCCAAACGGGAAAATAAAATGGTTCAATGCTAAGAAAGGTTATGGTTTCATTGAACCGGAAGATGGTAGCAAAGATGTCTTTGTTCACATCACAGCTCTTGAAGCAGCTGGAATTGATAACCTGAATGAGGGTGATTCAGTTTCATTTGAAGTTGTTAGCGAAAGAGGAAAAGAAAAAGCAAGTGATTTAAAAACTTTATAGAATAAGTAATTTTCACAGTATTTTCATTTATAAGAGGTCTTTTCGAGACCTCTTATTTTTTCTTGACTATTTTTATTTAATTACTACCTTTTAAATATGGCTAGAAAAGACAACACCAATTTAAAGAATCACAAGGTTATTTCTAAATATATTTATTCCAAAAAACTTGATAAAGCTTTTAAATATTTGGAGAAAATATCATATAATGATAAAAAGCTAAAGAACTAAATTTTTCTTAAAACATCCGTTCTAATATCTTCTAAAGCGTTAGGCAAGCTGAATAAATCATATATTTGATGAGAACCTATCTTTGAGCATGTTTTAGAATAAATGCTAGAACGTTTACCGTTTATTATTATTTCAAATTCACCGCCCAAACCATTTCTAATTCGTTCCAACTCTAAAGGAACCGTTGGATCATTTAGAGGAAATAAAATACTCATTATAACAGCGCTACAACTTGAATTTTTAGCTGCTTCGCAAATATCACGAGATGACAAATCTGTTCCTAGATAGACAGGGTTCCAACCAGTTGAAACTGCTAAACAAGCATTAACCAAGCAACCTAACTCAGCCTTTTGACCTTTTGGTGTTGCTACTAATACAAATGGATTATTAGGATTATAATTTTTAAATGATGATCTATAATTTTCTAAGTAATTTCTAATTACAGCATTTGCAAACCTTTCTTGTGACTTAGATATTTTATTATTTTTCCAAAGCCTACCGACATGTTTAATAAAGGGAACCATAAATTTATGAATTACATATATTGCACCTAAATCTAAAGCTACATCATAAATAGCTTTTTCCATTTTACGCAAATTGTATTCATTAAGAGCTTCAACACAACTATCAAAATAAGGTCTTGCAGAATTTGTTAATTGTTCTAATTCAGGATAAACAACGGAACTTTTAGTTGATTCCAATTCATTAACTAGGCTTCTTAAATCTTCAACTTTATAATTACCAATTTCTTGCAATGTAAATCCTATTCTCTTTGCTTCAAGCATTAACTGCAATATTTCTAAATCTTTATCAGTAAACCTTCTACTTCCTCTTTCGGATCGAGATATTTTTAGGATTGGGTATCTTTCTTCCCACTTTCTTATTTGGTCTGATGTCAAACCAGTAATCTTACTTACAATTCTAATTGGATACTCTTTCATACAACCTTTCCTTATGTGTTTATACTATAATGTCATATAAATGTCCAATGTCAATAGTAATTTGTCCAGAAAAAATAAAATTATTTTAAAAAAAAGCTGGACAAGATTATTGACATAAGTTATCTTTAAAATGTGAGGTGATAAATATGAAAAATTTAAACTCCAATAGTAAAAAAAATAACTTCTTAAATGCTAAGAATAATTATGTTTACAACGAATCTTCAGGTCAAGAATATGAGACTGTAAAAGATTACTTTTCAAGGGCACTGGTCACACCTTTACTTACTGCTGTTGAAGAAAAAGAACTAGCATCAAAGATAAAAAATTGCAAAGATAAAATTATTTCTCTGCAGAAACAGCTTAAGAAAAATGAAAATAATAATAAATTGAACTCTTTTATAAAAGTTTTTGAACAAAAAAAATCTCAACTTATTCAAGCTTTCACAAAGGCAAATCTAAGATTGGTCGTTAGTATTGCCAAAAAGTATAATGGTAGAGGACTACCCTTACTAGATTTAATACAAGATGGTAATGTAGGTTTGATAAGAGCTGTTGAAAAATTTGATCATACTAAAGGATTTAAGTTCTCTACATATGCTGCCTGGTGGATACATCAATCTATTACTAGAAGCATCATGGATCAATCAAGGACAATCAAAGTGCCAGTATACATTCTTGAAAAATCAGCAAAAGTATTCAAAGCTTTTAAGGAACTCGAAGACAAATTAAACAGAAAACCAGAATTTTTTGAAATTGCTGAAGAAGTAGGTTTACCAGAAGAAGCTGTAAAACAAATCTTAGAATCCGGTACTGATACCTTTTCACTTGATTCGCCAATCTCAAATGAAGAAAATGCAACTTTTGTTGATTTTCTTGAGGATGAAAACGATCGCCCTGATGATTTGAGTGGTAAAATAGCTTTATCTCAATCTATATCTACAGCACTTACCCAGCTTGACCAACGTGAAAAAGAGATAATAGAAATGCGTTTTGGTTTTAATGGCTCTAATACATATACTCTTGATCAAATTGGGAATAAATATAATTTAACTAGAGAGAGAATTAGGCAAATTGAAAAAAATGCACTAAAAAAAATTCAAAGACTTGAAGGAGATAAGCTAAAAAGCTTTATGAACTAGGTGAGACTATGACAATTTTATATAATTCAAATTTTAAAAAACTTAATAACTTATTAAAGAAGAAAAAACCTGTGAAACGTAAGTTTAGCAAGAAAATTGCCTCCGAATCTGTTAATAATACTATTAATACGTCAACAAGAATGTTACTGATGTATTAATAGTATTATGGGCAGTTTTTCATTTTCTAGCATTATAGATTCTTCTCTTTCAGAGACTTTTAATTGGCATGAGAAATTATTCTGTTTAGAAAGGCTCACTCCACCCTGGGAAAATATTGAAATTGTAGACAGAAACTATATAGATACTAATAACTTAATTAATGGTGGATCTCTATCATTAATTCATAATGTTTTTCCATTTATCAAATTAAAGTGGAAAATAAAACATTCAAATTATATTAAAGATGAGATTTTTAGAGATTACATGGTTAAAGGCCCATTAAAAAAGTGGACTCATGATCATATATTCCAAAATGACAATAATCAAACAAAAGTAATAGATAAAATATCTTTCAATACTCATATATTTGAAGATATATTAGATAAATGGATTGAAAAACAATTGGAAAGTACTTTTGAATATAGGCATAAAATTTTAAAACATGATTTATGTTCTATAAATCTTAAAAATCAAAATAAGGAATTTTATATTCTCATAACAGGTGGAAATGGATTGATTGGAAAGCACTTAATTCCTATGTTAAATTCGTTTGGATATAAAATAATACAACTCAAATATAATAAAAAAATAAAAAATTACAAATCAATCAATATAGAATTTAATGATTTTATCAAAATTGAATGGAACCCTTATTTAAATGAGGATTTAGAATTACCAAAAGAAATATCCGATAAGATAAAATACGTAATAAATCTTTCTGGTGAAAATATTTTAGGCATTCCAACCAAAAAAAAGAAAGAGTTAATTATGGAAAGTAGAAAAATATCTACAAATCGATTATTAAAAATTATAAAGAAAAATAAAATAAATTTACAATGTTGTATACATGCATCAGCTACTGGTTTTTATGGAAATGATTTAAATAATGAAATTATTGAGTCTTCAACAAAAGGAGATGGCTTCCTATCAGATACAACAAAAATTTGGGAAGACTTTCAAAATAAATTTAATTCTATTAGCAATAGAGTTGTAAATCTCAGAATTGGGGCTGTTTTATCTAGAAAAGGTGGTTTTTTAAAATCTATGACTATGCCCTATAAAATGAGCTTGGGAATAAAAATAAAATCTGATAATTTTATCAGTCATATATCAATTGAAGATTTGTGTAGGTCAATTTGCTATATTTTAAAAGAAGAAAATTTAAATGGACCTATAAATGCAGTTTGTCCTCAACCGGAAAAATTATCTAATATTTTCAATATATTGAGAAGAAAATATACATCAAATATAAATATTAATATTAACAAGAGGTTTATAGAGAAAATTAGCCCAGAACTTAATAACGAACTATTATTTTCAAATCAGTATATAATTCCAAAGAAACTATTGGATAACGGTTTCCAATTTTTAAATAATAATTTTAATGACTCAATAAATAGCATGTATCCTAAAGGTGGTTAGCATGAAAATTGGTGAGACTAGAAAAGAATATAAAACAAGAAAAATAATAATTAATTCCGATTGTCCTATATTAACTTTTAAAAATTGGTATAAGAAGGCTGAAAAGAAGGTTTCTGAACCAAATGCATTCAACTTAGCTACATCCTCTGGAAAATATGTTTCTTCAAGAATGATGTTACTAAAAGATTATGGAGAAACTTTTATCTTTTTTACAAATTTTCATAGTAGAAAAGGTGTTGAACTATTTAATAATAGTAAGTCCTCAATGAATTTCTGGTGGAAAGAAATTCAACAGCAAATAAGAATTGACGGAGTAGTTAAAAAAATACAAAAAGAAGAATCAAAGGCATACTTTTATTCAAGACCTAAGAGCAGTCAAATAGGAGCCTTTTTGTCGAACCAAAGTCGTAAAATAAACTCCTATGAAGAGTTAATAAAGGAATATAAACTTCTAATCAAAAAATATAAAAATGATATAGTTCCCTATCCAAAAAATTGGGGTGGATATGAATTAACACCTTATAGAATAGAGTTTTGGCAAGGTGGATCATATAGGCTTCATCAAAGAGTTGAGTTTATTAAGGCACGAACAAAATGGCAAATGAAAAAACTAGCACCTTAAAAATAAAACCAAGATTTTATGTAGATAAAGAATGTAATTGGTTTCAAGATGGTAAGCCTATTACTCATAAAAGGATTTATAAATATAATTATGAAAATTTAAAATTTTCAAATGGTTTATTTTATGTGCAAGAAGGTCAACAAAAAGCTTATATATACTTTGAAGATAGGCCGTATATGGTCAAATCTGTTAATTTCCTTAAAGAAGAGAAAATTATCATAAATTTAAATGATTATACATTTGAAGAACTTAATTTAGAATCTTTATATTTTGATAATAATATTCCCTATTGTAGAGTAAAAAAAAATGAATTTGAGGCAAAATTTTCAAGATCGTCCCTACACCAATTATCAAAAGAAATAATAATGAAAAAAGATAATTTTTATCTTTTTGGTAAAAAAATTAATATAAAGGGTTAAAATTATATAAAAAAGTACATGAAACCCATCGTTCATGATATAATTTCAGCAAAATGTTCCAAGCAAGGTTTTTCCAATTTTTAATTTTTATTTTTTTTATTTTCTTATTTAATAAAATAGTTTATTGCTCTACTCTAAATTTAAATCTTAATAAAGCTATAGACATAGCTGAATCTAACAACCTTGAACTAAAATTTTTAGAAAAAGATTTAGAGGCTAAAGACTATTTGAGAACTCAATACTCATCAGCATATCTACCACAAGTTGATATGACTCTTATCTATCCATTTGTGGGTAGATCATCATCTGTTAACTTTAGACAAATTTTATATGATTTTGGAAAATTAAATAAAAGAGTACAAGCTGGTAGCTATGCAATTAAAGCATTTGAATATGCAATAGTATCTAAACGTGATGAAATTGTTAATAAAATTTCGGAAAATTATTATGAAATTTTAAAATTAAAAAATTCTATTAAAAAAATTAAAAAAGATATTGAGACCAATAGAGATTTGTTATCAAAAAATAAAGCTTTTTTAGAAGCTGGAAGATCCTCAAGGATTGATGTCATTGAATCAAATATAGATTTAAGTGAATCTGAATTAGAATATATTGAACTTCAGGGGAAACTTCTCAAACACGAAGAAGATTTATTTAATTTGTTAGGTATTTTAAAACCAGATGAAGTAACATATGAATCAGAACTTTCTTATACAAGATTGAATTTAGATGAAAATCAAGTGCTAGAGTCTAGAGCTGCCACAGATTCAGATATCAAATCAACTGAAATGGAAATCTTATCTCAAAAAACTCTTATTAGTGCATATAAGAGAGATTTCTTACCAACTCTTGTTGCTGGGGGAGCATACAGGTTTGAGGGTAAAGGGGTGGCAGAAGAAGATAAAGATAATGATTTTATAGTTGGCTTGGGATTAACATGGAATATCTTTAGCGGCGGAAAGACAATGGGTCAAATTAAAGAAGCTAAGGCTAGGATAAAAGCGTTAAATGCTAAACTAAATTTTCTAAAAAGCCAGATGAAATCAACAATCAAATACGGGTTAATAGATCTTGATACAGCTTATTATAAGATAGATGTTTATAAAAAACTTTTAAACTCGGCAAACGTAAACTATGAATTTGTTAAAACAAAATTTGAAAGTGGTCAATCATCCCGTGTAGACTTAAAAGAAGCCGAGAGACTGTTACAAGAACAAAGCGTAAATTATGAAAATGCAATTTTTAGTTATTTAATCAAGATAGCAAGATTTGAAAAAGTTGTAGGAGTAAAAGTAAATGCCGAAAATTAAAATTAATATTTTATTTGCAATAATACTATCTTTTTTTCTTGTATATAAAATCATAACTAAAGAAGGGGCTCCTGACTTTAGATTCTCAACAACAGAGGTTGTCAAAGGAGATATAGTTGAATCAGTTTCAAGTTCTGGAAAAATCATTCCAGGTGAAGAGATAAAAGTATATTCTCGTGTATCAGGTGACATATATAAAAATTATGTTGAATACGGTGATATAGTAAAGAAGGGTCAAATTTTAATTGAGTTAGACTCAACCAGGTATAAGAACGATTTATCAACCAAGTTAAAGAATTTAGAAATTCTTGAAATTGAATTTTTACAAATGAAAAAAAAAGTTGATAGTGATAAAAAATTACTCGAAGAAGGTTTTATTCCTAAAGTGGAATTTGAGGAAAGTCAAAATGAATATAGGATAAAATCTATTGAAATTGAAGAATTAAAAAGTGGAATTGACTTATTAAGACAAAACATTACTGACACAAAAATAATTTCTCCTATAGATGGAAGAGTTGACTATATAGATGAAGACCTTATTAAAGAAGGTAAAATCTTTACAAATAGTTGGGTTTATACTGTTTCGTCAGGATATAGAGATTTAAATATAAGTTTAAGTATAGATGGTAGAGAAATAACCAAGATAGATGTTGGACAAAAAGTTGAGTTTTCAGTTGAAAATAACTCAAATGTAAAATTCCTTGGTATTGTTAAAAAAATTATAGAACCTATAGATCTGAAGCCAAATATCAACAAGGGGCCTGTATTTTATGAAGTTATTGTTGAGATAACAAATACTAATGCAGCTTTAAAAACAGGATTAAGTGTTGATGCGACAATTAATATTCAAGTTAAAAATAATGTATCAAAAGTTAAAAGATCTTCTTTAAGATTTGTTCCACCTGAAGGAATTATAATAAAAAGAGCACCAGAAAATGATGAAAATTATGGTGTTATATGGACATTAAATTCAGACAATACTTTATCAGCTTACTCAGTAGAAACAGGTATTAAGGATACAGAATACGTAGAAATTATTAATAAAAAAGACTTACCAATCGATTCAAAAATAATAACAAGTGTAGAGATTATTAAAAAAAATAAAAATAACGGTTTTTCATTACCACAACCTAAGAGATATTAAAATGTCTTCAAATATACTATTGGAATTATCTGGAATAAATAAGATTTATAAAATGGGAGATCTTGACTTACAGGTATTATTTGATGTTAGCCTACATATTTATCAAAGTGATTTTGTATCTATTATAGGTCCCTCAGGTTCTGGTAAAACAACACTACTTAACATAATTGCTTGTTTAGATCGTGCTACCAGTGGTAAATATAATTTTTTTGGTGAGGATGTAAATTCTAAAACCAATGATGAAATGTCAGAAATTAGAAATTTAAGAATTGGTTTTATATTTCAAAGTTTTAATTTAATTCCACGACATACGGCTCTTGAGAATGTCATTCTACCATTACATTATTCAAAGAAATTTAAAAATGAAAACTTTAATAAGTTAGGTGAGGAGTGTTTAAATATGGTTGGACTTAAAGACAGAATTAATCACTATCCTAATGAACTATCAGGGGGCCAACAACAAAGAGTCGCCATAGCAAGGGCACTTGTAACTCAACCAGAAATTATTCTTGCAGATGAACCTACTGGAAATTTAGATTCAAAAACCAGCGATGATATCATGAATCTTTTAAAAGAATTAAATAAAGATAAAAAAACTATTATAACAATTACCCATGATAATGAAGTTGCTGAACAAGCTAATGAAATGATTAGAATAAAAGATGGAAGAGTGATTTAATTGATACCAAATTACATATTATCAAATTTAAATGAAGCTAGAATTAATCTTTTTAGAAATAAAACCCGTACTTTATTAACATCATTAGGAATCATTATAGGTATAACTTCTGTAATTATTTTAATTGCCATTACAAATGGTGCAAAATCTGTGATTGAAACTCAGCTTACAAGCTTGGGTGCAAAAACTATAATGCTTAAACCATTTGTAAGAACCGCAAGTGGACAAACAACTGGAAGAGGTCAAAATTTTACTGAAGAAGAATTGGAGCTCATTAAAAGTCTTGATTCGGTAGATTATTTAGCTCCAATCGTAAAAGCCTCTCAAGAAGTAAATTACAGATCGATATCAAACATTATAGCTCTAGTTGGATCGAATGCTGATTTTGCCGCAATAAACGATTGGAACAACAAAAGTGGTTCGTTTATTACACAAAATGATGTTAATGATGGAACAAAAGTCTGTGTATTGGGTCTTACTAACTCTAGACGATTTTTTGGAGCAGAAAATCCAATTGGAAAAAAATTAAGAATAAATGGAGTTCCCCATCTTGTAATAGGAGTTTTAGAACCCAAAGGGCTAACTCCTGGTGGAAGAGACCAGGATGATTTTATATTATTACCATATACATCACTAAATAGATTAAACTTCAGACCAGATCTTTCTAATGTAGTTAGTGTATTAATGTCAGCAAGAAGTTCAGATGAATTAGAATATGCAAAATTTTCCATAAAGAAAATATTAAGAGAAACAAGAAGTTTGAAACCCGGGGAGGATAATTTTGACATTTCATCTTACGAAGGTGTTACTAAAAGAATATTAAATACAACAAAAATATTAAGAATACTTTTGACATCTATAGCATCAATCTCTCTTATAGTTGGTGGCATAGGAATTATGAATATCATGTTAGTATCAGTTACTGAAAGAACTAAAGAAATTGGCATAAGAATAACTATAGGTGCAAAAAGTAAAGATATAGTTTTTCAATTTTTATGTGAATCAGCACTTCTGTCATTAATCGGGGGTATAGTTGGTGTTATGCTTGGTTTTATAATTAGTAAAATAGCTTCAACAATAATAGGATGGCCAGCAATTGTTTCACTTAGCTCAATTATGATATCATTTTTCTTTTCAGGCGGTATAGGTGTTTTTTTTGGAATATATCCAGCTTTTAAAGCATCGAAGTTGGATCCTATTCTTGCAATTAGGAACGAGTAATGATTTTTATAGGATTTAATTTTTTAATAAATAATTTTTTGAACTTACCGATTATAAGATCTATTCCATTGATTTTATTAACTTTTTTTATCTACCCATTGAGTGTTATAGTTCTATACTTATTAAAGTTATTCACTATTCTAATAATTATATTTTATAGGTTGCTTAAAAATGAATAAGACGCCAGATCATATTGCTATAATAATGGATGGAAATAGACGATGGGCTGAAATAAACAATTTAGACAAAATACAAGGTCACAAATCAGGAATAGAAGCCGCAAAAGAGATTTGCCTTGAGGCTCAAAAATTAGATGTTCAAGAATTAACTCTTTATGCATTTTCTCTACAAAATTGGAAAAGGCCACGAATAGAAGTTGAATCACTATTTAATCTTTTTATAGAATTATTTGAAGATAAATCAAAATTTTTTACTAAAAATAATTTTATATTTAATCCGGTTGGTAGATTAAATGATTTAAATCCTATAATTAAGAATCAATTGAATAAACTAAAAGAATTAACATCGAACAATAAAAATTTAAAAATTAATGTTGCTATAAATTATGGAGGTATCGAAGAAATTACTGATGTTGTAAAAAAAGTTTTATCTGTAGGAACCAAAATTAATGAGATATCAATTGATTTAATTAAAAAATTATCATACTTTCCTAATTCACCTGATCCCGAAATTATTATTAGAACTGGAGGCCATAGTAGAATTTCAAATTTTTTAAATCTTCACAATTCATATTCTGAAATTATTATTTCAGAAAAATTATGGCCTGATTTTAATAAAGATGATTTACAATTAATAATTAAGAAGTATAAAATGATAGATAGAAAATATGGAAAATAAAATGTTAAAGTTTGTATCAATTATTGGGTCAACCGGGGAAATAGGGAATAAAACTTTAGAAATAATTTCCAGTCAAAAAGATAAATTTAAAGTTTCATTATTATCATGCAATCAAAATATACATATATTAAAAAAACAGGTAAAAAAATTTAAACCAAATTTTGTCTATATCTCCAAAATTGAAGAGAGAGATAAATTTAAAAAATATAAATTTAATTTTAAAATAAAAATTATCCCTAATGAGAAAGAACTAAATAAATTTTGCGAATCTAAATTAACTGATATTTTAGTTGCTTGCTCATCTGGAATTAATTCAATAGATCCAGTAATTTATGCCTTGAAAAGTAAAAAGAAAGTTTGTATTGCAAGTAAAGAAATATTTTTATTGTATGGGAATAAAATAATGGCTATCTCAGAAAAATATAACAATAAATTCATTCCAATTGATAGTGAACATTCAGGTATTTTCCAAATTCTAGAAAATCAAAAAATTAAAAACGTAAAATCTATCTATATTTCTGCATCTGGTGGACCATTCTATGGTAAAGAATTAGGAGAATTAAAAAATGTTTCAATAAAAAAAGCATTAAATCATCCAACATGGAAAATGGGTCAAAAAATTACAATTGATTCTGCTACGCTAATGAACAAAGCTATTGAAATCATAGAAGCCTCTATAATTTTTAGATTCCCTAGTGACAGGATATATCCAATAATTGATAAAAGTAGTCAAATACATTCAATAATTGAATATAATGATGGGAATTTTACTTTTTCTGCAAGTATTAATGACATGAAAGTACCTATAAATTATGCACTTAACTATCCTGATAGAGTTAAAACAAAAACATATGCAAACTTTAATTTATATAATAGAATTGAACTTAAGAAAATTAACGAAAATAAACATAAAGCCTTTAAATTATGTAGATTAGCCCTGAAAAAAGGAGAATCTTCTATGGCTGTATTAAATGCTGCAAATAATATAGCTGTTAAATCTTTTTTAAATAAGGAAATATCGTTTTTGCAAATTTTAGAAATTGTTGAAAAAGTTTTAAAGAAACATAAACCAGTGAAAATAAAAAAACTTCAAGAAATTAGAAAAATATATAAAAATACGGAAAAATTAACTTTAAATATCTGTAATTAAATATATATTAATTACTTCATGACTATCATTGTTTTCATATTAATAATTAGTTTCTTAATCTTTATTCATGAGCTTGGTCATTTACTTGCGGCCAAATGGGCTAATGTTAAAGTAGAAAACTTTTCTGTAGGTTTTGGACCCAAATTATTTAAATTCTATATTGGAGAAACAGAATATTCACTTTCTGCTCTTCCTTTAGGCGGATATGTGAAAATGCAAGGTGAGAATCCCACTGAAGTAAGTGATGACAGTATCATTGATCCAAGTAGGAGTTTTTCTAATATTCCTATTTATAAAAAGCAAATTATTTTATTAGCTGGTCCTTTAATGAATTTATTAATTCCATTTATTTTTTTTCCAATAATATTCTTAAACGGTATTGATGCACCAGAATATTTAGAAAAAAAAATGGTACTAGGTTCGATTAATTCATCTGATGAAAGACTCGAAAAGTTTAAACCAGGAATGGAAATTTTATCAATTAATGATGTAGAAATAAATACATGGGATGACTTTCTAAAAACTAAAAATAATTTTTTAAAAGATAAAATTATTTTTGAAGTTATTTCTAATAATAAAGTGTATGAAATTAATTTAGATAATAGGTTTAACTATCTTGATTTAAAATCAATATTTAATCCTATCCTTAGTTCAACTATTGGAGCTATTTTAGATAATTCTGCAGCCCAAAAAAATGATTTTAAAGTGGGCGATAAAATTATCAGTATTAATAATTCCGATATAAATGTTTGGAGTGATATAAGAAAAGAATTATCAAATAAAAATATTAAAGAATTTGAATTTATTTTAGTTAGAAATAATAATCTCATTAATAAAAAAATAACCTTTGATGCCAATGAGAGGAATGTTATTGGAATTTCACCAGAAGTAAAAACATATAAAAAAAATTTTAAAGGATCTGAGGTATTAACTAGCTCATTTAATCAATCAATAAGAAGTATTAATTTAATATTTCATGGAATAACAGATATCTTTGGAAAATTATTTACTGCAGATTCAGGGTTGTCAGATTTGAAAAAATCTTTGGCTGGGCCAATAGCTATAGCAAAATATTCTGGGAAAGCCGCCGAAAAAGGTTTGAATTCTATAATTCAATTTATAATTATAATTAGTATAAATCTTGGAATTATCAATTTAATGCCTATTCCATTATTAGATGGTGGTCATATATTCTTTAATACTATTGAAGCTTTAACTAGAAGGAAAATAAACCCTAAAGTTCAAAACTTTTTTAATAGAATAGGTTTTTTAATATTAATTTCCTTAATGGTATTTGCAATATATAACGACATAATAAATTTTTAGCTTAAAATTTTAATTATTTCGTTTATTTTTTTATGAATACAAGTAATTATTGGTACATCTCTTTCGGTATATGCTCTAGCCTTTTGAGATCTCATTTCTTCAACTAAATCTAAAAAATCTTCAGGATAATCTGTTTCAAAAGAAACAACTTGTTCTTGGTCATCAATTCCAAAAGAATATGAGGTATTAATACTTATTGATGGATATCTGTGACCAGTCCCAATATGTTCAGACATCATTTCTTGTCTTTTTTCTTTACTTAACAAGTACCAATCTACTTTTTTAACAAAAGGGTATACAATTAAATATTTCCTTTTCTTAGGTTCAATTTTTATCCTTGTACCTTCTTGTTCGATTTTTTTATTTTTACTTACATATTGAGAATGCTTTGTCATAGATAAAAAAGAATAACTAGTGTTCATATATCCACCTAAACCGGAAGCATTGATTTCCATACTCATTTTTTCGAATAATTCTAAAGATTCGGAAACTCTCCAAATCATAAAATCCGATTCAGCCCTAATTCCTAATGTTGAATATAAATTTAAAGTTAAAAGTTTTTCATACTTAACAAATACTTTATTTAATTTTAATAAAATTGAATTTCTTTTTTGTTTTGATAAAAGATGCCAAGAATTGTTCATCTTGATAAATGAATAATTTATATATTGTCTTCCGCTTGGCTCTCTTTTCATTTCAACACCTTTAAAATATAATTTAGCTACTTATATTCATCTCCAGGCTTAAGAATATGAACTTTAGAATCACAACTTGACTCAACTTTTTCTTTAAACTGTTGTGGGTTACCAGTTAGGACAGGAAATGTTCCATAATGAATAGGTATGTAATCATTTACTTTTAATAATTTAGTTGCATATAAAGCTTCATCTACTCCCATCGTAAAATGATCACCTATTGGAATCATACACAAATCAGGCTTATACAACTCAGAAATAATCTCCATATCACCAAAAACACTGGTATCACCAGCATGGTAAATACAAAAATTATTGGATAATTTAATAACAAGACCAGATGCTATACCCCCATATACTAGGTTTTCACTTTCTGTATCTGAAATGCCAGAACCATGAATTGCATTGACCATAGTAACAGTAAAATCGTCAAAATATTGGCTTCCTCCATGTGACATTGGAGAAAGATTCTCTAAACCTTTTTTTCCTAACCACTGGCCAATTTCGAAATTTGAAATAGCAATAGCACTTTTATTTTTTTTTAAAATTTCAATTGAATCACCAACATGGTCAAAATGGCCATGGGTAATTAAAACAAAATCTACGTCACCTATAGAATCAGGAGTCTCATTAGTTGAAGGATTGTCATTTAACCAAGGATCAATAATCAACTTCTTTTTTGATTCGAGTTCAATTAGAAAAGTTGAATGTCCAATATATTTTATTTTAGTGTTTCCGGGCGTATTCAAAACAGTCACCTCATAAAATTCAAAATCTATGTTATGATATACGAAAAAAAAAGTGAGTTCAAATTACCTTGATTGATTCAAATTTTTTATATGAAAATATAAAACAAATTTCTGAAAAATTATTAAATAAAGGATATAAACTAGATTCAGAAAAATTTATAAAATTATATGAAAGTAGGAAATCAATTATTGGAAAAGTTGAAAATCTTAAGAGTGATCAAAATAAATTTACCAAAAAAATAGCTGTAGAAAAAAGAAAACCAAATCAAGAAGAATTAGAAAGTATTAAAAAGTTAATTGAGAAAATAAAAGATATAGAAACTGAAAGAAAAGTTTTTGAGGATGAGTTAAATTCTCTATTACTAGATATACCTAATATATATGATGAAAAAGTTCCTATTGGTAAAACAAGTGATGAAAATATTGAAATTAAGAGAGTTGGGAAGATTCCAGTTTTTGATTTTGTTCCTAAAGATCATACTGAAATAGGAAAAGATTTAAACTTATTTGATTTAGATACAGCATCAAATATAACAGGTACTAGATTCAATATATATACAGGTCTAGGAGCTAAGCTAGAAAGAGCCTTAATTAATTTTATGCTCGATGAACACTCAAAAAAAGGTTATAAAGAAATTTTTCCACCTTTTATTTGCAATGAAAAAAGTTTTATTGGAACAGGTAACCTTCCAAAATTTAAAGAAGATTTGTTCAAAATTGAAGGAACGAATTATTTTTTAATCCCTACAGCCGAGGTTCCTTTAACAAACATTTTTTCTGATAAAGTAATAAACGAAGTTGAACTTCCTATTAAGTTAGTTGCATATAGTGCTTGTTTTAGATCAGAAGCCGGATCCTATGGAAAAGATGTTAAGGGGCTTATAAGGCAGCATCAGTTTAACAAAGTTGAACTTGTAAAATTTAGTAAGCCAGATGAGTCAAATAATGATCATAATGAACTAACTGCCGATGCATGTGATATTCTTGATAAATTAGGATTACCATACAGAGTGGTCTTACTGTGTAGTGGGGATACCAGTTTTTCATCATCAATAACTTATGATTTAGAAGTATGGCTACCATCTGAAAACCAATATAGGGAGATATCTTCTTGTTCAAATTTTAAAGATTTTCAATCCAGAAGATCAAATATTAAATTTAAAGGTTCTGGTAAAGCACTATTCCCACATACATTAAATGGGTCAGGTCTGGCCATTGGAAGGACTTTAGTGGCCATTTTAGAAAATTATCAGCAAAAAGATGGGAGTGTTAAAATTCCTGCTGTTTTATTCCCTTATATGAACCATTTAAGGCATATAAAAAAAAATAATTAATTACATTGTCTTTATATCTTTTTTAGGTAGATTACTAGAAATTATCTTACAGGAGTTAATTATGAGAACATTAGATGTAATAGTTGCAGTTCTTTTAGTCGTTGGTGGATTAAATTGGGGTCTAGTTGGACTTTTTGATTTTGATCTAGTTGCTACACTTTTTGGTAGTATTCCAGTTGTACAAAAAACTGTATATGTTGTAGTTGGTCTTTCTGCAGTCTATCAAATTATCGGACTTAAAGGAATTCAGACTAGATGGCACGTTAAATAAGAAATTATATATTAGTAATTTCTTTCTCTTTGTTATCCGTTTCAGTTTGAATTTGGTTAATAAAATTATCTGTCTGGTCTTGAATTTTTTTGAGACCAGACTTTTCTTCATCTTCATTAATTTCTTTATTTTTTAGTAATTTTTTTATTTTATCATTAATTTCTTTTCTGATATTTCGAATTGAGATTTTATATGTCTCTGACTGTTTATTTAGAAATTTTACTAATTCTTGTCGTCTTTCATTTGTTAATGGAGGAACATTAATCATTATTGTTCCATCGTCATTATTAGGATTAAAGCCTAAATCAGATTTTTGAATAGCTTTAACAATTTCCTCTGCAATTGAAACATCGTAAGGAGTTAAAATTATAAGCGAGGCTTCATTTGTATTGATATTAGATAATTGATTTAAAGGTGTCATGGCACCATAATAATCAACTTTTATATCATCAAAAATAGATTTGCTAACCGCACCACCTCGTATTTTGGAAATTTCTTTTTTAAAAGCATCTAATACTTTTCCCATTTTTTCTGAACAATCATTTATTAAAGTATCTATCATAACACTAGCTTACTATTGTTCCTACTTTTTTTCCAAGAATTATTTTTTTTATATTATTCTTTTGAAATAAATTAAATACACAAATAGGTATTTTATTATCCTTACATAAACTTATAGCTGTAGAATCCATAATTTCTAGTTCTTTTTCAAGAACTTGCATATATTTAAGGGCTTTAAACATCTTTGCATTTTTATATTTATTTGGATCTTTATCATAGACGCCATTAACCTTAGTAGCTTTTAAAATTATTTCTGCATTAATTTCTAAGGCTCTTAAAGAAGCTGCAGTATCTGTAGTAAAATATGGATTACCAGTACCAGCCGCAAAAATAACTATTCTACCCTTCTCCAAGTGTCTCATAGCTCGTCTTTGAATATAAGGCTCAGCAACTCTATTTAATTCTAAAGCAGATTGAACTCTAGTAACTTGGTTATTTTTTTCCAAAAAATGTTGAAGAGCTATTGAATTTATAGCAGTGGCAAGCATTCCCATATAATCTGCGGTTGTTCTATCCATACCCTCGGCGGCAGCGGAAACACCTCGGTAAATATTTCCACCTCCAATAACAATTGAAACTTGAACTCCCAATTTTGAAACTTCTGATATTTCTGAAGCTATTTGATCTAGAATATTGTTATCTATTCCGTATCCTTGTCTGCCTTGTAAAGCTTCACCGCTAAGTTTTAATAGAATTCTAGAATAAGCAAGCTTGTTACTCTTCATTATCCTCAACTTCACCTATTTGGTATCTTGTAAATCGAGCAATATTAATATTTTCACCTAATTTCGCAATTAATTGATTCAACAAATCACTTATTTTCAACTTTGAATCTCTTATATAAACTTGATCAAGCAAACAAATCTCTTCGAGTATTTTGTTTAGTTTTCCATCAACCATTTTTTCAGCAACCTCGGGTGGCTTACCCTGCTCTTCAACTTGTGCTTTAATTATTCGCTTCTCATCTTCTATAAAAGATCCTGGGATATTATCAGATGATACAAATTTAGGTGCAGAAGCAGCAATTTGCATACAAATTTCTTTTGAAAAATCTTGGAATTCATCATTTCTTGCAACAAAATCAGTTTCGCAATTTACTTCTAAGATTACTCCAATCTTTCCACCTGCATGAATATAAGAAAAGATTAAGCCTTCGGACGTATCTCTTCCACTTTTCTTATCAACTTTGGACAAACCTTTAATTTTTAAAATTTCAATAGCTTTATCAATATCACCGTCAGTTTCTTCTAGGGCTTTTTTACAATCTAATAAAGGAGCAGAAGTCTTATTTCTAATTTGTTTTACTAATTCTGCTGAAATATTTTTTGACATTTTATGAATCTTGACTCTCAGCCGTATCCTCTTCTGCATAGACGACAGAATCTTGTTCATTTTCTTGTGAATTTGTTTTGAATACAAAAGCTTTTCTCTCTACTACATAATCAGTTTTATCATCTTTGTCCACAACAACTTCTCCTGATTGAACTTTTTGAGAATATGCATGTTTTCCTTCATCACAAGCATTTGCAATCTTCTCTACACATAATTTAACAGCTCTTATAGCATCATCGTTACTAGGAATTATATAGTCTGCATCGGCTGGATTAGAATTTGTATCAACTATTCCAACAACAGGTATTCCAATCTTTTTTGCTTCTTTAATTGCTATCTCTTCTTTTCTTGTATCAACAACAAACAATGCTGATGGCATTTTCTTCATATTTAATATTCCATTCAACAAATATTCTAATTTATCCATTTCTCTATTGAGTGTTATTTGTTCTTTTTTTGGTAAGTTATCCATTTCGCCATCTTCTTTTAATTTTTTCAACTGAATTAAATAATCAACTCTTGATCTTATTGTATTAAAATTTGTTAGGGTACCGCCTAACCATCGGGAATTAACAAAAGGCATGTCACATTTTAATGCTTCTTCTCCTATTATTTCTTGTGCTTGTTTTTTAGTTCCAACGAACAATACTTCTCCACCATTTGAAACAAGATTTTTTACAAAATCGTATGCAACCAGAAATGATTTTAATGTTTTTTGAAGATCAATTATATGAATTCCATTTCTCGAACCATAAATATACTCTTTCATAGCAGGATTCCATTGGCTTGATTGATGGCCAAAATGTACACCAGCTTCCAAAAGTTGCTTCATGGAAATTACACCCTCTTCAACTGTTTCAGTCTTAGCTTCTGTTTCTGATGTTTCGGTAATATCACTCATAATGTTAGCTGAAAAGTTAACACAAAAAACTTTAAAATCAAATATGCAAAATACATATTTTAATAGCATTATGAAATTAATGATTTAATATATTATCTTTATAATTAAATTAGGAGGGCTGGCAGAATTGGCAATGCACCGGTCTTGAAAACCGGCGTCCTCACGGACTTCAGGGTTCGAGTCCCTGGCCCTCCGTTTAGATATGAGTTTTTACATAGTTTCTACACCAATAGGTAATTTGGAAGACCTTTCTGAAAGATCAATTAGAATCCTTAGAGAAAGTGATATCATTCTTTGTGAGAAAAAAGTAAGAGCTTTAAAGCTTATTTCTTATTTAAGAATTAAGAATGTGAAACTTGTGCCTTATCACGATTCAAAATCGGAAAAAATATTTAATTTAATTCATAAAGAATTGAATAATTCGAAGAACATATCTTTAATTTCTGATGCTGGAACTCCTTTAATTTCTGATCCAGGTAATAAATTAGTCAAAAAACTAATTGAAAACAATTTTGATCCAATTGTAATACCTGGACCATCATCAATAATATCTTCTCTTGTTATATCGGGATTAGATATAGGTAAATTTATCTTTTATGGGTTTTTACCAAAATCAAAAAATAAAATAGAAAAAGAGCTTCTTAAATATCTGGATTTACAAATACCAGTATTGTTCTTTGTTAGTAAAAACGATATGAAAAAGGTATATAATATTTTAAAAGATTATCCTAAAAATATTTTTTATTCTTTATCGAAAGAAATTACGAAGAAAAATGAGAAAACATTAAGAGGGAAAATTAATGACCTCTCTGAAAAAAAACTTTTTAATTTTATTGAAAAAGGTGAATTAATATTAATTCTAAATTTAAAATATTTTCAAGAGGTTGATGAAAAAATTATAAGAGAAGAAATTAAACTACATAAGATGGAAAAGATATCAAAAAAAGATGTAGCTTATAAAATTAGAGAAAAATTCCAAATAAAAAAAAATTTATCTTATGAGCTAACTATAAAATACTGGGATGAGAATTAAAACCTACTTCTTTTTCAATTGAATATGCAATTTTAAGTAGTTTTTCTTCATCTAATTTTTGCGATGTGAGCTGTAATCCTAGAGGAAGATTATTCTTACTAAGAGATATTGGAATTGATATTGAGGGTAATTGAGCTAGATTTGCAGGAATAGTAAGTATATCTGATAAGTACATTTTCAGTGGGTCATTAACTTTCTCTCCAACTTTAAACGGCAATTCAGGACAAGTTGGTGAAATTACACAATCAACATCATTGAAAGCAATATTGAAATCATTAGTTATCAATTTCTTTGCATGAACTGCTTTTAAATAATAAGCATCATAATATCCTGAAGATAAAGCATATGTTCCCAACATAATTCTTCTTTTAACTTCATTTCCAAATCCTTTAGATCTATTATTAATATAAACCTCTTCTAAATCTTTCGGATCAAGATTTTTATCTGAATATCCATATCTAATACCATCAAATCTAGACAAATTAGAGCTGGCTTCACAAGGTGCAATAATATAATAAGTAGCTACGGAGAATTTAGCATTTGGAATCTTAATATCTATTATCTTACAACCTAAATTTTCCAAGTTTTTAATCAAATTTTCAAAATTAGTCCTTATCTCATCATCTAACCCTGTTTCAAGTAAATCATATGGCACACCAATCTTAAAATCTTTCAATGAATATTTATCATTAACTAGAGACTCATATATTGTTGTAGGTGGTAAATTTATCGATGTTGAATCTTTGGGATCAAATCCAGATATAGAATCTAAAACAATTGCTGAATCCTTAACATTTTGAGTGATTGGTCCCGCTTGATCTAAAGATGAAGAAAAAGCTATCATTCCAAATCTACTTACTCTTCCATAAGATGGCTTTAAGCCAACTACTCCACAAAATGAAGCTGGTTGTCTAATTGAACCTCCTGTATCAGTTCCGACTGAAAAACATGATGTTCCAGCAGAAACACTAGCAGCTGAACCACCACTTGATCCTCCAGGAACTCTGGATAAGTCCCAAGGGTTAAAAGTTGGACCAAAGAATGAAGTTTCAGTAGATGATCCCATAGCAAATTCATCCATATTGTTTTTTCCTATAATTAAAGAACTCTGAACATTTAATCTTTCATATACTGTAGAATCATAATTTGATATATAATCTTTTAACATTTTTGAGCCGCAAGAACATTTATAATTTTTAACAAGAAAAATATCTTTTAGTGATAGCGGAATTCCAAACAACAAAGATTTTTTAAGTTTATCTGAACCCAATTGGTCATCAAGCTTCTTGGCATTATCTTTTAAATCTTCTCTAAATATTTCAACAAAAGAATTAATTTTTGCTTCATTCTTATCAATATCTTTTAGGTATTCTTTTACGACCTCAGATGGACAGAAATCTTTATTCAAATAACCCAGATGAATTTCTTCAATAGTTTTAAACATTATTTTTATTCCTCATCTTCAATTACTTTTTTTACCGAAAAGAATTTATCTTCCTTATTATTAGCATTTAATAAAACCTGATCATTTGTAAGCTTTATAACCTCAGTATCATCTCTCATTGAATAATCTTTGTTAAAATCATCTACATTTACTTTAGTATCAATACTTACACTATCTAAAAGATCTATATATTCTACAATTTCTTTGAAATTTTTAATAAAAATATCTAAGTCATTATCTTTTATATCAAGCTTAGAAAGGTTTGAAATTTTTAGAACTAATTCTTTATCTACTGACATTTATCACTCCTTTAAGTTTTATGAATTATAAAATCTAAAATATTTTTTTCTAGATTAACTTTATTGGCTCTATTTATCTCCTGAACACATGTAGGGCTAGTTATATTAATTTCTGTTAAATATTTACCAATTATATCAATCCCTGCAAGATATATACCATTTTTAATTATAAAGGTCTTAATTCTTTTACATATTCTTAAATCATCATCAGTAATTTCTGTTTTATGTGGAGTACCACCGGAATGAAAATTACATATAAAACTATCTTTTGAAGATTTTCTAAGAATGGCTCCTATCGGTTCACCATCTAATAATATTACTCTTTTATCACCGTATTTAACTTCACTTATAAACTCTTGTAGGATATATGTTTCATTTGGATTCAAATATACTTTTTCTTTTTGATTAAAAGTAAATTTTTGAATTCCTTCACCGCCACATAAATTTAATGGCTTGATGACAATCCCCAGTTTACAATTTTTTGCCCATTGATTTATAAATTCAAGATCGGAACCTAAGCATAATGAGGTATTTGGAACAATATCTTCAAATTGTAATGTTGATAATTTTTCATTAAAAGCTCTTAATGATGAAGGATTGTTCACTACTAAAGAATCACTTTTGACCATATCTAAAATATACGTGGCTCTAATATATTCATCATCTACAGGAGGATCTTTTCTCATGAAAATGACATCAAAATATTTTAGTTCAATATTTTTATCCATAGATTTAATTGAAAAAATTTCATTATCATTTGAATATTGGAATACATTAAGATTGAAAGCTTTTGATACATGGGCAATCTTTTGATTTATAAATAAATCTTTTTGATTACAATAATAAACACTTATATCTCTTTTAAAGGCTTCAAGCATTAAAATATAAGAGGTGTCTTTATTTGGAATCACTTCTTCAATAGGATCCATTATAAAAAGAAATTTTTTCTTTTTCATAATTAAAGCATCCTAAAAAATAAATCAAAATATTTATAAGAATCATGCGGTCCTGGTGAAGCTTCAGGATGATATTGAAGAGAAAAACAATTATATTTTTCAGATTTTATACCTTCGACAGTATTATCATTTAAATTTATATGAGTAACATCAACATTGTTTACTTTTTTATCTAAAACAGCAAATCCATGGTTTTGACTTGTTATTTCAACTTTTCCAGTTTCGTAATTTAAAACCGGATGATTTGCACCTCTATGGCCAAATTTAAGTTTAAAAGTTTCAAATCCTAATGAAAGTGATAATATTTGGTGTCCTAAACATATACCAAAAATAGGTTTATAACCTAATAAACTTTTTATATTATTAATCGCATATTTTGAAGCTGAAGGATCTCCTGGACCATTTGAAAGCAATATACCATCTGGATTAATTTGTTTTACTGTTTCAGGATCAGTATCACATGGTCCTACAATAACATTTAACCCAAAATCCTCATTCATAATTTTCAGTATATTTTTCTTACAGCCAAAATCATAAACAAATATAGTTTTCTTATCTTTTTTACCGGTTAGCTTATAAATTTCTTTACATGAAACATTATAAGTTAAATCTGAACCCTTCATATCTGCGATATCAAAAATCTTTTTCCTCATATCATCTACGTTTTCATATTCTGATGTTATAAGACACTTCTGTGATCCATCATTTCTAATAATTTTTGTTAACTTCCTAGTATCAATCATATGAATTCCTACTATTTTATTTTCTTTTAAATATTCATTTAGGCTTTTAGTGGATTCATGATTTGAAGGATATTCACAAAAATCTCTCGCAATTAAACCTTTTGCAGACGTTTTACTAGATTCATTATCATTAAAATTTGTACCATAATTCCCTATATGAGGGTATGTCATCAATACAATTTGAGAATCATAGGAAGGATCTGTCAAAATTTCTTGATAACCTGTCATTGATGTATTAAATACAATTTCAGCTGATGCCTCACCATGATATCCAAACGATTCTCCTTCAAAAATCATTCCATTTTCTAGATATAATATTGATTTATTATTCATTTTTTTAAAAAAAACTATTACAAATTTGTGAAACAATTATAACAGATTAAAATACAGTATGGCTTTAAGAAAATTTCAAAATTTTTTAAAAAACATAGAAAGTGATATTTTTAGAATTAATTATTATCCAAATAGTGATTTAAAGTCTTACCACTTGAAGTACTGGCTAACCTTTATAGTTAATTTATATTTAAAATTTTACCATCGTGTTGATGTTACCAATCCAGAGTATATACCAAAATTAGGTGCGGGAGTTATCGCATCTAATCACATGTCACATTTAGACGGAATAATAATTAATGCTGTAACAGCATATCATACTAGAAGAAAAATAAATTTTCTCGCGGCTGAGGATGTTTATAATAAAAACTTTTTGTTTAGATTTCTATGTGATTTAGGTAATACTATTCCCGTTCAAAGATCAACTAGTGATAGAGTTGCTTTATTAAAAGTAATAAAACTTTTAAAAAAAGATAATCTGGTAGGTTTATTCCCAGAAGGTCAAAGATCTAGAGATGGAAAAATCGGTGAAGGTAAGATGGGTGTTGCAATTATGGCATTAAAAACAGGCACTCCAATTATTCCATTAGCAATCAATGGAACATTTCAAGCATTTCCAAGAAAAACAAAAATGATTAAGCCTGAAAAAGTAAAACTAAAGTTTGGCAGTCCTCTTAAATTTTCAATTGAAAAGAAGCCTGATAAAAAAAGAATTGAAGATGTTACTAAGCAAATAATGAACGAAATCAAAAAACTATATAATGATATCAATTAAGTTTAAATTTCTTCTTTAATATCTGATTTATGATTTGAGGATTACCCTTACCCTTAGTTAACTTCATAGTTTGTCCAACAAAAAAAGATAAAAGCTTAACTTCTCCATCAATAATTCTTTGAAATTCTGTAGGATTATTTTTTATAACTTCATCAATGATTTCAGATAATGATTCTTCAGAGCTGTCTTGTTTTAAGCCCATTTTTTCTACAAGTATTTTTGGATCTTCATTTGTCTGTAAAATTTTATCCAAAATTTCTTTAGCAGAATTATTATTAATAGTTCCTGATATTATTAATTTTAGTAATTCTGCAAAGTTATTGGGTTCAAGCTTAATTGAATCAATATGTTTTATGATTTCTTTCATTACCCAATTACAAGCAATCTTGGTATCATCTATATATTTTAAAGTACTGTCAAAATAATTAGACAATTTGATATTTGAAAGTAATATTTCAATTTCATTTTCCGATAAATTCATTTTTTTATAATTATCTGTCTTGGAATCAATAGATTCAGGCATTTCATAAATTATTTGGTTTATGTATTCATCATCTAGGATTAAAGGCTGTAAATCAGGATCAGGAAAATATCTATAATCATGTGCATCTTCTTTTGATCTCATAGAATATGTTTTATTAGTATTGGAATTAAACAACCTGGTTTCTTGAACTACATTTCCACCATTTTCAATGAGTTTTATTTGTCTTGAAATTTCATAATCAACTGCTTTTTGAACATATCTAAAGGAGTTAACATTTTTTATTTCAGTTTTTATACCTAATTCTTTTTGTCCTATGGGTCTAACCGAGATATTAGCATCACACCTAAAATTACCTTTCTCCATATCACAATCTGAAACACCAGCATAAACTAAAATTTTTCTCAATTTTTTTAAATATTCAACTGCTTCTAGGGAATTTGAAATATCAGGCTCAGAAACAATTTCAATGAGAGGGACGCCCGCCCTATTAAGATCTACATATGAATACTCAGGTGAAATATCATGAATTAATTTTCCTGCGTCCTCTTCCATATGAATTCTATTAAGTCTGATTTTTTTTACTATTCCATCAGTATTTATCTCTAAATGGCCATTAGAGGCAATAGGCTCATCATATTGACTGATTTGGTATCCTTTAGGTAAGTCAGGATAAAAATAATGCTTTCGTGCAAAAGATGATTTTTTATTAATTTTACAATCGGTTGAAATACCAGCAATTATTGCCAATTTGACAGCTTTCTGATTTAAAACCGGTAAAACACCTGGCAATCCCAAATCTACTATTGATACATTAGAGTTAGGATCATCACCAAACTCATTATTTGAGGGTGAAAACAATTTAGTATTTGTTTTCAATTGAGCATGCACTTCTAATCCAATCACTGATTCAAATTTCATAAAAAACCATATAATAAATCTAAAATAGTTTACTATATGAAATATGATAGCGGATTTTAAAAATAAAAAAATACTTATAATATCACCACACCCGGATGATTTGGAAATTGGTATGGGTGGGACGGCTTTTATCTTATCTAAAAAGAATCAAATTTATCATATTATATGCACAAATGGCTCAGGTTCTACTAATGAATTTAGTAGTAAAGAAGTATTGATTCAAAAAAGAAAGGATGAATCAAAGCAAAGTAATAATTTTTTAAAAGTAAAAGAAAGCAAAATATATAAGATTGATCATATCAAAAATAATAAGAATAAATTAGAATTTATTAAATTATTCAAAAAAGATATTAAAAAAATTAGACCCGATATTCTTTTTTGTACTCACCCTAAACTTGACAATCACCCTACCCATAGAAAAATTAGTAGGGAAATAATGAAAATTATAAATAAAAACAAAATAAAGATTTTTTATTACCAAGTATGGGGATGTTTTAATAAATTTAATTATTATGTAGATATATCAAAAGTTGTAGAAAAAAAGAAAAAAATGATTAATTTTCATAAATCACAGACATCATACAAAGACTATGTTCAAGGAATTATAGGCTTAAATAAATATCATGCAGTTTTTAATAATATCAAAAAAGATGATGAAGCATATATTGAAGTATTTATTTAATTATTTTTCCTGTTTTCATAAACCACAATATCAAGTCAAGTTCGGCCAGATTGAAATTTGTTTTCTTTGCAAAATTTCTAAGTTTTGATTCAACAATAATATAATTATTTCTAGTTAATTTAAAATTGCTAGGTATCAATTTAATTTCTTTCATCTTATTTAAGATATGTTTGTCAAGTATAGCAATATTTTTAAAACCAATATTTCTTAAAAAATGGCTAGCAGCCTTCATGCCAATTCCTTTAATATTTATATCGTTTGCAAGAAGGTTTCGTAATGCAATTTCATTTTTTTCTTTATTAAGATAATTTTTTAGATCAAAGTTATAATTTTTTGTTAAGTATTCTCTGGTCAAGAATATGTATTTGCCCCTTACATTATAAAATCTATAACAAGTTTTTAAAAAAGCTATAATATCATTCTGATTAGCAGTCAAAAGAAATTTCTTTAACTTTAATTTTTCCGTAGTTTTGAAGGCTAGTTCAGCACTTGTACCCGCTGCTAAAATACAAAAAATTAATTCATAAAATAAATCTAAAGGACTACCATTTTTATAGATATCCTCAAAACTGTTAATTTTTTTATCTATTATTCCCTTTTTTTCTTTGTAAATTTTAATAATATAAGAAAGCTCTTTAGGGTCGAGATTCATCAAGTAAAACCCTTATTTTTTGACCAATAATTATTTTTGAATCTATAATATTATTCCAATATTTCAACTTCTTCACAGGAACATTATAGGTTTTAGATATTAAATAAAGTGAATCACCCTTTTTTACAATATGTAAATAATAATCTCCTTCTTTTATAAAACCTTCCTGTTTTGAGTAAACGAATAACATTTTTCCAGCAATTATTTTAGAATCTACTAAATCATTTAATTTTATCAAATCTTCAATAGAATTATTAAATTTTAAAGAAATAGATGACAATGTATCCCCTTTCTTGATTTTGTATTTTATAACAATTCGTTCAGCAACGGTTTTGTTCAGGTAGGAATAAAGCTTATCAATTTTATCAATTGGAACATTTAAATAATAATCAGAATTAGGTGGAGTTCTTTTTTTCAAAAGAGCATAATTATATGAATATAAATAATCTTCATCTACATCAATTATTTTTGCAAAATATTCAATACTTTTATCTCTAGGAACTAATACTTTTTTGGTATTTTTTCTTTTTTTAAATTTTATATTTTTGAAATTATATTTATCTAAGTTTTCAGATATATGAATTAAAGCTATTATTTGTGGAACATATTCCTTAGTTTGCTTAGGGAAATTATTACTTAATAACTTCCAAAAATCATAACTATTTTCCTTTTCGACCGCTCTTTTAACTGTTAGATCTCCTGAATTATATCCTGCCAGTGCAAGCTCCCATGTTCTAAATTTCTTTCTTAAGCTTTTAAAGTACTTTACCGCTGCAAGTGTTGATTTTTCTATATCTTGTCGATCGTCTACCCAATCATCAATTTGTAGATCAAAAATCTTTCCAGTAGATGGCATAAATTGCCATAATCCAACTGCTCCTGCACTTGATTCAATTCTTGGATTAAATCCGCTCTCTAACATTGAAACAAAAATTATTTCTTTTGGAATATCATACTCATAAAAAATTTTATATATTGTATTTTCATATAATTTAATTTTAGAATATGCTTTTACAAAGAAATCTCTACCTTTTTTATTTTTACTAAAATATTTAACATATTTATTAATTTTATTTTTCTTAACAATTGAACCCTTATCAAAAGTTTTAAACTCTTCTATAGTGTTAGAATTTGATTCTAAAAGTAAAAAAAATAAAAAAAATATTAAAAAATACTTCATAAATCTACTACCTTTTAAAGAAAGAGTTTCTTTATTGATCTTGATGCTTGTAAAATTCTTTGCTCATTTTCTATCAATGCAAACCTCACATGATTATCACCATTTTTACCAAAGCCAATTCCTGGAGAAACCGCTACATTGCATTCTTTAATTAACATTTTTGAAAATTCCAAAGAGCCCAAATTTTTAAATTTATCTGGTATCTCAGCCCAAACAAACATTGTTGCTTTTGGTTTTTCTATAATCCATCCCGAATTTGAAAAACTATCAATTAATCTATTTCTTCTTATTTTATAAGTATCTGAAATCTGATGAACACAATCTTTTGTTTGATTTAAAGCAGTGATTGCAGATATTTGAATGGGTTGGAAAATACCATAATCTAAATAACTTTTAACCCTTCTTAGTGCCGATATAATCTCTTTATTACCACTCATGAAACCAACTCTCCATCCAGCCATATTATAACTTTTAGACATTGAAAAAGACTCAACTCCAACATCTTTTGCATCCTTTGCTTGCAAAAAACTAGGGGCTTTAAAGCCATCAAAACATATGTCTGCATAAGCAAAATCATGAATTACAATAATTCTGTATTTCTTGGCTATATCAACTACCTTATTGAAAAAATCTAAATCAACTGTCTGAGTTGTAGGGTTACTTGGAAAAGATAAAATTAATGCTTTGGGTTTTGGATCTACATTCAGTCCTTTAATTATACTATCAATCATTTTTTCTTCAGTAAAAGAATCATATGATCTAACATCACCCCTTGCAATTAAAACTGAGAAACTGTGTATTGGATAACAAGGGTCCGGGACTAATACAACTTCCCCCGGTGATAAAGTTGCAAGCATCAAGTGAGATAATCCCTCTTTTGATCCAATTGTTACAATTGTTTCTGTTTCAGGATCAATTGAAACATCATAATTAGATTTATACCAATCAGAAATTGCTAACCTTAATTTTGGTAATCCTGCAGAAACAGAATATCTATGATTTTTACTTAAAACTGATGATTCCATTAATTTTTCAACTATATGTTTAGGTGTAGGTTGATCAGGATTTCCCATCCCAAAATCAATTACATCATTACCATTCCTGCGAGCAGTATATTTAAGTTCATTCACTACCGAAAATACATAGGGCGGTAGTTTAGACAAGAGTGAAAAATAATTACTATCAATAGACATTTTTTTAAATATAATAAAAGCTATAAGATAATTGTACAATAAGGATTTAATTTATTTGAGAAAAACTATAAAAGACTTGCTAGAATTGAAGTTGAGAAATGAGAAAATTGTTGCTTTAACAGCATATGATTTTCAAACAGCTCAGATTATAGATGAATTTTGTGATTTTGTCTTAGTTGGAGATTCTCTAGGTAATGTATTTCAAGGTAAAGAAACAACACTAAGTGTCACTTTAGACGAAATTATTTATCATGCTAAAGCTGTTAATCTTGCTATTAAAAATGCGCATTTTTGTGTAGACATGCCTTTTATGTCATATCAATCCAATGTAGACAAAGCTTTAGAAAATATTGGGAGAGTAATGCAAGAAACTAATGCTCAATCAGTAAAAATTGAAATGAATGAGGACCTTTTAATTCTAATTAAAAAAGCAAGTAATATTGGTATTCCAGTAGTTGCGCATGTTGGACTCTGTCCACAGTCATATAATATTTATGGTGGATACAAAAAACAAGGAAAATCAAAAAGTGAAAAGGACTATATATATAATTTAGCCATCGATTCATTTAAAAACGGTGCCTCATTAATTGTGACCGAAGGTATACCAGAAATATTAGCAGAAAAGATAACCAAAAATATTGACATACCTACAATAGGAATCGGTGCTGGCTCTAAAACGGACGGACAAATTTTAGTAACAGAAGACATGCTAGGTATAACTCCATTGCCAAGACCATCTTTTGTTAAATCATTTGCTAATTTAAGAGATACATCAAAAAAAGCTATATTGGAATATAAAAAATATGTCAAAAAAAATAAATCTTCCTAAAATAATTCATGATCCAAATAAAATGAATTTGGAAACTGTTCGACAAAAAAATAAGAAAAAAAAGATAGTTTTCATACCAACCATGGGTGCTCTGCATGAAGGGCATTTATCGTTAATAAAAAAAGGGAAAAAAATTAAAGGTTTAACAATAGTTAGCATTTTTGTTAATCCAATACAATTTAATGATATTAATGATTTAAAAAAATATCCAAATACTTTAAAAAAAGATATTGAAAATCTGAGACAATTAAAGGTAGATTATCTCTTTCTTCCAAATGTGGAAAAAATATTTCCAAATAATTTTGAAACAACAGTTTCAATTAACAATTTACAGAAATTTTTATGTGGAAAAAATAGACCTGGTCATTTCAATGGAGTTTCTACAATTGTTCTTAAGCTTTTTAATATTATTTCACCAAATGTCGCAATATTTGGAAAAAAAGATTTTCAGCAATTAACAATTGTTAAAAAAATGGTTGAAGATTTAAATATGAATATCAAAATACTTGAAGGCTCTATAATTCGAGAATCTAATGGATTAGCAATGAGCTCAAGGAATAAGTTGTTGAGTCCAAAAAATTTTCATAAAGCTTCAAACATTTATAAAGGTTTGAAATATATTAAAGATGAATATAAAAAAGGTGAAAAGAGTTCTAAAAAATTAATAAAAAAACTTGAAAAATATTATATACAATCAGAAATAAGGAATATAGATTATATAGAAATATTTGATCCATTAACTTTACATTCAATAAAATATGTCAAAAAAGGAGCAATAATTGCAATAGCTGTTAAAATAGGAGCTGTAAGATTAATAGACAATTTAAAATTTTAATTTAAAATAGTGAATAAAATGAACGTAACAATTTTAAAATCAAAAATTCATAGAGCAACAGTAACTGAAGCTAATTTATACTATGAAGGAAGTATAACAATTGATAAAAGCTTAATGGAAGCAGCATGTTTTGTTCATTATGAACAAGTTCATATATTTAATCTAACTAATGGTGAAAGATTTATAACCTATGTTATAGAAGGGGAAAGAGACTCTGGCGTCATTTGTACAAACGGTGCTGCAGCGCATTGTGCAAGAAAAGGTGATTGCTTGATAATAGTATCTTTCGCAAATCTTGATCAAAAAGATGCAAAAATTTATAAACCTAAATTGGTTTATGTCAATAATGATAATAAACAAGTTGATGTAGATTTATTAGATGGAAAACTTGTAAAGATACTAGGATAATTTAATTAAAATACTTAATTTTTTAACTATTATAAAACCATATCAAAATAAATAGTATTTTTTTTCTTTTTTCTATCATTTTTATTTGACTTAAAATAAATTGAAGTTTATAAATAAAATTCATATATCATGAAAGCAATTATATTAGCAGCCGGTAAAGGTGAAAGACTTCAGCCACATACTAAATATATTCCCAAATCACTCTTAAAAATTAATAGATATACGATTTTAGAAAATCAAATAAATCACTTAAAAAAATGTGATATAGATGAAATAAATGTTGTTGTTGGTTTTGCATATCAAAAAGTAGAGGAATTCTTAAGTAATTTAAATATTTTAGGAATAAAAATTAATACTATATTTAATCCTTTTTGGAGCTCAACAAATAGTTTATTCTCTCTATGGTCAGCAAGAGATGTTATTAACGATGATATTATTTTATTGAATGGTGATGATGTTTTTGAAATTAATGTATTGAGAAAAATTATATCTAATAAAGATGAAATATGTTTACCATATAAAAAAAAGGTTGAATATACCCCAGAAGATATGAAGATTGTTTTAGAAAATAATTCTGTAAAATCAATTGGAAAAAAAATTTCCAAAAATATAACTGGTGAATCGGTTGGAATTAGAAGTTTTCGAGGTGAAGGAACGATGATTCTTAAAAGAGCCTTGGAAAAAGAAATTAGATCAGATTCATTTAATAAAAAATGGTACGCATCAGCTATTGAAAGAATAATTAATAGAGGCCATATCGTATCCGCAATGAATATAGAAGAATTGTATTGGCATGATGTTGATTATATCCATGATCTTAATAATGCAAGAGATAATTCAGATATTATTGAATCCGATAACAAAGAAGAACTAAGAGTGGTTTAAATGTCGCCTATTATAATTTTAGACGGTTTAGGTCTAAATAATGAAACTTTAGATAATTTCTTAACTGTGAAAATTGCAGATATTCCTTTGTTTGAAAGATTAATGATAATACTTGAATCGGAAGGTTTTAAGAATATTTATTTACTAACCGACAAAAAAATTAAAATTTCTAATAAAAACATAAAAAAACCGATAGGAATTAAATATATCAATAGTTCAGAGCTAAAGAATTTGGATCAAGATCTTTTGTGTTTTCAATCAAATGTTGTTATGAATAAAAAACAACTATCGAATTTAATAAATCATTTAAAAAATATAAATACTTGTACAAATTTCAAATTTAATAATAAATTTTCTGGTGTTAGTTTCATTCATAATTCTAAACTGAAAGATATAGAGACCAATAATGTAGAAAATTCAAAATTTAAAGATTTTAAATCGCTGAACTTAACAGATTCTCCAATATGCTTAGATGAAAGAGAAATTGATACAAACAATGGGCGTGATTTTCTTTTTAATCACATAAGTAAGAACGTTAGTGGATGGGTTTCAAAGAATATAAATAGCAAAATATCAATACCTGTAAGCAAAATTTTAATAAAATTTAACATACATCCAAATACAATTACTTTTTTTGTTGGATGTTTAGGAATTTCATGTGGATATTTTTATGCAACCAATAATCCATTTATCGGTGCTATCATCCTGCAACTATCAACTATTTTAGATAGATGTGATGGAGAAGTTGCAAGGATTAAATTAAAAGAATCTAAATTTGGGCAATGGTTTGATACTGCCCTAGATCAATTATCATACTTCTCTATGTTTATAGGAATTGCAATTTGCTTAAACAATCCAAATTATTTTTCTTTATCTAATATAAATATTATTATTAAACAGTTTTCAATTATAAATGTATTACTATATATAATTTTCATAACAACGGTATTGTTTTTTATGATAAGACGAACAAGTAATGGAAGTCTTGCTTATTATCCAGGTGAAGTGGATAAAAGGGTTCCTATTAAAGAGAGGTCTTTTTTTTATAGAGTAATTTCTAAATATAGATTTATGCTAAAGAGAGAATTCTTTTCACCAGCTATGATATTTGGAAGTTTATTAGGTTATAAAGTTTTGGCCATAGTTACTTTAATTTTATTTATTTTTGGACTTTATCACCAAGTTTCGGATTATCTAGCACTTAAAGAGAGAACTGACATTACTTATTAAATTTTCTTATACAGAATATTATTAAAAAGCTAAAGGATAACCATGTAGCTGATAACATAAGAATAGAGCCTGTTTCCATTAATCTTTTCTCCTAATTAATTTATATAAAAACAAAAATATAATAATTAAAATTCCTCTTGATAAAAGAGTCCAAAAATCATTTTTCAGAATAACAGATGAATCAGAAGTAATATCTGAAAATATCCAAGATGAAAATAGAAATAGAAGAATGATTGGTAAAATATATTTAAAAATAAAATTAAAATAAGAAGGAATTTGAATTATGCTATTTCTATTAATTTCTTCAACGGCAGATTTAGGTGAAATATATTTATTGTACAAATGGACCTCAAAAATAGCGAGTACAACTAACATGATTGTACCTGCCCAAAAATCAAATTCAGATAAAAAGTTTGGGAAAAAAACAATAAAATTAGAAAAAATAAAAACAGTTAAAATAACCAGGTTTACCGCCTTTTCTCTTTTCATACTAAGTTCTTCACTAAAAAAAGTTATTGCGGGTTGAATTATTCCAATTGATGATGTTATACCAGCAATGAATAAAAGAAAAAACCATATGAAACAAAGGAAGCTTCCATAGGGTAAACCATCAAAAATTGCAGGCATTGCTATAAATCCTATGCTAAAGGCACCTGAATTAGCAATTACAATAGCTCCGGATATTCCTAGGAATGCTACAGCTGCAGGTATTACTATTGATCCACCAAAAACAACTTCAATTATTTCATTTAATGATGCTGATGTCAGTCCACTGAGTGCTATATCATCGGAATCTTTTATGAATGATGCATATGTAACTATTGCACCAAAACCTAAACTTAAGGTAAAAAATACCTGCCCCGCTGCTGCAATCCATACTTTTGGCATGAGTAAATAACTTGTGTCAGGTTTCCATAAAAAGTTTAGTCCTTGAATAGCTGATGAGTTTTCAGTTTCAATAGTTAAAACATACGCAACTAATAAGATACTCATTACGAGTAGAGTTGGCATTGCAATTTTTACAAATTTTTCAATACCAGAGGATATTCCTTTTCTTAATATAATATAGTTTATCAAAACAGTGACTAATAAACATAGATATGAGAAAATTGATGGAATTTGAAATCCTAAGCTACTTATCTTTCCAAATCCTGTATAACTATTTAGAAAATTAGTAAAATAATTCATTTTATCTGATGACAAATTCACATTGCTTTGGAGTTCAAACATTAAAGATTTTATTGAATAGCCTAAAGTCCAAGACTCAATATAAATATAATAAATAGAAACTATTAGAGGTACCCAAACTCCCAGCAGGCATGATATTCTAACAAAGCTAGGAGTATTTAGCTTAGATGCAATTCCGTATGTTGTTCCCTTATTTAAATTCCCGCCTTTTCTACCAATACCCCATTCTATCCACATTAATGGAATACCTATTAAAAAAAAACAAATTAGATATGGAATTATAAAAGTTCCACCACCGTTACTAGCAGCTTGAACAGGAAATCTTAAAAAATTTCCTAATCCAATAGCATTACCTGCCATTGCAAGAATAAGCCCGTATTTGGTAGTCCAACTGTCTCGTATCATTTATTATAAATTAACCTTGTATTCTTAATCTTGACAAATATTTTTATAAGATTATCTTTTAAATCTTGAGTTTTATATATGGTTAAGCAAATTAAGAAAAATACTAAATTAGAAAAAAAATCTAAAGTGGTGTCAAAAAAAAGTTCAAAAGCAAATAAAAAGGCTCCTATTAAGAAAATTAGTGTCAAATTTCGTAGAGAAATGGAAAAAACATTAATGGATATGAGAAGAGAACTTCTAGAAGATATTAACAATACAATGAAAACTGAATCAAATCACCTTAAGTTTGATGTTGGGGATTTTTATGACAATGCTAGTAGTGATAGAGAACGTGAACTATCATTATCTCTCAGCCAGAGAGATAGACAAAAATTAAATATGATTGAAGATGCATTAAAAAGATTAGAATCTAAAACATATGGCCAATGTTTAATGTGTAAAGACTTAATAGTCGAAGAAAGATTAAGAGCTATGCCCTTTACTATGTATTGTGTTATGTGTCTTGAGGAAGAAGAATCCAGTAATTCAGGTTAATATTTTCTTAATTTTACTTTTATTTGGTTTATATATTATTCCTTTTTCAGTAATTATTCCCGTTATTAAATTAGAAGGTGTAATGTCAAATGCTGGATTTTTTACATTTTTATGATTAGTAATTTTTTCATTATTTAAAAAAATAATTTCATTACTAGATCTTTCCTCAATAACAATTTCCTGACCATTTTTAGTATCTAAATCAAATGTTGACAATGGTGCAGCAACATAAAAAGGAATTTGATGATATAACGCAGAGATAGCTAATTGATATGTACCTATTTTATTAGCAGTATCACCATTTGAAGCTATTCTATCTGCTCCAACAATTATGATATTAATTTTTTCTGTTTTTATTATATGAGCAGCCATGGAATCCGTTATTAGAAAGCATTTAATATTGTTTTTTCTTGCCTCCCAAGTTGTTAATCTTGATCCTTGATTCAAAGGTCTTGTTTCGGTTGCAAAAAGATTGATATTTTTTTTAATTTTATTTGATTTATTAATAATTCCGAAAGCTGTTCCTATACCCGTTGTTGCCAATGCTCCAGTATTACAATGGGTTAAAATATTATCATTATTTTTTATTAACCTAGAACCATTTTTTGAAATTAATTCAGAAACATTTTTTTCTTCATTGTATATTTTTTTAGATTCTTTTAGAAATTTACCCTTAAGATCTAGAAGACTTTTAAATTCTTTATTTTTTAAAATCTTTAAAAACCTCTTAACAGCCCATTGTAAATTTACTGCTGTAGGTCTAGCTAAAATAATTTCATTTAATTTTTTTTCTAATAATTTATCTATATTATTTAAAGTTTTAAATTTTTCTGATGCTAAATAAGCTGCAAAAGCTCCTGCTACTCCAATTGCCGGAGCTCCTCTTACAGATAAATTCTTAATTGCTTTAATTACTGTTTTATAATCTTTTGTTCTAATATATTTAACTTTAAATGGCAATAATCTTTGGTCTAATATTATTACTTCTTTTTTATTGTTTATATTAATTGTTTTTGACATTTTTAGATAAGCCTAATGATATCCATGATGAAAAATCATACATCATATTTATTGATAAATTATTTTTTTTAACATATGTATTAATATCATTAAAATCCTTGAACATAAAGCCTGAAATTATAAGATAACTAAAGTTATTTCTTAAAATTTTTTCGATATTTTCAAAAATATATTCTTTAGAAATATTAATCATTATTAAATCATATTTAATACTATAATTTATATCCTTCGATAAAAAAATATTATTAAAATTTTTAATATTATTAAATTCAAAATTTCTTTTTGTTTCTATTATAGCTCTTTCATCAATATCATATAAATAACTTTCAATATTAAACAGCTTATGCGCGGCTAATGATAAAATTCCTGAGCCACAACCTATATCTAAACTTTTTTCTGGAACAAAATTTAAATTCTTTAGTTTACATAAAATACTAATACAACCCTTAGTTGTAGAATGATGTCCAGTGCCAAAAGCTAATGAAGGGTTAATAATTATAGATTTAAAATTTTTATTTTTTGACCAGGGTGTAACTATTCTTAATTTACTATCAATTTCAACATCAACTAGATATTTTTTCCAATTATTTACTTCATTATTATTTAGCTCTTTTATCTCAGCATTTTTAATTTTGTAAACAAAATAGGAAGGTAATTTTTCGTCTATATTTAAATTATTAATTAATTCAATTAGGCTCGCATAATCCCTCTTATTTTTTGCATATAAACTAATTTGTACTCCTTCTTTTATGAAAAACTGTGCAACTATTATGTCTGATATCTCATTTATTAATGAAAGTGCGGGGTCAGATATTGCCTCTTTTATAATAAATTCTTTTAAAAACAACTTAATATAATATCTTTTTTAATTCTTCGATATAATCCTTTTGATTTGGAAAATTTATTTGATATTCATTTATTAATGAAATTTTATCTGCTTTTGAATCAAGCATAAAAGTTGATAATAATTTTATATATTGTGCTTTTGGATTAACTTCAATCAAATCTTTGATACTTTTTTCCGCCTCAGTAATCCTCTTAAGTGCTGAAATATAGGAGTTTTTATTTATATAAAATTCTGCAATATATAAAGTTCTTTCTAATAATAATTTTTTAGCTTTTGAATTAATATTCTTAATCTGGTCTATATATTTAGATGACTTTACATCATCTCCTAAATTATTATTTATTTCAATAATTTTAATTGCAGGATCAATATCTTTATCTTCAGATTTTAATAATTTTTCATATGATTTAATAATTTTATAAACTGCATAATTTCTTTTACTATGTGTAGGTTGTTCTTCAATAAATAATTCATAATCTGAAATAGCATCATAATAATCTTTTGTTCTGTATGAAACATCAGCATTAATTAAATTTACTTCTCTAGTATAATCTGAATATGGAAATCTAACTTGAAGAGTCAAAACCAGATCTTCAATATATTTATATCTTGGTCCCCCAAAAATATAAAAAGTTTTTCCTTTTTGAAGTTCTGTTTGTATTGCATTATATATTGATAAATCATCTCCTTGCATTAATTTAGAAGTTTTATTGGCGCATGATGCACTGAGCATGAGAATCAAAAGATATAAAATAAATCTTCTTTTCATAAATGCTATAATATTTGCGCTGAGGTTAAAGTCAAGAAAATTGAGTGATTATATAGACGAAATAAAAATATCCATATCATCTGGTAATGGTGGTAACGGCTCTACTTCGTTCCGTAGAGAAAAATTTGTTCCTTTTGGTGGTCCTGATGGAGGTAATGGTGGTAATGGTGGAAACGTCTATGTGGTTGGAAACGTTAATTTAAATTCATTTCGAGATTTAACACAAAAGAGATTATTTAAAGCTAAAAATGGTGTTAATGGTAAAGGTTCAAATAAAAATGGTAAAAATGGAGAAGATGTAATAATACCAGTTCCACTAGGTACCCAAATATTTAATATTGAAACTAAAGAATTAATTGTTGACGTAAAAGAAAATAAGATTATGTATTTGATTGCTGAAGGTGGTAAAGGTGGTTTAGGGAATTCAAATTTTAAGACTTCAAAAAATCAAGCACCAAGAAAATCTACACAAGGTAAAAAAGGCAAAAAAATAAATCTTTTTTTAAATTTAAAATCTCTCTCAGATATAGGGATAGTTGGCTTTCCAAATGTTGGTAAATCGTCTCTTATCTCTTTAATAACAAATTCAAAAGCTGAAGTTGGAGACTATGATTTTACAACTCTATCCCCTAATTTAGGTGTAATTAAGACCTTAAAAAAAGACTACTTAATTGCAGATATACCTGGAATTGTTAAAGGTGCCTCTAAAGGAAAAGGTTTGGGTTTAAAATTTTTAAAACATATTGAAAGATCAGGTGGACTGATCATTGTTTTAGATAGCTCATGTGAAAGTTATGAAATGCTTATTCAGCAATTTAATAACCTACTAGATGAAATGAATACTTATTCAGTTAGTTTATCTAAGAGAATTAAATTAATTATTAATAATAAATTCGATTTATGTAAATTTAAAAACCAACTGAATGAAAAAAAGATATCAAAAAGTATAAATCAAATTAACTTCAGCTGTATTGTTCATACTAAAAAAGAGCTAGAAAATTTGAAAGAAACTTTACTTTCCTAATAGTTCTTTTAGTTTATTTACTCTTTCATTTGACTTCATAAGATATTCACCAATTAAAAAATTATTAATACCCGAATGATTTAATTTATATAGATCTTCTTTTGAAAGTATCCCACTTTCGCTAACTAACAATTTATTATTAGGAACTAAATCAATAAATTTTAAAACATTTGAACTATCAACAGAAAAATTTTCTAAATTTCTATTATTTATTCCAAAAATATTAATATTTGCATTTAAGCCTTTTTCTAAATCGCTTTTATCGTGCACTTCGTATAAAACTTCTAATTCTAGGTCATTTGCTAAATTAACTAAAGAATTTAACTTACTATATTCAAGTGTTTTACCGATTAATAAAATTGCATCAGCACCATAAAATTTAGATTGATATATCTGATATTCATCTAAAATAAAATCTTTTCTAAGTAGTGGTATATCAACAACTGTTCTGATTGCAGTTAAATAGTCTAATTTACCACCAAAGTATTTTTCATCCGTTAAAATAGAAATTGCTGATGCTCCACCATCGAAGTAATCCATAGCAATTTTAAGTGGTTGAAAATCATCTGAGATGATACCTTTTGAAGGTGACTGCCTTTTTATTTCTGCAATAATTCCTATTTCAGATTTAGAAAGTGTCTCGAATAAACTTCTTTTAACAAGTTTCTTTTCGCTAATTCCTTTAATTAAATCATTAATAGGATAAGACTTTTTAAAATTTTCTACTTCAATTTTTTTATTATCTAAAATTTCTTCTAATATATTCATATTATTCACAAATAGACTTTAAATTCTCATGAATTAACCCCGAATCAATCGAGTCTTCAATAAAACGAAAACTCTCCATCAAAGATAATTTATTATTATATAGATAATATGCAGCGCCTGAATTAAGGATACAAATATCTCTTCTTTCATCTCGAATTGAACCATCAATAATACCAAAAAAAGTATTTTTAGAATCTTCAACATTATTAATAACAAGGTTTTCTAATTTACCGAGCTTAAAACCATATTCTCTAGGATCAAATATATATTTAGTAACTTTATTGTTCTTTAGTTCAACTACTTGAGTTTTATCGCATATTGATATTTCATCCATGCCATCAAAACTATGAACTACCATTGCCGCTTTAAGACCTTGAAGCTTTAAAACATTTATAATTGGATCTAATAAATCCATTTCATACACGCCTAACAACTGATATTTTGGTCTCAAAGGATTAATTAGAGGGCCTAAAATATTAAAAATTGTTCTAGTAGAAATTGATTTCCTAATATTTGCAACATTCTTCATAGATTTATGAAAATTTGGCGCAAAAAGAAAAGATATATTCTTTTTTTCTATATTAGATATAGCATTTACTAAATCATCATCAAAATTAAATCCTATTGATTCAAATAGGTCAGCACTACCTACCTTGCTCGAAACAGACCTGTTTCCATGTTTTGCAACTTTAACTTTAAGGCCAGCTAAGATTAAAGAAGAAATGGTTGAAACATTTATTGTTGATTTAGAATCTCCCCCGGTACCACATAAGTCTATAATTTTTTTATCATGATTTATAGCATCTATAGATTTTAAAAGACATTCAGATGCAAAAAAAATTTCATCAGGTGACGGTTTTTTTATTTTTAAAGCAATTAAAATTGCAGAAGCATACAATGGGTCTAAATTACCCGACATTAGTTCTGAAAAAAAATAATTTACCTCTTCTTCTATTAAATTTTCCTTGTTACACAATTTTTCTAAAATTTCAGTCTTCATTGTAATGCTCTTTTAGAAATATTATCTAAGATACCATTAATAAAACTACATGATTCGTCGGAACTATACTTTAAAGCTAAAACAATAGCCTCTTTAATACTCACTGGAACAGGGATTCCTTTAGAGAAGAGTATCTCATAAACAGCTATTCTTAGAATATTCAAATCAATAGAGTTAATTCTAGAGAATTTCCAATTTTTGGTTGATTGATCAATTTGATCATCAATAGGTTTAATGTTTTTGATGCAGCCATTAATTATTTCTGTAGCTTTATCTTTTATTATATTTTTAGTTACAATTTTTTTTGAAGAATCAAAAACATTTTTCAAAATCTCGTAGTAAGTAGAATCTTCCCCTTTAAATTTTTCATTTGAATTGTATATTTTTAAAAAATTTTTAAAATTTTTGATATTATTCGCACTGGAAATAATTTCAGTAAATTTTTTAAAATTTATTATTCTTAAAAATACCTTTCCTGAACGAAGTAGTGAACATCCAATTACAATCATTTCCTCATCTGAAATTACCATTTTTTTTAACATGTAATAATTTGCAATTGGATTAGAGTCCCAAAAATTACTAATATCCGAATCTATATTATCAAAATTATTTAGAGTTCCAATATCATCAATATCCATGCTATACATAAATCTTAGAGATAATTCTCTTGCTCTTCTATTTATCCAATATCTCACTTTAATTTCTCCAACGACACAATAAGTTTATACAATGCTGAGGAAGCTTCAATTGCCCTATCCTTAGAGCTTCCATCTGTTCTAGATTTTATTTGTGACTTATTAGTAACACTAAGTATTCCAGATGTTATTGGTATATTAAAATTAATACTCGTTTGTAGAAGCTGATCTGAGACAATCTTCGAAATATGATCGAAATGATTTGTTTTGCCTTTGATTAAACAACCTAGCGTAACTAATCCATCAATTTTCTTATATTTTCTTAATATATAATTTACTATAAATGGGACCTCAAGTGCTCCTTCAATTTCAATCAAACTTAAATTAATTTTTTTCTTACCAAAAAGATTTATTAGATTTTCTTTTGCATTATATATCTGTTTTTTTGCAATTTCTGAATAGTATGTACTTGCAACTATATATATATTATATTTTTTCTTCTTCATTCTACCAGGCTTAACACGTGCCCAAGTTTTTTCTTCTTTGTTCTTAGATATTTTCTATTGTGTTCACTTGGTGCAATCTCAATTGGGACTGTTTCTGTTATTTTTATTCCATAACCTTCTATACCTGCAACTTTTCTTGGGTTATTAGTTAATAATTTTATCTTTCTTAATCCTAAATCTCTTAAAATCTGCGCACCTGTTCCATACTCCCTTAAATCTTCTTTAAATCCTAATGCTTCATTTGCCTCCACTGTATCGAGTCCTTTTTCAATAAGTGAGTAAGCTTTTATTTTGTGTCCTATTCCTATTCCACGACCCTCCTGGGCTAAATAAAGCAATACTCCTGAGTCTTCATTGGAAATCATTTCTAAAGCTGCATCTAGTTGTGATCCACAGTCACATCTTCGCGAACCAAATAGATCACCCGTTAGACATTCTGAATGAACTCTTACTAAAGTAGGTTTAGTTTTACTTATTTTCCCCTTCACTAATGCTATATGTGTTTTTCCATCAATTAAGCTGTCATAAGCATAGCATTTGAAAGTTGACATATGTGTTGGCAGTTGACAGGTTGCTATTTTTTCAACCAAAGAATCCTTTTTAAGTCTATAGCTAATTAAATCCGCAATAGTAGCAATTTTAATTTTATGTTTTTTTGCGAACTTTTCACAATCTTTTAACCTAGCCATTGTCCCATCATTATTCATTATTTCACAAATAACAGCCGACGCTTGTAACCCGCAAATCTTAGCCATGTCCACAGAAGCTTCAGTATGTCCTGCTCTGACTAAAATCCCGCCATCCCTAGCAACCAATGGAAACATATGTCCAGGTCTATCAAAATCTTCTGGCCTAGAATTTGGATTTGCTACTAGCTTAGCTGTTGTGGATCTATCTTTTGCAGAAATACCTGTTGTTGTTCCCTTGTTTGCATCAATTGAAACTGTAAAGGCTGTAGTATCAAGATTATCTTTAGGACTATTTTTTACAGGTGTTAAATCTAATCTCTCTGCTAGATTAGTATCCATCGTAACACATATCAGTCCTCTTCCATGTGTTGCCATAAAATTAATCACAGTTGGTGATGCATATTCAGCAGCTACAATAAGATCGCCTTCGTTCTCTCTATCAGCATCATCAACTAGTATTACCATTTTACCCTTTTTAAAATCTTTAATGGCATCTTCAATTTTTGAAATCGGCATTTTATCTCCCAAATACGATTAGTTTATAGATATTAAATATATACGGTTTTAAATATAAACCAAAAGGTTTTAAAAGTATTTGACTTTTTTAGAAGTGTATATATTTTAAATTGTAGTTATTGGCTGGAGGTATTCAATTGGAAAAAGTTCTTTCAAAAAAATTGTCTTATCAATCTGTAATCTTAAGTCTTGGTGGAGGTGAGGAATTTAGAGAATTTGAAGAAGAAATACTCGATGATTTAGAGGAAGAAATTGATTATGATGATGATATATGGGAAGAAAATGAAGATGCTGATGATGAAATTGAAGATGATTATAGTGATGATGATGATCAAGAAGAAGGCGAATTTGATGATCTTGAAGAAATAGATGATTTTGAAGAACTTGATGATTTAGATGAAATTGACGATTTTGATGAAGGCTCAGAAGAAGAAGAGGACTTTGAAGAAGAAGAAAGCTAAAATTGATTGCCCGGAGCCGGACTCGAACCGGCACGATGTTGCCATCGAGGGATTTTAAGTCCCTTGCGTCTACCTATTTCGCCACCCGGGCTAACCAAAATATTTATGAATATTACATGATTAAAGGATTTTAGGAAATAATTTAAGAATAAATTTATTTTTTTTAAGTACTACTAAATTTTGTTAAATCTTATTGTTGAGGTATTTGTTGTACAGATATCTTAACATCTAACTCTTCATCACTTGAACCAATTGCAACACCTTTAATTGGTGCTGCTGAAATTGAATCAAATCCAGAACATATTCTTAGATATCTTTCATTGGTGGAGCTATTATTAGATGGATCAAAAGCTATCCATCCAACATTTTTAAAATAAAGCTCAACCCAAGCATGAGTAGCTTCTGTATCAGTATTTTCAGGTAAAAAATATCCCATCACATATCTTGCAGGTATACCAGCATATATAGCAGAGGAAATCATTAGATGAGCAAAGTCCTGGCAGACTCCCTTTCTTGAACTGTAAATATCTTTTGCTGGAGTAGATATATCTGATGTTCCTGAAGAATACTCTATATAATCATAAATTGCGGAATTTAAAGAATGAGCAAAGCTTAATTTATTTTTTCTTTTGTTTTTTAATAATAATTTTGAAACAAATCTTTTAATACCAAAATCTGCTTTTGTTAATTCGGTCTCTCTTAAATATACTAATGGATTAATTTTCTCCTTATTCCCAGAGATTTTTCCATTATTATTAGATGTCTTAACTTCTCCTTTAACTATTATTTCTGAGCTTTTATTAATTTTAGATGTGTGAGCTATTACAATCTGATCCCCATTAGATTCAATTATTTTTTCACCAATAGATGCATTTTTAACTGTTATATTCCACTTAATTACTTTTAAATCTTTATGATTAGTTGGAAATAATTTTATTGCTTGAGTAAGACTTAAAAAGGGTTTTTCGTATTTATATTTCGTTATATGATTAATCTTCAAATACATTATAGACACCTCCGAAGTAAGAGTTTCTAATTTTTATATGCAAATTATTAATATCATCACTATATTGTGCTAAAAAATCATTAAATCCATTGTCAAATATTTCCTTAACTGTTAGATCAGATAATTTTGATATAATTTTTCTTGAGGTAGAAAATGCACCAGATTGTAGATTATAAAAAGAGGATAAGTTTTTAAGATGGATTTTAGCATTTTCCAATGAGTAAAAAAGTGATCTTGGATTAGTATTATTAAAAATCAAAAAATGAGCAATTTTATCTTGTGACATGTTTACTCCATATGAAAGTCTAAATTGAGTATATGCAGCAAGAGTTCGTAATAAAATTCCCCATTGATAATCATTATTTTCTTTTTCTTTATCATTAATTGGAGATATAAAATTTTTTACATCTATAAACCTTATTATATTATCAGCTCTTTCAAGATAGTAGCCTAAATTCATAAAATCATAGCTATCACTCGATAACTGAGTACTAATTATAGCTCCTTTCAGCATACTGCTTTTTTGCTTAATCCATGAACACAAATTTGGAATCTCTGAGGACTTATATCTTCCGGAACTTATATCTTGAAGCTCCTGATAAGTTGAATTTATTACATCCCATACCTCTCGAGTAATTCTGTTTCGTACCATTCGAAAATTTTCTCTTGTGAATCTGACACAATTTTTAATCGAGGATTTATTTGATTCTTCAAAAAATAAAAACTTTTCAACTCTTCTTTGATTAATTTTCGAATTTTTAAACAAATACTCTTCTTTAACGGCGGTTGAGAGAAGTATTGATTCCCACTCATCATTTTTATTTTCTTTGTTATTTGTCAAACTAATTCTATAGGCTACATCTAATAACCTAGAAGTCATTTCGGCTCTTTCTATATATCTGCATGCCCAATATAATTTCTCTGCTGTACTACTAAGCATTATTTTCTAAGCACCCATGTATCTTTAACACCACCACCTTGAGATGAATTGACAATTAAGGAATTCTCTTTCAAAGCAACTCTTGTTAAAGCACCTTTGATAACATTCATCTCTCTACCCATCAGGCAAAATGGTCTTAAATCAACATGTCTTGGACTCATACCATTGCTTGTATAAGTGGGACATGTTGATAAATCTAATGTTGGTTGAGCAATATATTTTTGAGGATTATTTTTGATTTTTTTAGTAAAAATTTTTATTTGATTTTTTGTTGCTTTTGGACCTATAAGCATCCCATGCCCACCCGATCCGTGAACCTCTTTTACAACTAAATCTTTAATATTTTGTAAAACAAATTTTAAATCTTTTTCTTTGCTACAATTCCAAGTTTTTACATTTTCAAGAATAGGTTTTTCTGATAAATAAAATTTTATTATATCAGGAACATAAGAATATATGGCTTTATCATCAGCTATTCCACAACCGGGTGCAGAACATATTGTTACATTTCCATTCTTATATGCATTCATAACCCCAGGAACACCAATAAGAGAATTTTGATCGAAACATAAAGGATCTAGATAGTTATCATCAATTCTTCTATATATAACATCTACTTTTTTGGGCCCGGTAACAGTCCTCATGTAAACCTTGTCTTTTTCAGTAAATAAATCCTCTCCTTGGACAAGTTCGACTCCCATCAAATCTGCCAAAAAACTGTGCTCATAATATGCACTATTATAAGATCCTGGAGTTAGTACAACTATAACCGGCTCATTCTTACAACTTGCAGGAGCTATACTAGTTAGCATCTTTCTTAAGTTAACAGGATAATCATCTATGGATTCTATCGAGTTATCGTTAAACAAGTCTGGAAACATGGTCATCATTATTTCTCTATTTTGCATCATGTAAGAGACACCAGAGGGTGTTCGGCAATTATCTTCAAGAACTACAAATTTATTTAAAGATGTTCGTACAACATCAATTCCAGATATATGTGAAAAAATTTTTCTCGGTGGGCTGAATCCAACCATCGAACTTTCAAATGCACGACTTTTATAAATCAATTCAGCAGGAATAATTTTTTCTTTAATAATAGATGCATCATTATAAACATCATATAAAAATAAATTCAAAGCTTTAGTCCTCTGTTTGATACCAGATTCAATAAGTTTCCACTCATTTGATGTAAAAATCCTTGGAACCATGTCAAAAGGAATCATTCTTTCTTGTGGTGATTTTTTTTCATATACAGAGAAAGTTATACCTATTCTCTTAAAGATTCTTTGGGCCTCTTGATGTTTTTTTTCATAAGAGTTTTCAGCAAATGATTTTATCCATTTATCTATTTTTTTATATGGCTTCCTAATTGAGCCATTATTAATCATTTCATTGAATATCATAAATCATATCCTTATTCCTATCATTAATTAAGGGCAATCTTTATACCAATTATTAAAAAAATTAAAAAACTATTCATATTCAGATATAGTTAGATAATGAATTTTTTAGAATCCTTTGAAGAGTTTTATGAATCAGCTGCAAAACATTTAGATATTCCAAAGGGTTTGTCTGATCAAATTAAATCTTGTGATTCTGTATATCATCTTAGATTTCCTATTACATTAGATAATGGTGAAATTGAAGTTATTGACGCGTGGCATGGAGAACATAGTCATCATAGAAGCCCATTAAAAGGTGGAATAAGATTCAGTAGCTTAGTAAACGAGGATGAAGTAAAAGTTTTGGCATCTTTAATGACCTTTAAATGTGCTTTAGTTAATGTGCCATTTGGTGGTGGTAAAGGTGGGATTAAAATTGATTCTAACAATTATTCAAAAGCAGAACTAGAGAGAATAACAAGAAGATATACGTTTGAACT
>CAJWZP010000007.1 GCA_913050325.1 uncultured bacterium
CCCCCGACCTACGGATTAGAAGTCCGTTGCTCTATCCAGCTGAGCTAGTGGCGCTTTTATTATTCAAATAAAAAGAATAATCAAAGTAAATTACACTAGGTTTTAAGTTTTGCAAATTTTCTAGTGGCCCTCCCGAATATGATTTTAGTTTTCAATTGATATACTATTATCATATTAAATTTAGAAAGTATTAATTAATAAAGTTTAGTTATTTATTATAAAGAACTTCTTTCTTGTCAGCGAAGAAAATGGATTTAGTAATTATATAAATTAATGCAACTAAAGATATCTGCTCAACAACCATTGAGGAGAGTTTTAAGATAGCAAAATCAGCAGATATAAACCTAACAAGCCAACTAGATAAAATATCTAGCAAGCAGGCGGAAAAAGAGACTACAATAAGCCAAATCTTAACAACATTTGATAAATTACTGAAGAGCATTAAATGATTTAGGGTCATCAAAATAATACCCATAGCAAAAAGATGGAAGTGTGTCTCTTCTACAATTGACCCATAGCTTTTTGGCTGCCTAAACGTTTCAGGATTACCAAGGTAATAATTAATAATTTCTTGAATAGTGAAGCCAATTTTTGTCATAAATAAAAAATTTGTAACAATAAGGCCAATAAAGAACACCAATGAAAACAATATAATTAGTTTCAAAGCAAAATTCTTGTTTAAATCTTTTGTAATAAAAAAACGCATTTAAAAACTTACACTTAGTTATAAATCAAAGAGTATAAATTAGCAACTCTCTTGATAGCTTTTGTAGTTTCGTTATAAGAGATTGTTGAGTTTGCAACCCTAATGATCTCATTATACTTAGGCATTTGAGCGGGGAGAGTTTTATTGTAAAACTGTTTGAACCAACTGCCTGACATTATGTATTCTTCAGGTTCATAAAAAGCTATTACTTCGGAGGACTTCATTCTTCCACCGTTATCAAAAACAATGAACAACGTTTGAGTTCTTGTTCTAAGTTTATGGGTGATGACAAAAGCAGTGAATTTTCTATTAGATCCACTAGCAGCTTCATAATAAGTAAATACTCTACTTTGAAATCTAGATTCAGCTTTCTCAGTTAAATCTTTGACTAATTTTTTTGTTAAATAAACTTTTTCTTTTTTAATATCTAACCCTGGGAAGTACTTTTCAAGTGCTTGATCTATGGTCATATTGACCTTGGAGTAGGATGGAAAAGTCAGAATTAAAACTAAAAATAATATGTTGAAAAGTTTCATTTTTTTATTATAACTAAATAGTATACGAGTGCCACCTACAAGAGGTTTTTTTCACCGTTGACCAAGCGGCGGGTTGTCGAGAGAGATGTAGATGGCACTCCAACAATACAATATGCGTTTACACGGTCATATTCTTAAAATATATATCCGACACCAATGTTATACTGAGTATAATCATTATTAGTACCTGGATTTGTATGTCTTAATTGATCAAGTTTTAAAACAATATTAGCTATTGGCTTGATTGATACACCAACATTGTAATACTGTAAATCTTGATAATTTCTGTTTGATGTTGCACTTGAATCTGTAGCTTTATGGAAGTTTAAGTTCTCATATCTAAAGAAAGGTGCGACATACCAACTGGCTCCCATCATTGGTCCAATGTCTTTTGCTACTTCCCAGTAGTAACCGACTTGTTTTGTACCAAATTTAGTGTTAGCAGCATCAGTTATATATGCATTAAATCTATCAATGTTTGATAATTTATGGTTTGTGTATAGTGCTCTATATTCAAAACCAGCAAGCTCACCCATTAAATAGATTGTTCTCCATTCAACTCTTGATTTAGGATCATTCATGTCATAAGAAGAAGCAGTAGAACCAGATGGTTGAATATTACCTCTATAATATGAAGCACCAATAACAGTACTGTTATTCATGTTGTACTTGACAGAACCTGTAATCGCAAGTTCGTTTGCAGTTGATGAACTACCTTTACTTCTAAAATTCTTGTTAGTATTACCGTCAGCACCAGTGCCTGGGTTTTTTAGAGAAGTAATATAATAAGCTTTCCATTCGATTGTCTTATTATCAGTTTCACCAAAAAGACCTACACCATTTTCCCTATTTGTTGTAGGAAGCATAGTTGTTTCAGTTTGAGGTCTGTAAACCCCATGGAACAATGTAGGCTCATGAAGTTCGTTGATTATACCTGTAGGTAAAAGAAGCAAACCTGCTCTAAAACCTAAATTACCATTTAAAGCTTTTGGTAAATAATCGATATAAGCGAACTCTAAAAATGATTCATCTGCGTGTTCGATTTCAATCTCAGTGTTAAGAGACCATTCATCAGTAAATTTATATCCTATATAGAATACTCCACGATATGCATCAGTTTGGTCAGTTTTTTGCTCATTTGCATAAAACTTTCCTACTAATTCACCATAACCACCGATCGAAAGACCTGCAGATGTGTTATAAACTTTGGAAGCTGCGTCACCAAAACCATATTGTTGGCCTAATGAACCGCCCATTCCACCTTGTTTAAGTAATTCGACTTCTTCAGTTAATGCATCTAATCTTTCTTCCATAGATTGAGCAGAAGCATCTTTAGCAGTAAATAAACTACCAAATGATAAACTGAAAAGCATTACAAAAACTAGTAATAGCTTAAAGTTAGAATTTGTCATAATAACCTTAACCTCCTTGTTGATTATAACATTGTGGACTCACAATATCCACAATGTCCAACAATACTATAATGAAATATTATCTAAAATCAAGAAAAATTTATAAATAATTGACATAATAAAAAAATTGTATAAATTTATGGACAAGTGAGGTCTATAATTATGAGTAAATTCAAATTTATATATATTATTTCATTATTGTTAATTCCAATTATTCTAACTTTTACCGCATTATCTGCTAAAGCAGATTTTGATCCAATAAAAAAACAAATTGAAAAATTTCAAGTTATTTTGAAAGAAAACAAGAAAATAGATAAATCCACCCTAAAAGAAAATTTGGAAATCTTGCTTGAAAAAGCTGCTTTAATTGAAAATGAAGTAGCAAGCACTGACATAAATGCCGACTTAGGCTTATTAATGAATAAGTATGTAACCAATAACAAGAAAAATGGTGTTAAAAGTTCAGAATTAAGTTATTGGATAAAACACTTGTACGATGACATTCAAATGTTCAAAGACATGGGCATTGAAGGCTAATAATGCTAAGTACAGCATTCATCTCTTCATTTACAATAATATTTCGTGAAGCATTAGAAGCTGTAATTATCATTGCAGCAGTTTACGCATACCTAAAGAAGATTGATGATACTAAGGGCAAGAAAATTATTCATTATGCATGGATTTCATCATTACTAATAGGTGTATTAACATTTCTTGGAGCAAATTATTTATTCACTTTAACTTATGCAGACGCAGAAGTTGTCGAAGGTGCAACAAGTATTTTCGCATCTTTAATTTTATTTTACGTTGGTGTTTGGTTCGCGACAAAAGCCGAAAAAAACAAGTGGAAAGAATACTTGCAATCAAAAGTTGATGCAGCTGTTTCAAAAAAAGATTTATGGGCATTATTCTTTGTAGTATTTTTCGCCGTTTACAGAGAAGTATTAGAAACAATACTCTTCTATCAAGCGCTTCTTTTTCAATTTGATATCCAAGATATTACATTAGGTTTTGTAGTCGGTATTTTAATAGTTTCTATAGTTTCTTATATAATTCTTAAAATGTCTCTTATTATTAATTTGAGGGTATATTTTATTTTCACTAGTATATTATTATTTTTCTTATCTTTATCCTTTATGGGTTATGGAATAACAGAATTGCAAGAAGTTGGAATGATTTCTACTACTATTATCGATATTCCTAATATTACTATTCTTGGCTTATACCCTACTCTAGAAACCTCTCTTCCACAATTAATAATGATATTAATATTACTAATATCAGCTTATAAAACATTTTTTAAATCAAGCTACGCAAATTGAAAAAGGTTTATTTTTTAACATTTCTTACTTTTTTTCTGATACATACAAATGTTTATTCCTACGAATATGAAAGAAGTTTTATTTCATGGGGTACAAATTTTGATATTCGTATTAATTCAGATATTCCTGAAAATGATCTTGATGACATTACTCAGAATATATTAGAAATTCTAGAAGACCTAAACAAAAAATTCAATAGTTATGATAAATCATCTGAAATTTCAAAATTAAATTTGACTAAGAAAAAAGAAGAAAAAATATCAAAAGAACTTTTTGACATAATTAATATTTCAAAAAATTACCATAATAAAACTATGGGTTATTTTGATATTACGATTGGTGCAATAACTGAACAATTTTCTTTTGAAAAAAATAATGAAAAAACAGAGTTATTAAAAAATAATAAATTTATCAAAAATTGCACAGGGTGGGATAAAATTGAACTTAAATTTGAAAATTCTTCAGTTATGAAGAAAAGTGATTGTTTAAAATTTGATTTAGGAGGCTTAGCGGAAGGTTATGCAATTAAAAAAATAATTGAGTTTCTTGAGTTTTATAAAATTGAAGATGCAATCATAAATTTTGGGGGTAATATCTCAACCTTATCAAAAAAAAATAAATGGTTAATTAAAATTCTAGAGCCTAGGGTTGAATATAAAATCTATGATGAAATTGAGTTAAATAATTTATCTATATCTGTGTCCTCAAAATACTCAAAAACTGTTGTTGATAATGGCATATCTTATTCTCATATATTTAATCCTGTAAAGAAAAAACTTTTAATTAAAAAAAATATATCTGTTTCGGTTATATCAGATGATCCGGTTTATTGCGATGTTATGTCAACTACTTTGATAACAATGGGTAAAGAAAAAATGCTTAAAACAATAAAACTAAATGATATTAAAGCTATTGTATTAGAGAGTGCTGAAAATGAAGCATCAGTCATATACGACTTTAGAAAATTAGATCGTTAATCGGGGTGAGAGGGCTCGAACCTCCGACCCCCTGTTCCCAAAACAGGTGCGCTACCAGCTGCGCTACACCCCGATTAAAGAATCAATTATACATATTTAGAGAAAAACAACAATTCTTTTTAAATTTCATAAAATTGCTGATTAAACTTAAAAATCTTAGAATATTCACTGTCTTTCTGTATTAATTCATCATGTGTACCAGTTTCAATTAATTTACCATTGCTTAAAATTATAATTTTATCATTATCCTTTATAAGATTTAATCTATGAGCTATTAGAATTGATGTTTTATCTTTTACTTTGTCTAGATAATCTTTTACATCTTTTTCTAGATCTAAATCTAAATTGGAGGTTGCTTCATCTAAAATTATTACATGAAAAGGTTTCTCCAAAGTTTGTTTTACATTTCTTATTTGCTTTTCCCCTACAGATCTTAATGCATCAAAGCTATTTATGTTTTCATCATCAATTACAATATTAAATAATGCGGTGTCTTGCATAATTACTGAAAAATTTTCTCTAATTGAGTTAAAATTATATTTTTCTAGTTCAATTCCATCAATTAGTATTTCACCTTTTTTTGGTGTATAAAATCCTAGCAGAAGATTCATTATTGTAGTTTTACCGGAACCAGTAGAGCCCAACATAAGTATTGAATCTCCCTTATTAATTTTTAAATTAAAATTTTTCAAAACCCAATTCTCTTCACCACCATATGAGAACCAAATATTTTTAAATTCTATGCATTGAAAATTTCTAGGGAATTCGATATTACCAAACTTTTCTCTATCAACTTTAGCGATATTGAAAAGATTCTCACTAGCAGCAAGTGCAGACTGTAAAATATCATACTTATCAGCTAAATCTAAAATTGGTCTAAAAATCATTCTTAAAAAAAATAATATTGCCAATAATTCTCCAACTGAGAGATTATTAGAGACAATTTCTCTACCTCCAATCCACACAATAGTAGCGGTTGAAAAAACAGACATAAATTCTATAAATGGACGATAGACAGCAAAAGTATACATTTGCTCCATGTTTGCAGAAAAATTTTCATTACTCAATGATTTAAATCTATTTAAGTTTTCATCGGACTTATTATATATTTTTAGTAATCTAATACCTCTTATTGATTCATTAATGAAAGAATTTAGTTTTGATATAGTTAATCTTAACTTGGTGTAAACCCTCCTTAATCTTTTTCTATATAAAAAAGCAAATACAATAATAAAAATTGTTATTAAAATAATTGAAAAAGTTAAATTGTAATTATATTGGAACATTACATAAATAACACCAACAATAACTAATAAATCCTTAACAAACTGAACAAGCACATTCGTATAAAACTCATTTAATGCATTAACATCATTTGTGACCCTAGTTGTAATTCTTCCAACACTTTGTTTATCAAAAAATTGTTGAGGTAAATTTAAAACATGATCAAAAACATCATCTCTGATATTTTTCATTATTTTTTGACCAGTGATATTCAGAATATAGCTAAATGTTGAACTAAAAATAAACACGCCAACTATTAGACCTAAAATTTTGAATGATGAATTTTTTATGTTTTCATATGTTGATTTTGATTCAACTATATTATCAACTACCTCTTTTATATTTATTGGGACTAGTAACTCAAAAATTGCAACAACTACCATTGCGAAGAAAGCTACGAAAATAAACGCCTTATAAGGTTTCGCAAAACTAAGCAACCAGAACAAAATATTTTTATCAGTAAATTGATTTCTATACATTACTACTACCTGGTAATATTTTTTGAATTGATAATAATTGATTGAATAAATTATTATTTTTTATAAGATCACTAGATTTGCCCATCTCAACAATGTTCCCAGAATCTAAAACTATAATTTTATCTAATGAATAAATTGTTGAAATCCTTGATGAAATAATTATTAAAAATTTATCTTTAAATTCATTTTTTAAATTTTTTAAAATTTTAAGTTCAGTGTCGACATCCAATGAAGACAGTGTGTCATCAATTATGATAATTTCCGGATTTTGATATAGGGCTCTAGCGATTGAAACCCTTTGTCGTTGACCGCCTGATAAGGTAACTCCCCTTTCCCCAATAATTTCATCTAATCCATTTTCAAGATTTGATAAATCCTTTGTAAAACCTGCTAAATCAAGACATTTGAGGATTTTTTTATCATTTGTAAAATTATCAAAAAACGATACATTTTCTCTTAAGCTACCAGAAAAAATAACAGGATTTTGTGGCACATATAAAATTTTTTCTCTAATTGAATATTTATTTAATCTTGTTATTTCTTTATCATTTATAAAAATATTTTGAGACTCAATGTCTTTTAGTAAAAGATTCGCAAGAGATGTTTTACCTGATCCAGTTTTACCGGTTATACCAAGTGATTCACCTTTTTTTATTTCGAAACTAATATTATTTAGTATATTTTTATCCTCAATTTTGAATTTAGCATTCTTAAAATTTACATTAATTATTGAAGTTAAAGATTCAAGGTTTGATTCATCATTTTCTATATCTTGATTCATTATAGAATCGACACGACTCAAACAAGCATTTCCTCTTTTTAACCAATCAACTGCTAACCCCATAGCCACAACGGGCCATCCCAGCATGGTTAAATAAACCATTAGCGAGGAAAATTCTCCTATTGTTATTTTTCCATCAATAACCATTTTGCTTCCAATAAAAATAAACACAAAAATTGACAAGCCAGTAAAAAAAGTAATTAAAGGTTGATAGCCCGCCCAAATTTTAACTAAACTTAAATTAACTTTTTCATAATCTTTACTCTTAGATTTAAATTGTTTTAATTGGTCATTTTGAACGTTTAAGGATTTTATAACTCTTATTGAAAAAATTATTTTTCTTGCCTCTTCCGTAAGTTTTGAAAAAGATGATTGAACATTAAGAAATAACTTTTCAATCAAATCACCATATTTAACAATTAGTAAACCCATAATGAAGAATGGTATTGAGGCATAAGCAGTAAATATAGGAGATATAAAAAACATAGATATAAATATAAAAACTAACAAGACAATGCCGTCATATGCTACTACCACACCAAATCCACAAGCCATTTTAATAGTTTCTATGTCGTTTACACCTCTTGCCATAAAATCTCCAACAGTATTTTTTTGGTATGAATCCTGAGATAATTTTTGAACTTTTTCAAAATAAGAATCTCTTAATTTTCTTTCTATTCTTCTGGATGTTCCTAAAAGAAAATATCTCCAAACAAACCTAAAAATAGCCATAATTATTCCGCAACCGATTAAATAAAGCGCTGATTCATTCACTAAAGATATTATTTCTGTTTCACTATTTAATGTAGATATGCCATCTACAACCTTGCCTATTAATATTGGGACAATTAGTTGCATCATATCTACCATTGTTAATCCTATAATTCCAAAGAATATATTTTTTTTATGATTTTTTAGCAGTGAATATAATGTTCTTTTTTTCATGACTAGTTAAAATAAAATATAAATTAGTATTTTTTCATTATAAATGAAATAATTGACAAAGAGTCAAATAAGGGTTTAATTAGGGAAATGGAATTAGGTCTAGCATTACCAATTATTGCTAATATAAGCATAAAAGATCAATTGAGAATAGCCATTAAAGCTGAAGAATTAGGCTTTGCTTCTATTTGGGCAAGTGATCACATAATTATCCCTCAAGAATGGAAAGGTAGGTTCTCCGATATCTTTCCTGATCCGTTTATAATTCTTACTGCCATATCACAAAATACGTCTAAAATTACTCTAGGAACTAGCGCTATAATACTCCCTTACAGGAATCCGATTATTGTTGCGAAAATGCTTTCTACTTTAGATAATGTTTCTGGTGGAAGATTAATATGCACTGTCGCCCCAGGATGGATGAAAGAAGAATTTGATGCACTAGGCATACCTTATGAAGGAAGAATAGATAAAACCAAAGAATTTATCACAATAATGAAAAAATTATGGAATGATGAGCTTGGCTCTTTTTCAGGTGAATATTATTCTTTTGAAAATGTATCTTTTCAGCCTAAGCCAATTCAGGATAAACTAGAAATTTGGATGGGTGGTAATGCAGATGCGGCAATAGAAAGAGCTATTGATTTTGCTGATGGTTGGCAACCTATTTGGTTCAGCCCTGATGAATTGAAAAATAAAATTAATTATTTAGAAGAATACGCTTCAAAAAAGAACGTTGAAATAAATAATTACAATATTTCATTAAGGAATAGAATTCTTTTAACTGATTCCAAAGATAATGGAAATAACCCTAACACAGCTCTAATTGGTGAAAAAAATGAAGTTTTCGAAAAAATATTGGCTTATAAAAATCTCAAAATAAAAGAAGTCGTACTCGATTTTATTTCACCAAATATTGAAGAGATTTTGGAAACAATGGAAACAGTTGGCAAAGAATTAATCCCAGAACTTTAATTATCTAATCTGTTTAATATACCAGTCCAATATTTATGCCAATATGAATCTTCAACTTGTGCTTTCAATTCTTTTTTTGCATAAATTATCGCATCTTCTTTAGTGTCAGTAAATAATTCAAGCTGTTTAGCTGCATTATCAAGCTCGTCTTCAGTAATTTCAATAGAATCTAATACACCGCTTACAAATTTACCCATTTGTATCAAGGAGTCATTTAATAAAGTTTTATTTTTATCAATTTCATCAGTCAAGGGGTTTGCATCCTTACCTAAGAGATTTTTAGCTTGAGAAAGTCTAGTAAGATAATCTTCAATAGATTGAACATTTCTAATAGCATTTTGCAGCTCTTTCACTAATGTTGTTAGTTGTCTTGAATCAGACATATTTTCTTGAATCTCCTTATTTTTTGTTAAATCACCCATATATTCACCTCATTCAAAAAAAATTATACCAGGTTTATTTTGTATATATTCTATAAAATCTTCATCAACTACTTTCATGTATTTTTTTTTATTTGAAGCATGTCTGAAAGTTGCCTTTCCAAGTTCATTCCAAAAGAGGAACCCTACGTGTGAGACATCTAATCCTATATCATTTGAAATTATTCCAACAATATAAAAATTATTTTTATTTAAAGAATTAATGATTTTATTAACATAAGGAATACTAGCATATTGAATATCAATTTTTTTAAATGGAATTCCATTTAAATATTTTTCATCCTTATTTTTTTTATTTAATATTTTCGACTTTTTAGTATCATATTTTTTCTTTGGAATATAATTATTATTTACAATCCATTCTGTAAAAAAATGGTTCCTAGTTTTAAAAGAAACTTCACCATTTTCATATCTTAAATTTTTAACATTATTTTTGAAATCCAAATAATTTGAAGATTTTTCTAGTGCCATTACATATTCTATATATGTAAAACAATCTAGACTTTTTAAATCAATTATAAATTTCTCTTCTGTATTTTCCGATCCAATTAAAACATTCGGAACATAAGGGACATTTAAAAAAAACTTTGAATATTCATAAAGTTTATTATTTCTATCAAGATGAGATGTTTTATTTAAGAGCCTGTCTATTTCTTTAGAATCAAACGCTTGGACATAAACTGAGAATAATAAAAATAAGATTATAAACCTAAGAAATAATTTTTTTTCTTTTTGAAATTTCATCAATAGCTTTATCCACTCCTTTTGAATTTAGCTGCTTACCATTACAAAATTGTATAGCTAAATTTAGCATTGTGTCTAAATCTGCACCATTAAAATTAGAAATTTTTTGAATTAAAGATTTAATATTATTAAATACAATTTCTTTATCATTTATTTTAATTTTTAGAATCTCTAGAATTTCATCTTCTGAAGGTAGAGGAGTTTCTAACAAAAGGTCAAATCTACCAGATCTCAATAAAGACTTATCAATTTTATTAATTTTATTAGTAGCGGCTAAAATAACAACATTGCTTAATTCTGAAAATCCATCCAGCTCTAATAATAATTGACTCAACATTCTACTTGTTACAGAATCGGTTGATCCATCATTATTTATGGAACAAATTGAATCAATTTCATCAAAAAATAAAATTGATGGAGATACTTGCCTTGCTTTGTTGAAATAATTTTTAATTAATTGTTCAGACTCACCTAAATATTTAGATAATAACTCTGGACCTTTTATAGAAATAAAGTTCATGCCACTTGTATTAGCAAGTGCTTTTGCAATCATTGTTTTACCTGATCCTGGAGGTCCGTAAAGCATAATTCCTTTAGGAAGAACTGAATCTTCAGAATTATTTATAGGATCTATAATGACTTTTTCAAGGATATCTTTTGTCTCACTTAAACCACCTATTTCTGACCATTTGATTTTTGGAGTCTCGACAAAGATTTCTCTAATAGCAGAAGGTTGAATACTTGATAAAGCAGTTAAAAAATTTTCTTGGTTTATCTCTATGTCATCAACCTCATCATAATTAATATCAGAGGTGCCTAGCAATTTTTGAACGGAATTAAGAGCTGCATCTTTACAAACCATCTCAATATCCGCACCAACAAAACCTGATGAAAGAGAAGATAAAGCATCCAAATCTACATCTTCAGACAATGGCATACCACGTGTATGAATATCAAATACTTCTTTTCTGCCCTCTAAATTTGGGGGATCTAAGAAAATTTCCTTATCAAACCTACCTGGTCTTCTTAAAGCAGAGTCTATTGAATTAGGAAGATTGGTTGCTGCTAAAACAATTATCTTTCCTCTATCTTTAAGTCCATCCATTAAAGCTAATAATTGACCTACAATTCTTTTTTCAACTTCGCCATGAACTCTATCTCTTTTTGGTGCAATTGCGTCAATCTCATCAATAAAAAGAATTGATGGTTGATTATCTGCTGCTGATTGAAATATTTCTCTAAGCAGAGCTTCACTTTCACCATAAAATTTTCTGACTATTTCAGGCCCATTTACTAATTTAAAATTTACCCCACATTCATGAGCAATTGCCCTTGCTAGTAAAGTTTTTCCAGTGCCTGGGGGTCCAACTAATAAAATACCTCTCGGAGCGTCTATTCCTAATCTATAAAAAATTTCTGGATGTTTTAATGGCAACTCTACTAAATCTTTTATTTTTTTTAGCTGTTTTCCTAATCCACCAATATCATCATAAGATGTTATGTTTTCCTTATCTTTTCCTTCTGTTCTTTTGATTTCTATTTTAGTCTCATTATTTATGATTGAGGCGCCTGAAGGTACTGTCCCCATAACCTTAAAGGTTTCTGTTTTACCACCTGGCATTTTTGCAGATATTGAATCACCTGAGGTAACAACGAAACCATCGATTTTATTCAATAACATATGCGAATCATCATTAAATAGAAGTGATTGAGAATTCGAAGGGGATAAGATAACCTTCCTAGATTTTACATTAGATACTTTTTTTATAGTTATAAATTCATTAATAGACATTTTGATATTTTGGCGAGTTAATCCATCAATTTTAATATAATTATTTTTAGTATCTGGCGAAGGCATTAATCTTACAGCTGATTTTCTTTTTCCAAAGATTTCTACTACATCTAAGGGTTCAATCCCAAGCTCCTGCATTAAAGCAGTCGGAATCCTAGCAAAGCCTTTACCTGAATCTTTAATACTTAAATCTTCGATTTTTAATTTTATAGCCATGTTTCATTAATAGAGTACCGATGGGTTGTAAATCTTCAAGACTTTCTAAATTATATTGACTAAAACATTAAAAAATAAGTTAATCTTTCTATATGATAGATAAGATTCAAGAAGACCTTAAAAATGCAATGATAAATAAAAATAAAACAACGGTTAATACTTTAAGAGGTATTTTGGCCACTATAAAGAATCAAGGTAAAGATTTAACAAATATTGAAATCATAAATATTTTTAAAAAAGAGGTTAAGAAAAGAAAGGAAGCAATCGAACTTTATTCTTCAAATAACAGAAATGATTTAAAAGAAATTGAAGAGATGGAATTAAAAGTTCTAAATTCTTATCTACCTGAGCAAGTATCTGAAGATGAGCTAGAAACAAAAATAGTTGATCTAAAAAATAGTACTTTTAAAGATAAAGAATGTAATTTAGGTGAATTAATAAAAATAAGTATACAAAAGTTCAATGCAGTATCAGATAACGGTACTATAAGTAAAATATGTAAAAAGGTTATAGGTGATTAAATGGAATGGAATTTAAAAGATTTATATGATGGAATAAATTCAAAAAAAATTGATAATGATTTTAAAAAAATATCAAAAAAATCAGCTAACTTTTATAAAAAATTTAAAAATAAAATTAATGATAAAATATCCCCAAAAACTTTAACTAAGGCAATAGTAGAATTAGAAAATATTTATGAATCTATGGGTAAAATCTCATCTTATTCTTCTTTAAATTTCGCAGCTAATACCAATAATGAAAAGATTTCTCAATTCTATCAATCAACGAGTGAAAAAATATCCTCAATAAGAAAAGATTTATTATTTTTCTTTATTGATTGGAACAATATAAGTTCAATAAAAGCAAAAAAAATTTTGAATTCAAAAATCATAAAGAAATATAAAAATTTATTAGAATCAGAAAGGAAGTATAAACCTTATATATTGTCTGAAGCAGAAGAGAAAATATTAGATCAAAAATCTTTAACATCATCCAGAGCTTTTAATAGATTGTTTGATGAAACATTAAATAATATAGTATTTGATTTTCAAATTTCGAAAAGAAAAAATAAAAAGCTTTCTGAAACTCAAGTTTTATCATTATTGTATGATAAAAATAGAGATATCAGGAAGAAAGCTGCGGAATCATTAACAAACGGGCTTAATAGTGAAAAAAAATTAATTACATTTATTTTTAATCAAATTCTTAGTGATTCAAAAATCATTAATGATTTAAGAGGCTATTCTGATCCAATTGATTCTAGGAATTTATCTAATGAAATAAACCCTAAAACTGTAAAAGCTCTCATTGATACATGTGATAAAAATAATTCCATTGTTCACAAGTATTACAAACTAAAGGGAAAAATGCTAAGAATAAAAGACTTTAAAGATTATGATAGATATGCTCCATTGGGGAGCACGCAAAAAAAATATACTTATAACCAAGCAAAAGATATTGTATTAGAGTCATTTGATAATTTCTCTCCAAAAATGTCAAAAGTTGCCAAACTTTTCTTTGACAATAATTGGATTGATTACTCTGTTCGAGATGGCAAAAGAGCAGGTGCCTTTAGTCATTCATGTGTTCCATCTGTTCATCCATATATTTTAATGAATTTTACTGGAAAAATTAGAGACGTTACCACATTAGCTCATGAACTGGGACATGGGATTCATCAATATCTTTCTAGAAAAAATGGTTATTTTCAACAAAATACCCCACTTACTACTGCGGAAACTGCTAGCGTATTTGCAGAAATGTTGGTTTTTAACAAACTACTTTCTAATATAAATTCACCTAAAGAAAAATTAATTTTAATTTGCTCAAAACTTGAAGATATATTTGCGACTGTTTTCAGACAAATAGTTATGACAAATTTTGAATTATCAATTCATCAAAGAAGAAAAGAATCAGGTGAATTATCTTGGGATGAATTTAACTCTTTTTGGGTAAAAGCTAATAAAAAAATGTTTGGGAATTCAATTGAAATATCTGAATATTATAAAAATTGGTGGATGTATATCCCTCATTTTATTCATTCTCCATTTTATTGTTATTCATATTCATTCGGAGAACTTCTTGTTCATGGATTATTTGCTAAATATGAAAAAGAAGGTTCATCTTTCGTAGATAAATATATGAATCTATTATCATCTGGTAGTACCGAACCACCCGAAAAATTAGTCAAAAAAGTTGGGCTAAATATTCAAGATCCCGTTTTTTGGGAAGACAGTATGTACCTTATGAAAAATTTATTAAAAAAAGCAGAGGAATTATATAAAATTCAACATTAAATGATTAAAATTTCTAATGGAACAAAAAAAGGCTTTAAATTAAAAGTCCCACAAAATGGTCATGTCAGGCCTAAGACATCTAAAATAAGAAAAATGATTTTTGATATTATTAAAGATGTAGAAAATTTACAAGTTTTAGATCTTTTTGCAGGATGTGGCTCACTTGGTATTGAAAGTTTAAGTATGGGAGCTAAATTTGTAACTTTTGTTGATATAAATCAATCTTCAATCAAATTTATTAAAGATAATTTAGAAAAATGCTCGTTTGAAAATAAATCCGAAATGATAAAAAAATCTTTTTTAGAAGCTGCTAAGATGTTACAAAGAAAAAATAAAAAATATGATCTAGTTTTTATTGATCCTCCATATGAATATTTTGATGAAAAAACTCTTAATGGTATTATAAGAACTGCATTAAAACTAACTGTAAGTGATGGTATTATAGTATGCGAACACCCTATGGAGGAAAGGGTTAACATTGAAGTTAAAAATTATAGAGTTAAGAAATATAAAGATAAGTATTTAACATTTTGTGTGAAGATATGAAAAGATCTGTAATTTATCCTGGAAGTTTTGATCCCTTAACTAATGGTCATATTAATATTATTAAGAGAGCCTCAAGTACTTTTGATGAAGTCATTGTCTCAGTTGCAATAAATTCAAATAAATCATCTTTAATGACAGTTGATCAACGTGTAAAGGCGATTAAAAAGGTATTTGCAAAAAACAAAAAAGTGAAAGTTGATAAATTTGAAGGTCTATTAGTCCAGTATGCAAAATCAAAAAAAGTAAATACTATATTAAGAGGTATGAGGACAGTTCAAGATTTTGAATATGAAATGCAAATGGCAACATCAAATAATAAATTAAATTCCAAAATTGAAACAGTTTTTATGGTAGCTGATGCAAAATTTTCTCATATTAGCTCTTCATTAATCAAGGATATAATCAAATTGGGTGGCAATGCAAAAGAATTTGTACCAGAACCAGTAGAAAAAGAATTAAAAAAAATTTTAAAGAAAGGATAGAAGATGAAATTATCTAAATTAGCAAAAGAACTTAAACCCTCTGCAACTCTCGTTATAACTGCAAAAGCTAAAGAAATGAAAGCAGCGGGAATTGACGTTATTGGATTTGGTGCTGGAGAACCTGACTTTGATACACCCGAAAATATCAAAACTTATGCAAAAAGATTTATAGATAATGGCTTTACTAAATATACTGCTGCTGGTGGAATAATTGAGCTTAAAGAATCAATAATTAATAGAATTAAAGAAGATTACAATTTAACTTATAATACAAAGGAAATTTTTATAGGTTCAGGAGCTAAACACGTCTTGTACAATCTTTTTCAAGCTTTAATAAATAAAAATGATGAAGTTTTAATTCCAGCACCTTATTGGGTTTCTTATCCAGAACAAGTAAGAATTGCGGGTGGTGTTCCTATAATTTTAAAAACAAATCAAGAAAATAATTTTAAAATTAATAAAAAAATGCTTGAGAATTCTTTAACAGAAAAAACAAAAATCTTGGTTCTTAATTATCCCTCAAATCCAACTGGTTCTACTTATGATAGAAATGAATTAAATGAAATTGCATCATTTGTTGAAAAAAATAATTTGATAGTTATTTCCGATGAAATATACGATAAAATTTTATATGATGGTCATAAACATATATGTTTTCCAGAACTAAATGAAAATATAAAAGATAGAACAATTCTAGTAAATGGTGTATCAAAAACTTATTCAATGACTGGATGGCGAATTGGTTATGCTGCTGGAAATAGCGATGTCCTATCAGCTATGAGTAATTTATCAGGGCAATCAACATCTAATCCTACATCAATATCACAAAAAGCTGCAATTGAAGCTTTCTCAGGAAGCCAGGATGAAGTACCAAAAATGGTAAAAGAATTTCAATCGCGAAGAAATTATATTTGTGATGAATTAAATAAAACTTATGGTATTAAATGTATGGTTCCAAATGGTGCGTTTTATGTTTTTCCTGACATATCAAGTTTTTTTGGTAAAAAATTTAAAGATAAAATAATTTCAAATTCTACAGATTTTACAAATTTTCTTCTAGATGAAGCTAAGGTAGCAGTTGTGCCAGGAGTTGAATTTGGTTCTGATAATAACATAAGAATTTCTTATGCAACATCTATGGTAGATATAAAAGAGGGTATTCAGAGAATTCAAGATATAATAAACCATTATTGGGGATAGTTTTGGAGCCGAAGGGGATCGAACCCTCGACCTCTTGAATGCCATCCAAGCGCTCTCCCAGCTGAGCTACGGCCCCTATTTTTTAATGTTAATATAATTTGTTAGAATATAAGATACGAATTAAATTTCAATTATGAAAAAAATAAATATTGGATTAATAGGCTTAGGAACAATTGGCGAAGGAGTTTACAAGATATTAAATTCCAGAAGATCAGAAATTAAGAAAAGCTATGGCTTAGAATTAAACATTAAAAGTTGTTGTGATATATCTCCTAATATTGCAAAAAAATTAAAAATTAAAAAGGAATATTTTACAAATAATTATAATGACATTGTCTTTTCAAAAGATATTGATGTAGTTATTGAATTGATTGGAGGCCTAAAAATATCAAAGGATATAGCTATAAAAACATTACAAAATAATAAACATTTTATAACTGCTAACAAAGCATTAATTGCTGAAAATGGAACGGAATTAAAAAAAATCGCTAAAAAAAATAATGTTAAGATTTTATATGAAGCCAGTGTTGGTGGAGGTATTCCTATCCTCAATTCAATTCAAGATTTTATTTCAATTAATAAAATTAAATCATTCTACGGAATATTAAATGGAACTTGTAACTACATCTTGACCCTTATGTCGCAAGGTATAGAATTTAATGATGCTTTGGAGAAAGCTCAAAAGTCTGGATTTGCAGAAGCAGATCCAACCCTAGATATCAATGGTATGGATACGGCTCATAAAGTTGTAGTACTTGCAAATGAATGTTTTGGCTACAATGCAAAAATCAAGGATTTGCATATCTCTGGAATTAATAACATATCAAAAATTGACCTTGAAATTGCTAAAAACTTGAATTGTAAAATAAAACTAATAGGAATAGGTAAAGTTGTAAAAAATTCAATCGATTTAAGAATACATCTCGTAATGATTAATCATTCAAACCCATTAGCTAATGTAGATAATGAATTAAATGCAGTTTTAATAGATTCAGAAAACCTAGGTAAAACAATGAAATATGGATTTGGTGCTGGTATGCTTCCCACAGCAACATCTGTAATATCAGATATTGTTAGAATTGGAAATCAGAAAGAACATAATTTTATTGAAAAAAAATATAAAAATCTTAATATATCAAATTTAAATAGAAAATTTTATATCCGTCTTAATTTAGAAAATAAAGCAGGAAATTTAGCTAAAATTACATCTAAGTTTGCAAAGTATAAGATAAATATTGAAAAAATATTTCAAAATCCGGAAAATGTAAACTCAAAATATGTTCCAGTAATTATAATATCAAAGAAATCTAATTATAAAGTTATAAACAATCTTCTTTCACAATTTGATAAACTTTCAATTACTAATAAAAAGTCTTTATTAATACCATTCGAGGAATAAAGTAAAATTTTATGAATAAAATAGAAAATTTACTTCTTGAAAATATCCAACAAGGAATAATCTTACTTAATTCAAAGTTGTCTATCATTTATATTAACCAAGAAGCTGAGTCTCTAATAGGATTATCTGAAAATCAATTACGAAAATTGGAAATTAATAAAATATTTAATAATGTAATTGCTAATGAAATAACTTTGTGTTGTAAAGAAAAAAAGACTAAGTTATTAAGAGAAATCAATTTTGTTACAAGACTAAAAGTGCCAAAAGATGTCACTATTTATATAAATCCTATTTTTAGGAATGATAAAGATGAGGTTGATTATCTTCTTATACAATTATTTAATTTAGAAGGTACAAATATTTTAAATCAAAAATCAAAGCTTGATGATGAAGAAAAAATTATGAGCCAATTATTTCACGGTTTAGCACATGAAATTAAAAATCCATTAGCTAGTATTAAAGGAGCAGCTCAGATTATCAGGGATGAAGCTGATGAAAAAAGTGATATTTCTGAATGCTCTGAAATTATTGTTAATGAATCTGAAAGGCTATCAAAACTTGTAAATACTTTTAAATATTTACAACCAAGTAATAAAGATTCATTTGAAAGAGTTAATATCAATGAATCAATTTCTTATTCAATCGATATATGTAATAAAGATATAAAAAAAAATAAGATACCAATCTTTTTTGAACCTTCACCTGATTTCCCATCTTTTTTAGGAAATAAAGATTTAGCGATAATAGTATTTATTAATATTATTAAAAATGCCTATGATTCAATAAAAAATGATGGCGATATTAAAATTATTATAAAATCTGATAAAGGATATAAAATCAATAAGAAAAATTTTGTAATTATTGAAATAATAGATTCAGGTGATGGAATAAAAACAGAAAACTTGAAAAATTTATTTAAACCTTTTTTTACTACAAAAAAACAAGGGCAAGGTATAGGGCTATTTGTAAGTCAGAAAATAATAAATAAATTTGGTGGCTATATTGAAGCTAAGAGTGACAAAAAAAATACAACTTTTAGTATTTTTTTACCTGAATATTAGAGTGTATAATTTTATATGAATAAAAAAATACTCATTGTTGATGACGAACCAAACATTATTAAAGTTATTGGAATTTTTTTAAAAAAAAATAATTTTAACTTTGACGGTGCTAGTTCATTAGCTGAAACATATAAATTAATAAAAGAAAATGAATATAGTTTAATATTTCTAGATGTTAATTTGCCTGATGGTAATAGTTTAGATTATTTAAAAAAAATAAAAAAAATTTCAAAAAATTCCTCGGTAATTGTAATGACAGCCCAAGATACCATGGATAACGCTATTAAATCCATGAAAATGGGTGCTTATGACTATATCGATAAACCTATAAATCTTGATGATGACTTAATACTATTAATAAATAGAGCGATAACAAACTACAAAAAAAATATTCAGATTAAGAAATTAGAGTCTGATTTAGATAAAGTTAAAAAAAATATTAATCAAATAATAGGTAATTCATCTCAAATTCAAAAAATTTTTAAAGAAATAGGAAAAATCTCTAATAGTGATCATACAATATTAATTAGAGGTGAGTCTGGCACTGGAAAAGAATTAATTGGAAAAGCTATTCATGAAAATAGTGATAATTCGAAAGGTCCATATGTACAAGTTAATATTACAGCAATACCCGGAGATCTTTTAGAAAGTGAGCTTTTCGGCTATGAAAAAGGAGCATTTACAGGTGCAGAAAAGAAAAAGACTGGTAGATTTGAAGAGGCAAACTCTGGAACTATCCTATTAGATGAAATCGGAGATATGTCTTTAGATTTGCAAAGCAAACTCTTAAGAGTTCTTGAAGAAAAAAAATTTTATAAGTTAGGGTCACAAAAACCAACGAGCTTCAATGCAAGAATAATAACTTCGACAAATAAAAATCTCGAAAATCTAATAGATAGTAAAAAATTTAGAGAAGATTTATTTTACAGATTGAATACAATTTCTATTGATTTACCCCCGCTCAGAGAAAGGAAAGAGGATATAGAATTATTAATAGATCACTTTTTGGAAAAATATCCTGATTCAAATAATTACAATAAAGAGATAGAGCTCGATTTAATTGAATTGATGAAGGAATATGACTGGCCAGGAAATATAAGAGAATTGGAAAACTGTATAAAAAAAATGGTAATAATGTCTTCTAATTCTTTTTTATCAATCAATGATTTTAAGGAATATCATCCAATAATTTTTTCTAATATAAAAAAAATTCAGACCAACTTAAATTATGATGTATTAATTAAATCGATTATTGATGATAAAAGTGACAAAAAAAATAAATATAAATCAATTATTAATCAAGTAGAAAAAACAATAATTGAATCAACAATCATAAAATTCAAAGGAAACAAAAAGAGAATTTGTGATGATTTAGATATTCACTCAAAAGAGTTTGAAGAAAAACTAATTGAGTTAGATATTGATAAAGAATTGATTACAACTGACTAAGTTTTTTTAATATCTTTTTTGCCGCTTTATTTTGAGCTTCTTTTTTAGTTTTACCAATAGCAGTTGTAATTTCTCTATCTTTATCAATCACAGAAATTTTAAAGGTCTTATTGTGTGCGGGTCCATATTCTTCTATAACTTTGTATTTTGGTGGGTAACCGAAATTTTTTTGAAAATAAATTTGTAAGTCAGATTTAAAATCATCAATCTTAAATCTTTTAAAATCTATATCAAGTAAAGTTTTTTTAATAAATTTTTCAGATTGAATTATTCCAGAATCGATAAAAATTCCACCAACGATAGCCTCATACAAGCAACATAAATTAGAATCTCTATTACCTCCATTAGTTTTTATTTCTCCCTTTCCTAATTTCAAAAATCTATCTAGCTTATACTTCTTAACACAATTCGCAACAAATTTTTTACTTACAATCTGATTCTTTATTTTAGATAATTTGCCTTCAGAGTAGTTTGTAAATTTTACAAATAAATGTTTTGAAACTACAATACTCAATACAGAGTCACCTAAAAACTCTAGCCTCTCATTATCACCTATATCATGCTCATTCGCATAGGATTTGTGAGATAAGCATTGTTTTAGAAGACTTTTATCTTTAAATTTATACCCTAAAATTGTTTCTATTCTCATCTTCAACGATATTATACAGTAGATTTTTTTTAAATTAAAAAGTTGTAAATAATACCCATTGATGTAAATTTATATAGGGCGTCTTCCCGTAGGTTGTATAATGTCAAATCCATTTGAAACTCTTAAGTCCGAATTAGATGAATTGGTGGTAGGCCACTCTGAAGTTAAAATGGCCTTATTACTTGGAATTGTTGCAAGAGAACATATATATATTCAAGGACCGCCTGGGACTGCAAAAACTATGCTTTCTGAAATTGTTTCTAAATCCGCAGAGTTGAATTTTTTCTTTTATCAAATGCATAGAGATACTAGATTGTCCGAATTAGTTGGAGATTTAGTTATTTCACGTGAAGATACTAATGATGGTGAGATTATAAAACAGAATATTATTAAAGGTGGGATTTTGACATCTGACATATGTCTATTGGATGATATTTCTCGTGCTCCAGGTGAGTCTCTAAATGTTCTTTTAAGAATCTTGAATGAAAGAAAATATGGAGATGATAATATTCCTCTTTTAACAGCGATTGCAACAAGCAATCCAACAGCTGACGAGTATTACAACGAACCTTTAGATCCTGCAAATTTAGATAGATTTGTCATTCAAGTCAATTCAAAAGGGATTTCATACTCAAAACAATGGGAAGATGTTAAAAAGATAATAAGTCTATATTCTACAAAGACTGGTGAAAACGATTTTGTCGCAAAAGTTGGAAAAAAAGCTTTAGATGATAGTTTTAAAAAACAAGAAAGTGTTGTAATTCCTAAGGATGTACAAGATGGCTTAACATCATTTATAACCTGGCTTGTAGAAGATCAAAGACTTAATGAAACCAACTCAGTTATATCAGACAGAACCTTTTTGGTTAAATCCTTGAAATTAATTAAAGCTAATGCAGTTATTGAAGGAAGGGGTCAAGCTGAATTGTCAGACCTAAAAGTCTTAAGATTTTTACTACCATTTAGAGTTCCTGAAGAAATATTAGAGGCTGCTGAACAAAAACTAGAATCTTTTGAGAACCAAAAAAAAAAGACCAAGAAATAGCAAATGATCAAAAAAAAGATCACGGTGAATATGAAAAAGATTCTCCGAACAAACAAGCAGGCGATAATCAAGATAAAGACTCTGACATATCCGAAGAGCAAATGAACGATGCAGAAAATTCTTTCATGCAAGCTCTTGAAGAACTTCAAGATAATTTAACTGCTGAAGATAATTCAAAACCACTCGATTCTAAAGAAAAAATTCCCACAAACCCATCCAATCAAAGTGAGGATGATGGAGAAAGCGATATAGACAACGCACCATTATCAGAAAAAGTTTATGCTACAAAATCCAAAAATGCAGGAGATGTAGATTCTTCTAAAATAGGTACTGAAGAAAATAATGAATTGGCACAAAATGTTCAAATCGTTATGAAAGTTCTTGAAGGCAATATACAAAGGAGTATTGCTAAAAGAGGACATTATCCCGGTGGACTTCCTAGAAGATATAAAAGAATGAATTCTTTCTATGAAATTGATGATGTCGATCCAATAGATGCAGCCATATGGTCCAAAAACTTATCACCTCAGCTGCCAAGAGTCCACCAAAGAGAAAAAGAAATGATGGGAGGAGAAATTGCAATATTGAGAGATATCAGTACCTCTATGATGGGTGTCTATAGTGAGTGGTCTTCATCTGTAGTGAAAGCTGTAATTGAACTAGCCAGAACAAAAAGAATGAGAGTAGGATATATTGAATTTAATCATAAATCTTATAAAACCATTGTTGAAGAAAAATTTTTTACTAAGGAATATGAAACAATTCTTCAACAAGCAACAAAAACAGAATGCTCTGGAAACACTAATTATGAAGAGGCTCTGAAAGATGCAATATCAGATTTTAAAGGAAGAGGACTTAGAAACAAACATATTTTATTCATTACTGATGGTATACCAACATCTGGAGATACAGAAGTTAAAAGAGAAAGGGAAAGAGCAAAAAAACTAGGAATATGTATTCATTCTATTTTCATAGGCTCAAAAAATTTTCCATTTATTTTAAATACCATATCGAAAGAAACCTATGGATCTCAATTTGTAGCCTTTAGAGCAAAAAATGGAAATATAAAAATTGAGAAAAAAGAAACAAGCTTACAATTTAAGAAAAAATCCCCAGCCGAAGAAAAAGACACTGAGAATTTACTGGATTTTATTTAAGTTTTTCAATTATTAAATTATCTCGGTTTATAATTTCATCCGAATATTTAAATCCTAAAATTTTTTCTATTTGTGAAGATTTTTTACCTGATATTTTTTCTAGATCAATGGAACTATAAGATATTAAACCTTTTGCAATTAATTTCTTAGTCTTATCACAAAAAATTGCAACTTGCTGACCTTTTTCAAAATTTCCATTAATATTAATAATTCCAGATGGTAAAAGGCTTTTTCCTTTTTTTAAAATGGCATTAACTGCACCTGAATCAATAAAGATTTTTCCTGAAGTTTTAAGTCCGAGACCTATCCATCTTTTTTTACTTTTAACTGATATTTTTGAAGGAATAATAATTGTGCCAATTTCTTTAAAAGAAAAAATATTATCAATAACTTTGTTAACCATACCGTTAGCAATTATCGTTGGTATTCCAAATTTTGAAACATTCATTGCAGCATCAACTTTTGAAGTCATTCCACCTGCTGAAATATTTTCTTTGGTGTCAGCCAATACTTTTCTGTCAAACTCTTCACTAGTTATATAATTTAGAAGTTTAGCACTTTTGTTTTTCTTAGGGTTTCCATTATATAATCCATCAATATCTGTTAATAAAATTAATAAATCTGAATCAATCATAGCGGCTACCTTAGAAGCTAATATATCATTGTCCCCGAACATAATTTCATCTATAGAAACCGTATCGTTCTCATTGACTATGGGAATTATTTTCATTTTCAAAAGCTCTAATATTGTTGCTCTCGCATTTAGAAATCTTTTACGATCTTGAAAAATATCATTAGTTAATAATAGCTGTGAAACTTTAGTTTGACTTTTTTTGAAAGCTTCAGAATACATTGTCATTAATTTAATCTGCCCCAAAGAGGATAAAACTTGCTTCTTTATAATATTTGAATTTTTAATATTTATTTTTAGGGTTTCATTTCCTGCAAGTATAGCACCTGATGTTATTAAAATAACCTCAATATTTTTTTTTCTCAAAACAGAAATTGAATTAACAAGGTTTGAAATTATTTTTCTACTTATTTTATCCTTTCCATTCGATAAGGCTTTCGAACCAATTTTTATAACTACTCTTCTGATTTTATCTATATATGTTTTTCTAACATGTTTCATATTATTCCTATTGACATAAAAAATATAGAAGTATAATTAATGAATGTCTAGTGCGGGAATAGCTCAGTTGGCTAGAGCATCTGCTTGCCAAGCAGAAGGTCGCGGGTTCGAGTCCCGTTTCCCGCTCATTAATAAATAGTTACAAAGTCGCTTGTTTTTTCTATATTTTCAATCCATTTTAATATATTTTTATAATTTTTTAATTCTATTTCACCTTCATAAGATAACTTTATATAGGGGTACATAGAAATATCTGCAATAGAATAGTTGGTTAAAAAAAAGTTTTTATTAACTAAATGTTTATCAATTAATTCTAATGCTTTATGACCTTCTTTCTGTAATAGTGCAAGTTCAGAGAGATTTTGCTTATCTGATGGAAAGAATTTTTTAATTGCTCTAGCTTTAGCTAGAAAAGGGTCAACAGAGGTTTTATTATACAATAACCATGAGAAAAGCTCTGCTCTTTCCTTCAGAGCTTTTGGTATAAAATTTGATGGGTACTTTTCTGCAAGATAAATTAAAATTGCATTTGACTCGTTAATAACAAAGCCTTCATCATCAAGGACAGGTATTTTCATAGCAGGATTAATTTCTTTAAAAAACTTTTCTCTATTTTGACCTTTGAAGACATCTATTATAATTGAATTAAATTTAATATTTAATTGATTTAATAATAAACGAACTTTATAACAATTTCCTGATAAGGGGTGATCATATAAATCAATCTTTTTCATTTTTTATCTTTATAAACTCCTTTAAAAATTCATCTCCAAAGTATTTTTTTAAATATATATCATTTACAAGTCTATAGTCTACATCCGCTTTAGTTAAAGTTTTATCTTTTTCTCTTAATTCAACTTTAACATTAACATTATTTTTTTGCATAATTATGTTTATAGCTATTGCTCGAATTTTTTTATTAACATCCATTTTATTTAAATACTGAATATTCATTTTGGTTGTAAAGCCAATTGATTTATATTTATTAAACATGGCCCAAAATGCCACCTCATCTAAAATAGCAGCTTGTATTCCACCATGAACTATATCAGGAAACCCAGAATAATTTTTACCTAGGATTAAATCGGCATAACAATTATTATTATTTTGGATAATCTCCAATTTTAAGCCAATTTTATTATTTTTTGAACACACAAAGCAATTATGATCAGTATATTTCTCAAAAAGGTTTCTTAATTTATTAGCAGAACTAGTTTCCATCTTCTTCTGTTAATTTCGCAGCAGTAACAACTCTTATATCTTCATTAAGTCTCATCAACCTTACTCCTTGAGTTGCTCTACCAATAATTGATATATCAGATGCTTTAAGCCTGTTTGCCTTTCCTATGGAAGAAAGAAGGACAATATCAGTTTCATCATTTACCTGAAAAGCATTAACAATTTTTCCAGTTTTTTCAGTAATTTTTAATGTAGCAACCCCTTTTCCTCCACGAGCGGTTAGTCTATATTTCTCAAATTCAGTTCTTTTACCAAACCCATTTTCAGTAATTGTTAAAACTTGTGATGATAAATCTTTTACTACTTCTGAGCTTACAACATAATCATTCAGCTTAAGACTTATACCTTTTACTCCCATACTATTTCTTCCAACAGCTCTTACGTCTTTTTCATTGAATCTTATAGCTTGACCATTTCTTGTAGTTATTAATATCTGATCAGAACCAGAGCTAGTTGTAACTGATATTAATTCATCATTATTTTTTAAATTTATTGCAATAATTCCATTTGATCTAGGCCTAGAATATTCTTCCAATTTAGTTTTTTTAATTATTCCACTTTTTGTTGTCATTATTAAAAATTTATCTTGCTCAAAATCTTGTAACGATATACATGATGCTACTTTTTCACTTTCGGATAAATCTAATACGTTCCTTAAAGCTCTTCCTCGAGCAGTTAAGCTTGATTCAGGTAATTCATGAACTTTTCTCCAAAAGCATTTTCCAGAGCTAGTGAAAAACATTACATAATCATGAGTTGAGGCTTGAAATACATTTTCGGCAAAATCATCATTTTTAGAAGTTGCTCCTGTTTTACCAACTCCGCCTCTCTTTTGACTTTTATAGGAGGTTTTTGGAGTTCTCTTTATAAAACCTTCATGAGTTAGGGTTACTACCATATCTTCTTTTGTGATTAGATCCTCAACAGACATTCCACCTAAGTCTCTATCATCAATTTCTGTTCTTCTGCCATCAGAATAAGTGGAAATTAATTCTTTAAGCTCATTAATCATTATTTTATTTATTTCATTATCATCAGATAAAATTTTCTCAATTTCCTTGATTCTCTTTATCAAATCACTTCTTTCATCTAGAATTTTTTTCTGTTCTAATCCCGTTAGCCTTTGTAATCTCATATCTAATATTGCATTTGCCTGAATAATAGATATTTTTAATTTTTTTATAAGAGCCTCTCTGGCATCAGCAGGTTCTTTCGAACTTCTAATAATTTTTATAGTTAAATCCAGTTTGTCCAGTGCAGCTTTGAATCCTTCAAGAATATGGAGTCTATCATTTGCTTTAGATAGCTCAAATAAAAATCTTTTAGTAATAATTTCAAATCTATGATCTATAAAACATTGGTTAATATCTTTTAGTCCTAATAGTTTAGGTTTATTTTTATCAATAGCTAATAAAATAATTCCAAAAGTTGTACTTAAAGAGGTTAAAGAAAAAATATTATTTAAAATTACATTTGGATCCTCATTTCTTTTTGGGTCGATTACTATTCTCATTCCATCTCTGTTAGATTCATCTCTAATGTCTGAAATTCCTTTAATCTTTTCATCTTTTACTAGATCTGCTATTTTTTCTATTAACTTACTTTTATTTACTTGGTAAGGTATTTCAGTAATAACAATCGAATTTGTTTCAGTTTCTACAAATGCCTTTCCTCTAATTTTAATAATTCCTCTTCCGGTTGTATAAACTTGTTTCAAAATTTCTTTAGATCCATGAATAATTCCACCGGTTGGAAAGTCTGGTGCCGGGATAATCTTTATTAGCTCATCAATAGAAATTTTAGGATTTTTAATTTGTGCAATAACGCCTTCAGCTAATTCTTTAAAATTATGTGGTGGTATATTTGTTGACATACCTACTGCTATACCTGATGCTCCGTTCAATAATAAATTAGGTATTTTTGAAGGGAGTACCCTCGGCTCTTTTGATGAACCATCATAATTCTCAACAAAATCTACAGTATCTTTATCAATATCCTCTAATATTTCTGAGGTAACTTTTGCAAGTTTAACTTCTGTATAACGCATAGCTGCCGCTGGATCGCCATCAATTGAACCAAAATTTCCTTGTCCATCAACCAGGGGGTATCTAAGAGAAAAATCCTGTGCCATCCTCACTAAAGCTTCATAAAGTGCAGTATCACCATGAGGATGAAATTTACCCATAACATCACCCACAACTCTAGCTGATTTCTTATAGGATTTATTAGATTCTAAACCTAAATCCTTCATACCATATAGAATCCTTCTATGGACAGGCTTTAAACCATCTCTGACATCTGGGAGTGCTCTACCTATTATGACACTTAAAGAATAGCTCAAATAAGAGTCTTTTAACTCATCATAAATTTCAGTGGATTTAATATTTTTATCGATTGTGATAGTGAAAATTCTCCAAGATAAAGATACGAATATTATACATTTTTAATACTAAAATAGAAGTCTAAATATCCGAAATTATGCCTTTTTTTATTATATTAGTTACTAATTTTTTAGCACTTAATTTTTTGTACAATACTCCATAAACTGAATCAAGGATTGGGGACTTAAATTTAAATTTTTTAGCTAATTTTATAAATGCCTTTACAGTAAAATATCCTTCTGCAATTGAATTTGAAGATTTTAAAACCGAAGAAATATTCATGCCCTTCCCTATCATAAAACCTAAATTTCTATTTCTACTTTGTATTCCATAACATGTCAGCATTAGATCTCCAACTCCTGAAAGTCCTAAAAAAGTTGAATCTTTTGCTCCTAATATCTTTGCAAATTGTCTAACTTCAGAAAGTCCTCTAGTTATAAAAGCAGCTTTTGTACTTTCACTTTGTCCAACTCCATCAATCAAACCTGCACCTATAGCTATAACATTTTTTAATGCACCAGAAACTTCCACTCCTATTATATCGTTTGATCTATATACTTTTAAATTAGAATTATCAAAAAGAGTAGCAGCTTTATCAAGAATTGAATTTTTTTTAGATGAAAGTGTCACAGCTGTCGGAAGACCGCTTGCTACATCTTTAGCAAAACTTGGACCTGAGAGTGTTACATATTTTTTTCCAACTCCGGGAAGTAGTTCCTCGAAAACTTGGCTTATAAATTTTAGTGATTTTATTTCTATACCTTTTGAAGCATTAATAACTATTGAATTTTTAGGAATATCCTTTTTTATTTTATTTAATATTGGTCTAAGATATTGTGTAGGAATTGCAAAGATATAAATCTCTGAATTAAAAAGTTTTTTATTTTTTATATCATTGATTGCATATAAATTTTTAGACAATTTATTGCCAGGTAAAAAAATCTTATTCTCTTGAATTTTATTTATTGAATCACAGACTGAAGCCTCTTTCCCCCAAATGTAAACATCTTTGGAATTATGTGCAATTATATTTGAAAGCGAGGTTCCCCAACTACCTGCACCAAAAACTGTTATATTATTATTTGCTTTCATAAAGTTATAATATTATATTTACTTTCATGGAGTTACAATGTTAAGAAGAGATTATTTTGGTTCAGCTTTAATATGTACATTATTATTCAGTTTAATGGGGATTGGAATTTATAAAGCTTCACACCTTGAACTTGGTCTTTATATCAAATTAGTAGCTACATTTGTTGGCATTGCTTTATTTGTTGGCTTATTAACTAGTCTAATAGGTAGAAAATAATTATTTTTCTACATTTTCATTTATCCAATCTATCATTTCAGTAGTAGTAGTACCTGGGCCAAAGATTGCTTTAACTCCACAATCTTTTAATCCTTCAATATCTTCTTCAGGAATAATTCCTCCACCAAAAACAATTACATCATCTAGTCCTTTAGAATTTAAATTACTTATAATTTCAGGAAATAAAAAATTATGTGCACCTGACAATAAACTAACACCAATTGCATCAACGTCTTCCTGTAAAGCTGCTTCAGCAATCATTTCTGGAGTTTGATGAAGCCCTGTATAGATAACCTCAAATCCAGCATCTCTCAAAGCTCTTGTGATGATTTTAGCTCCTCTATCATGACCATCAAGGCCGGCTTTAGCAATTAATATTCTTATCTTATCAGACATAATTGATTAATTTATATTATTCATTGAGAAAATACAATTTTCTCTCGAATATATCCTTAAGTTTAGAGTCAACGGTAAAATTATAAAAAACTTTCTCATTTGAACCCAAGGGGCCAGAAATTATATCAATAATTGAAACGGATTTAGCCTCTATAACTTGATTTAAATTATTTTTTAAAACATATCTTAGAGATAATTTTTTGATATTTTCATTAGAAGTATTTTTGTAATAACCATTATATTGAACTTGACCATTAGGATTAATAGTTTCGAATATAATCGAATTGGGATTCTGGATTGCGTAGACATTAAATGTTAATAAAAATATTAAAAAAAATCTAATTATCATTTTTTTTAGAATCATTATTATGGTCCTCTAATATTTGATTAATTATTTTTTGCATGATTTTTATAGAGCCTAAAGAACTTTCTTTAATATATGAGATATCATCAACCTGAGGTCTCTTTTTCTTGGTCCACAAATAAAAGAGGAACGCTTGATTGTTTAAGATCAAAAAGAGTAATAAATAGAAGACCGCATTTGTTGATAAAGTTCTGAGAATCAATGGAATATTATCAATTTCAACCCTTACAACACCTAAAAAAAATTTATCCAAGTCATAAAAAGGCCTTATAGCAACATATTTATTATTAAAAAAAAATTTTATATTCTGATTAATTTCATTTTGTGTATCTTTTTGATAATCTGAGTTTACCCCTGCATTTACATTTCCTGAATCAATATCTTCTTTAAAATAAATTGAAATTATATCAGGCTTAGTAATAGCAAATGCTGAAGATAATTCATCTATGCCAATACTAGAATCCAAATAATTAATAAAATTATTTGGATTATTATCTTTATTTGAAAAAAATATTCCAGCTTGATTTGCAACTAATTCGGTAAATTGCTTTGATTGTTTTTTTAAAGATTCTCTTTCTAAATTAAAATTAAAAATAAAAATAGTTGAAATAAAAGAAAGTATTAATATTTCTATCACAAGAATAATGATGAATCTTTTAAAGTAATACATTATGCACTTTTTGATAATTCATAAACTTTATTTAGAACTTGTTTAGAGACTCTTTTGTCAGATTTTAGAAGCATATAAATCATTCCAACAAAGTCTTTTTTGACTTCAGAATTTAAATTTCTAAAAAGATCTAATAATAACTTCTCAGAATTAGTAATTGGCTCATCTAAAGAGGTGATAATTTGTTCTTTATTCAAAAATCTTAATAGTTTTTGATCTTTTGCATTAGACCAAACTTCATTTAAAGGTAAGTCTAAAAACTTAGCTATTTCATCACATTTAATTTTTGATGGAGCATCAACTTTACCAGTTTCAAGTTGATGAATATAAACTGTTGAAACTTTCAATCCTAAAGCTAAGCCTTCTTGAGTTATGCCTTTAGATTTTCTTATTTTTTTTAAATATTTTCCGAAAGTGTTAATCATCTTGTTATTGTACAGAGTCATAAACTATTTTGCAATTTTGAAGTGCCCTGAGGCGGAATCGAACCACCGACACGAGGATTTTCAGTCCTCTGCTCTACCGACTGAGCTATCAGGGCAAATCAAGATTCGAAAAGTTTATATAATTAAAATTATTAATCAAGGAAACTTGCGGAGCCATAAAGACTCCACAAGTTTAAAATAGATTAGAACATTACAATATATTGTAATGATGCAGTTTTTTGAGATTTGTTTTCAACTGTTGAACTATCACCTGCTTGGAAAGCTTTGAAGTTAGCAAAGTCCATTCTAAATTCAGCTCTTAGAATACCTCCACCCATTTCCATTTGAGGTGTAATAGTGAAACTTCTTAATTTTCCATCATCTGATGAATTAACAAAAGATGAATCTAAATCGTCAAAACCAAGTTTTGTGTCTCCTTTATCCTCAAAATATTCGTATCTTGCTGTAACAGAAGAATTATCGGTAATACCCTTCGTTAAATAAATAGCATACCCATACCACTTACCATCAAGTGCATCTGATTTGGTTTCCTTACCATACACACCATTAATTGTTACATCAAACGGTCCCACAGTATTTCCATATACAAATGTATAGGTTTGCTGGATTGTATTTGCATCAGTTCCATCATTTCCATAATTCATAGCAAGAAACAAACTGCCTTCACCAACAGTGAAACCAGCTGCAGCTTCGAGTATTTTTTGCTGATCGGAACCTTCATCATATATAACATCAGATCCATTACTGACTCCAATATAAACCTCATCAGCTAACATTGGTGGAACAAACATTGCTCTGATCCCTGTATTTTGGAAATTAATTGAATAACCAAATAAGAAACTTCTGGTAATGTTTGGATTGTCTCCAGGATTTATAACTTCATTACCTAACATTGTATCCATGTGGCCAATCATAACCGTAAACTGTCCAACTGGTAATATCCCATACGCTTGATGAAGAAAGAACTCTTCATCCCCGGTACCTAAATCACTTGCCATTGAACCAAATAAAGCATCAATAACAAAGAAATCATTAGCAACTCCTAGTTGTGCACTTGGTGTAAAAGTAGATTCATCATCACTAAAAGTATAAAAATTATTAGCGTTGTCTCCTCCATTATCACCAAAATTATATGTACCTTGAGTAACAACATATCCAGAAAAGGTTAACGGTATTGCCGATTCGGATGCATTAATCTTCTCAAAAGGAATTGCTAAAAATAATAAAAAAATAGCAATTTTAGTCAAATTACGCATAAATATAACCTCCATATTTATTTATATATAATATAAAGGCAAATTGTGTACCAATTAATAAAATATTTGGATAAATAGATTTAATCTAGATCTTTCCCTTTTGTTTCGGGAAGAGACAACAAAACAAAGAAAGCTAGTATGGCAAAAATTGAAGCAGTCATAAGCGCCCTACCATTACCAATTATATCACCATTAAATAAGAAAGTTACAGAACTGACAGCTACGAAAGCGAACAATGGTGGAGCAATAGCTGACGCACCTCTACCTACATTATAACTAAACCCTTGTGCAGTACCTCTCGCACGGGTTGGAAAGATCTCGGCAAAAATTGCACCGAATCCTGAATAAAAACCTGTAGCAAAAAATCCTAATAATGGAGCAATTATAAGCACAAGTGCATCTAAAGAAATAAATCCCAAAAATTGCTGAATACTTACAATATTTCCGAATACAGGAACTAAAAGAGCAACTATCAAAAGATAGGAACCAAAAGTCGTTTTTCTTCCTATTCTATCACTTATTAAACCGAAAGATATACAACCAAGAATTGCACCAATATTTAACGGTATGGTAAATCCAAAACCCTTAACGATACCTAGACCAGCTCCGCCTTCAGATATTGGGCTTGCGAGATAATTTGGAACAAAATAGCTTAATCCCCAATATGAAATCATACAGAAGCTTGTCAAAAGAGTTGCTTTGATAAGCATTGGTCTAATATCGTTTGAATTAAAAATTTCTAAAAAAGTAAATTCTTGTTTTGTTTTTGTTCTTTCCTCTGCAGATTTTTTCCATATTTCTGGTTCTTCACAAACTCTTCTAATGTAAAAAACTAAAAAAGCAGGAACTACACCTAAGAAAAATAAAACTCTCCAGCTTTCAATCGGAAAGTCAGTATTCACAAATGGAATCATGTTTAAATTGAATGTTGATATTGGAAGAACAAAAGTAGCAAGAATTGCGGCAAAAATAAATCCAAAACCCCACCCACTTTGCACCATACCAACCACTTTACCTCTATGTTGTTTAGGCCAGCTTTCTGCAACAAGGATTTCTCCAGATGCCCATTCTCCACCCATCCCTAAACCTAATAAAAACCTGCATACAACAAAAAACCAAATATCTGGTGCAAATGCGGAAAGCATTGTAAATAAAGAATAAATGAGTATAGAATAAGTTAAAGCTTTAACCCTTCCAACATAATCCGATATAATTCCAAAAACAATTCCTCCTAAAGCAGATGAAGCAAGGGTTATACTAAAAAGTAATGCTGCTTGAGTTCCAGATATATCAAATGTTTGCGCAATAAACTTAAAAGCAAAGACATATAATAATAGGTCCATAGCATCTAAAGTCCAACCAAAGAAAGCTGCTATAAATGTTTTCCATTGCTTTGAATTGATATCACTAGTCCACTGAAGCATTTAAGAATGGTACTAAAATTACCAAAATTAGTCAATTTAAATTATTGAATTAAATCAAAAGGTTGTTAAAATTTGAAAAATGAAAAAACAATCAGTATTTATTGAAACATATGGATGTCAAATGAATGAATATGATTCCGATAGAATTATAAATGCACTTCAAGCTGAGCCCGTAGATAGTCCTAACACTGCAGATGTAATAATAATAAACACATGTGCAATTAGAGAGAAAGCTGATCATAAAGCAGTGAGTGCGGTTGGAAGGTATAATAAATTAAAAAAAAATAATCCTAATTTAATCATTGGAATGTCTGGTTGTGTTGCACAACTTTATGGAAAAAAACTATTGAAAGATATGCCTTATCTTGATTTTGTGATGGGTCCTAGAGGAATTCCAAAAATTCCAAAAATAATTGATGATATAAGAAGCGAACATAAACAAAGGCCCCTTGAAACATCAATGGATGTCCAAGATATTTTTGATGTTACTCCATATCATAAAAAAGGGAAAATATCTGGTTTTGTTTCTATACAACAAGGTTGCAATAAAAAGTGTGCATATTGTATTGTTCCAACAACAAGGGGAAGTGAGATAAATAGACCACTTGATGAAATAATTTTTGAATCTCAAGAATTAGTCAAACAAGGAGCAAAAGAATTAACCTATATTGGCCAAACTGTTAATTCATGGAAACACAGTAAGATGAGATTCAATAATCTTTTAGATCATCTTCAAGAAATTAATGGTCTCGAAAGAATCAGATTCACAACATCTTTTCCCAAAGATATTTCAGATAAAATGATATCTTCTATGAAAAATAATAATAAAGTATGCAGACAGCTTCATCTTCCTGTGCAATCTGGTTCAAACAGAGTTTTAAGAGAAATGCGAAGAACTTACAGTATCGAATGGTATAAAGACCGAATTCAAAAACTTAAAGATGCAATTCCAGACTTAGCTCTATCTACAGATATTATAGTTGGGTTTGGTTCTGAAAAAGAGGATGATTTCGAATCAACAATGAATTTAATCAGAGAGATTGAATTTGATACAGTTTATTCCTTTAAATATTCGGTAAGACCTGGTACCCCGGGAGAAAATATGGAATCTCATGTCCCTGATGAAATTGCTAGTGAATGGTTGAGTGTTCTACAAGCCGAACAAAAGGAAATTACACTAAAGAAAAACATTGAAAAAATTGGTAGTAATTTTAATGTTTTACTTGAAGGTTTTAGTAAACAAAATAATAAAGATTTATTTGGTAGAACTACACATAATAAAGTCGTTAATGTAAAAAATGTTGATCAATCTTTTATTGGTAAAACTGTTAGAGTCAAAATTACTAATGCAATGCAAAATTCCTTAGTTGGTGAAATAATCTGAAACCAAATAATTTTAAAGGTGTAACGATAATTGGTGCTGGACTTGCGGGATGTGAAGCAGCTTTTCAAATTTCATCAAGAAATATCCCTGTCAGAATATTTGAAATGAAACCTAAGAAATATTCTCCAGCTCATAAATCTAATAAAATGGCAGAACTAGTATGCAGTAACTCTCTAAAATCTGATTCGCCAGAAAAAGCTGCGGGAATATTAAAAAATGAAATGAAAGAATTGGGATCTTTGATATTAGAGGCCGCTTATGAATCAAAAGTATCTGCAGGTGGAGCTCTTGCAGTTGATAGAGAGAAATTTTCAGAATATATAACGAACAAAATTAAAAATAATAAATTAATTGAAATATGTAATGATGAAGTTACTGAACTACCATGGAGTACTAAAAATCAAATAATAGTAGTAGCTACGGGTCCACTGACTTCTGATAGCCTAAGCAAAAATATTGAAGAAAAAGTTGGTAAGAGGTCTTTAGCATTTTATGATTCAATCTCACCAATAATTTTATATGAGTCTATAGATAAAGATCAATCTTTCAGAGCATCAAGATATGAAGATGGTCCAGGAGATTACATAAATTGCCCAATGAATAAAGATGAATACGAAAACTTTATAGGCGAATTAATAAAATCTGAAAAAATAAATTTTCACGATTTTGAAAAAGTTCAATATTTTGAAGGTTGTCTCCCAATCGAAGTAATGGCATCCAGAGGAATTGACACTTTAAGATTTGGACCTATGAAACCAGTTGGTTTAATTGATCCAAAAACGAACAAACGTCCATACGCCGTAATCCAATTAAGAAAAGAAAATCAAACTGAATCGATGTGGAACATTGTAGGATTTCAAACGAAAATGAAAATTCAAGAACAAAAAAGAGTTTTCAGCATGATACCTGCATTAAAAAACGCTGAATTTTTAAGGTTTGGAAGTATTCATAAAAATACTTATTTAAGTTCACCTGACATTTTAAATAAATTTCTACAATTTAGAAAAAACAAAAATATTTTTTTTGCCGGACAGATTACCGGAGTTGAGGGATATACCGAATCAGCTGCAATGGGAATAATAGCAGGAATAAATGCTTCTAGATTACATGCTGGTATAAACTTGATTGATTTTCCAAAAAATACGGCACTGGGAACTTTATTAAATTATATTTCAATCAATGATAAAACTAATTTTCAACCCATGAATATTAATTTAGGTTTGTTCAATATTGAAAAACCTAAAAAAAATATTCATAAAATAATAGAAGATTCAAAATCAGAAATTTCAAAGATAATAAATCTCATTTGATAGAAGATGAGATTCTTTAATGTTATTATTAAATCTCAATGAACTTTCAAAATATTATTTTAAAACTTCAAGAATTTTGGGCTAATAAAGGTTGTGTGATAATGCAGCCATATGACATAGAAAAAGGTGCGGGAACCTTTCATCCTGCTACTTTCTTAAGATGTTTGGGAAAAACAAAATGGTCTACTGCTTATGTTGAGCCATGTAGAAGACCTACAGATGGAAGATACGGCGAAAATCCAAACAGACTTCAGCATTATTATCAATTTCAAGTAATTATTAAACCTTCTATAGATAAAATTCAAGATTACTATCTAGAGAGCCTTGAATATTTAGGAATTAATACTAAAAAACATGATATTAGATTTGTTGAAGATGATTGGGAATCTCCAACATTAGGTGCATGGGGATTGGGATGGGAAGTATGGCTTGATGGAATGGAGATTACTCAATTTACTTATTTTCAACAGGCAGGTGGTTTTGAACTTGATCCAATAACAGTTGAAATTACATATGGGACTGAGAGAATTGCAATGTATCTTCAAAATGTTTCTAGTGTATTTGATTTAAAATGGTCTGATAGTGTTACTTATAAAGAGATTCATCATAGAACCGAATATGAATTTTCAAAATATAATTTCGAAATAGCAAATATTGATATGCTTAAAGAAACTTTTAATTTATCAAAAAAAGAATGTATCAATTTAATAAATGAGAAATTACCTCTTCCAGCATATGATTATTGTTTAAAATGCTCACATTTATTTAATTTATTAGACGCTAGAGGAAGCATAAGTGTTACTGAAAGAGCCAGATATATTCTAGAAATTAGAGAATTGGCTAAAGAATCAGCAATCTTATATATGAAGCAATATGAAAAATAATAAATTAGAATTTTTTATTGAAATTTATGTTGAAGAAATTCCAGCTCGTTTTGTTAACGAATTATCTACTAGTCTAAAAATAAATTTTGAAACTGAATTAAAAAATAATGAAATACCTTATGAAAAAATATTTAATTTTGGAACTCCTAGAAGGTTAACCATATTAATTACTGGATTGGATACAAAGACATCTGATAAAAAAATTGAACTTTGGGGACCTCCTGCAAATATTTCAATTGATGAGCATGGTAAATATTTGAAACCCGGAATTTCATTCATCAATAAGAATAGTCTAAATAAAAAAAATATAGCTATAAAAGAAAAGAACGGATCAAGCTTCATTTATGGAACAAAGGTTCAAAAGGGTCAACTAAATGAAAAAAGTTTAAAAAAAATATCTGAAATATCTATACAGAAAATTAAAAATAAAAAGTTCATGAAATGGGCAAATAAAAGCTTTTCTTTTGTGCGACCTATTTCTAATATCTATGCAAACTTTAATAAAAAATTTATTAAAATAGATATAAAGGATTTAGATTCAAAAAATATTATATGTGGGCACAGATTTTCTGGAAAATTTAAAAAAAATATCAAAAGTTTTAAAGAATATGAAAGTTTTTTAAACTCATCAGGGGTCATATTAGATTTCAACAAAAGAAAAGAATTGATTCAAAAAGAGATATTAAAATATGAAAAAAAATATAATTTTTTTGTTAATCCTGATAAATCATTATTAGATGAAGTTGCAAATTTAACCGAATTTCCTAAAGTTCTTTTAGGAAATTTTAATAAGGATTTTTTAAAAATACCTAAAGAAGTTATTAATTCCATTATGAAAAATCATCAAAAATATTTTTCAATTTTTAAATCAAAAACTATGAAAAAATTATTACCAAATTTTATTTATATTGCAGGATCATCTTACATAGATAAAAAAATTGTCACAGCTGGAAATGAGAAGGTTCTCGCGGCAAGACTAAATGATGGAAAGTTTTTCTATGAAGATGATAAAAATACTAGTTTGATAAAAATTAGAGATAAAATCAATGACATTACATTCATACAAGGTATTGGAAGCTACGGTGCTAAATCCAATCGAATACAAGAAGTTGCAATATATTTAAATAAATATTTAGAAATGAATATTGATATTAATCAAATTAAAATTGCATCTAACTTATGTAAAGCTGATTTAGCGTCAAGCATGGTTTATGAATTTCCTGAGTTACAGGGAACTATGGGAAAATATTATTATGAAAATATTAATAAAGATGTTTCTATTGCTTTAAAAGATCATTATCTACCTAAAACACGAAATGATGAGTTACCCTCAACAAATTTATCAATAATAATTAGCATTGCAGACAAATTGGATACAATTTGCAGTGCTTTTTATCTAAACCTAATTCCTACTGGAAGCTCAGACCCTTATGGACTTAGGAGGTGTTGTATAGGTATAATAAGAATAGTAGAGAGTCTTGATAAAAATTTAGATTTAAATGAAATCTTAAAATATACATTCTTAAATGTTGGTAAGGATGTGAAAGAATACAAAAATGAGGAGTCTTTTGACAAGATTGTATCTTTCTTCAATGAGAGAATAAAAAACTATTTTCTAGAAGATAGATTCAATGTAAATATTTTGAATTCAATTTTATCAGATAACAACAGTTTAAATGTATATAGTATTAAAAATAAAGCTATATCAATATCTTCATTGGCTAAATCAAAAGATTTAGATGAAGCGGCAGAAATCTTTAAGAGATTAAAAAATATAACCAAAAATAATAATGATTCAGATATTGATCAAAATAAATTTATAAACAATTACGAGAAAGATCTTTATAAAGAGATAGTAAGAATAGATAATTTTTACACTGATAATCCTAACCTAACAGATTCTAAAGAATGTTTAATTGAAATTATCAAATCATCATCTGTTTTGTCAAACTTTTTTGAGCACGTAATGGTAATGGACAATGATTCAATTATTAGAAAAAATAGATTAAATCTATTAACAAGATTTAGAAAATTAATATCAAGATTTGCAAACCTGACTGAATTATAATTTGGAGGGACATAATAATGGGCGCGAAAAAAAATAATAATTTTGTTTATTTTTTTGGAAATAAAAAAGCTGATGGCAAAGGTTCCATGAAAGAAGTTCTAGGTGGTAAAGGTGCAGGTCTTGCCGAAATGACTGAAATCGGTATTAATGTGCCACCTGGTTTTACAATCTCTACTGCTGTGTGTGGAATCTTTTATGAAAATAAAAAATCAATTCCAGCAGAAATTATTGATGAAATTACAAAAAATATAATCAAGTTAGAAAGTTCAACCAAAAAAGGATTTGGAGATTCGAAAAACCCCCTACTTGTATCTGTTCGCTCTGGAGCAATGTTTTCCATGCCCGGAATGATGGATACAATTTTAAATTTAGGTTTAAACGATAAAACTGTTCAAGGTATAATTAAAAAAACCAATAATCCAAGGTTCGCATGGGACTCATACAGAAGGTTTATTCAAATGTTTTCTGATGTAGTTTTAAAGGTTAATAAAGACATCTTTGAAGACAAATTAGAGAGTATTAAAAAGAAAAAGAATGTTAAACATGATGTCGACTTAGATGAGAATGCTCTTAAATCATTGGTTCAAGAATATAAAAAAATTGTTAAAAACAAGACAGGTAAAAATTTTCCACAAAATCCATCAGATCAATTATTTAAAGCCATAAATGCTGTTTTTTTATCATGGAACAACCAAAGAGCTATATTTTATAGAAAACAATATGATATTCCTTCAGAAATTGGAACTGCTGTAAATGTTCAATCTATGGTTTTTGGTAATATGGGTGATGATTGTGGAACCGGTGTTGGGTTTACAAGAGATCCACTTTCCGGAGAAAAAGAATTATTTGCAGAATATCTTTTAAATGCTCAAGGAGAAGATGTTGTAGCAGGAATTAGAACTCCAAAAAATATAAAAACTATGCAAAGAGAATTGAGAAAAGTTCACTCTCAAATTGAAAATACTGCAAAAATTTTAGAGAAACATTTCAGAGACATGCAAGATTTCGAATTCACGATAGAAAATGAAAAACTATACTTATTGCAAACTAGATCTGGTAAAAGATCAGGTATAGCAGCAGCAAAAATTGCATGTGATATGGTTAAAGAAACCTTAATAAGCAAAGATGAAGCTGTTTTAAGAGTAGAGCCCGAACATCTTGAGCAATTTCTATTTCCTATTTTTAATCCAGACGATAAAAAGAAATTTGAAATACTTACCAAAGGTTTAGCTGCTTCACCTGGTGCAGCATCAGGCAAAGTTGCCCTGGATGCTCAAACAGCGGTTGAATTAAGTAAAAAAGGGGAACGAGTTATTCTAGTAACAAAAGAAACCAGTCCTGACGATATACATGGAATGGCCGCAGCTGCAGGCGTATTAACTGCAAGAGGTGGAAGAACCAGCCATGCTGCTGTTGTTGGGAGACAAATGGGAAAAGTATGTGTTGTGGGAGCAGAAGAAATTAAAGTAAATATTAAAGAAAGAAACTTCACAGTTTTTGATAAAATTGTTAATGAAGGAGATTATATTTCTATTGACGGTTTTGAAGGAAAAGTATTTCCAGGAGATATCCCTGTTGTTGCATCTGAAGTAATACAAGTAATGCAAGGAAATATGAAAGAAATTTCTTCAGAGAGATATAAAATATTTTCTACCATATTAAAATGGGCTGACTCGTTTAGAAAACTTAATATTAGAACTAATGCGGATGTTCCTGCTGATGCTGCTACAGCAATTAAATTTGGTGCTGAAGGAATCGGATTGTGCAGAACAGAGCATATGTTTTTTGCGGAAGACAGAATAAAAATTATGCAAGAAATGATTTTGTCAAAAAATTCTAGTGAAAGAATAGTACATTTAGATAAATTAAAAAAAATGCAAAAAGAGGATTTTATAGGTTTGTTTACCTCAATGGAAGGTTTTCCTTGTACAATCAGACTGCTCGATCCACCACTTCATGAATTTCTTCCAAATAGAGAAGATTTAATGTTAGAAATTAAAGAACTTCAAATAAAAGAAGATAATGCAATTCTTTTAAAAGAAAAAATTGAGTTATTGGAGAGAGTTGAAGAATTACATGAATTCAATCCAATGTTAGGTCTCAGAGGTTGTAGGCTAGGTATTACAATGCCAGAAATAACAAAAATGCAAGTTCAGGCAATATTTGAGGCAGCTATTGAAGTAGAAAAGAAAAAAATAAAAGTTTTGCCAGAAATCATGATTCCTTTGGTTGGGATGGTTACAGAGTTTAAATATCAAAAAGACATAGTTGATGAGATTGCAAAAAAAATCGTGGGTAAGAAAAAAATTAATTACTTAGTTGGAACAATGATTGAAGTTCCGCGAGCCGCTGCAGTAGCAGACAAAATTGCTAAAGAAGCTGAGTTTTTCTCTTTTGGAACAAATGACTTAACACAAACAGTTTTTGCTTATTCACGAGATGATGCTGCAAAATTCATAAATAAATATTTAGAAACAAAAGTGAATATAGATGGAAAAGATATTGAGATTTTAGAAAAAGATCCGTTCACAAGTATTGATAGAGATGGTGTTGGAGAATTTATGAAGTTGGGTTTATCTAAAGGAAGAAGTTCAAGAAAAAACCTTAAAATTGGAATTTGTGGCGAACATGGTGGTGATCCATCTTCAATAGAGTTCTGCCACAATATTGGATTAAATTATGTAAGCTGTTCACCATTCAGGGTTCCCATCGCTAGACTTGCAGCTGCGAGAGTAGCTCTAAAAAACAAATAAAAAAATACTAATTCGCAGTGGCTGAAGTCCTAACCTCCCTGACAACTGTTATTTTTACATTTCCTGGATAAGAAACTTCTTCTTCAATTTTTTTTGCAATATCATGCGATAATATTGTTGCCTCATCATCATTGACTTTATCACTCTCAACCATAACACGAACCTCCCTTCCTGCTTGAATTGCAAAACACTTATCGACCCCATTGAAAGAGGAAGCAATTTCTTCTAGTTCTTTAACTCTTTTTACATATGATTCATATGACTCTTTTCTTGCACCTGGTCTAGCTGCAGATATAGCATCAGAAGCCTGAACTAATAAGCAATAAAGACTATCTGGATTATCAGTATGCGATAATTCAACAGCGTCAATAACCTCCTTAGGTTCATTGAACTTTTTCACTAAGTCTCCACCTATATCAACATGGTTTCCTTCAATGTCATGGTCAACAGCTTTACCGATATCATGAAGTAAGCCAGCTCTCTTTGCTAATTTTGGATCAAGTCCAACTTCAGCCGCTAAAACACCGCAAATCTGAGCTACTTCCATAGAATGATCAAGAATATTTTGAGAATATGAAGTTCTATATCTCATTCTACCTACAAGTTGAATTAAATCAGGATGCATATTACTTAAACCAAGTTCTAAAACGGATTCTTCACCTAATTTATAAATTTCTTTATCTAAATTTTCTTCTATTTCATCTACAATTTCTTCAATTCTGCCAGGATGAACTCTACCATCATCCAACAGTCTTTTAATAGCTCTAGATGCAATTTCCCTTCTTAATGGATTGTGCGATGAAACTGTTACTATCCCAGGAGTATCATCAATAATAATATCCACACCAGTTTTTAATTCTATGGTTCTAATATTTCTACCTTCTTTTCCAATAATTCTTCCTTTCATATCATCACTTGGTAAATTTACAACTGACGCAGTTTTTTCAGAAGTATAGGAGGCAGCATATTTTTGAATTGCTAGGGCAATAATATTTTTTGCCTTTCCTTCAGCATCATTATTCATATTTTTTTCAAGCTCTTTAATTTTTCTTGCTGAAATTATTTTAGCTTCATTTTCTACGGTCTTTACTAATTCATTTTTAGCTTCATCTCTAGATAAACCTGCAATTGCCTCAATCTTTGATTTAGCATTTTCAAGTATTTCTTCTAACTCTGACTCCCTTGATCTATATTTATTAACAATATCTTCACAAGATTTTTCTCTCATTTCTAATTGAGCCTCTTTTCTCGTGAGTTCTATTGACTGAGTTTCGAATTCTTTCTCTTTATCTAGCATAGATGCTTTCTTATCATCTAATTCCTTTTCTAACTTATTTAATTCGGCTTTAATTTTTTTAGTATGAGTATCTTTAAAAGATTTAACTTTTTTCTCAGTATCTTTTAATAATTTATTAGCCTTTTGTTTAGCATTTAATATTAAATTTTCTGCATTTTTTTCCTTTATATTAAATCCTTTAATTAATTTTTTATAATTTAAAAACCATACTCCAATTGCACCAATTGCAAAACTTCCTAAGTAAAAAAATATTTCAATTATATCCATTATAATTCTCCTCTGTTTCTGTAAAAACATTACCAATTTTTATGTCATGTATTTGTGCAAATGAGAAAGAGGAAATATTTTTTCTAGGTAACATAGTTACTAATTTATCTGATGATATATTTTTTAGAGCTTTATCATAAAAACCTTTTCCATATCCTAATCTATAATAATTCTTATCAAGACCAAGACATGGAACTAGAAAATAATCTATCTCTTCCAATTTGCATTTTAAATTACTTGTAGGTTCAAAGATATTAAAGGTTCCTTTGATAAGTTCTTGTTTGTCTCTAACAAGATCAAAAGACATATTATCTTTTAATATTTTGGGAAAATAGACATTAACCTTCCTATCTATCAAATAATTGAAAATTTTAATAGTATCTATCTCAAATTTAGTAGCAGAATAAATTACAACACTATTAAGTTGATGGCATTTTTCAAAAAATTTTATACACTTCTTTTGAATAAAGAGTTTTTTTTCATCTTTAATAAAATTAAAATCTGATAAAATTTTCTTTCTGACTATGCTTTTTTTATCAAATCTTTGATAAAATACATTTAATCCTTTCAAAATTCTCATCCCTCTCTTTAGTCAAGGATAGAACTTTATGAACAGTTTTAATTAAAAGTAAGGAAGCAATTTCTATTTGTGAAATATTTAAATTATTGATATTTAGTTTTTTAAATTCATTATTAATGTGTTCTTCAATCTGATTAAATGTTTTTTCGTCACAATCAGTTTTTAATTCTAATTTTTGATTAATAAACTCTAAATTAATCTCTCTCACTAAATATCTATATCTTTAACAACCTTATCTAATTCTTCAAGAACAGATTTTAACTCAGTCTTGTAAAATTCATTCTTCTCTTTTAATACTTGGATGTTGTCTTCATAATCTTTAATTTTAATCTCCAAGCTGTTCAATTTATATTTTAGTTCTTTATTAACTTTTAATGTATCCTCAACTTTATTATCAAGGATATCAATGATATCCATGATATAATTCTATCGGATAGTATTTAGTTATCAAGTGAACTTATGATTGATAAAAAAATTATTAATGAATTGGAAGAGGCAGAAAAAGAGCTAGAAAATATTGATAATCAGCTTTCAACTGGAAAACTCGATTCAAATAAAATCAAGGATTTATCTAAAAAAAGAAATAAAATATCCGATTTAGTCGCACTTTTTAAGGAATATAAAAGTATTTTGCTAGAAATTTCTGATAACAATGAGATGCTTGCAGATAAAGACTTAAGAGATTTAGCTAATGATGAAAACGATAAACTTAATAAACAACTATCTTCAGTTGTAGAAAAAATCAAAGAAGAAACAAAACCTAAAGATCCGTTAGATTCGAAAGATGTAATATTAGAAATCAGAGCAGGTGCCGGTGGTGATGAAGCCGCACTTTTTGCTTCAGATTTACTAAGAATGTATTTAAGATGTGCAGAAAGGAAAGGATGGCAAACCGAAATTATTAATAAAAATGATATTGGATTAGGTGGAATTAAAGAAGGGATTGTTTCAATTACAGGGAAAAATATATATGCATACATGAAATTTGAAAGTGGAGTTCATAGAGTTCAAAGAGTACCAGAAACAGAAACAAGCGGGCGAGTTCATACTTCAACAGCTACTGTGGCTATTTTAGCGGAAGCCGATGATGTTGAAGTTGAGATAAATGAAAAGGATTTAAGAATAGATACGTATAGAGCTTCTGGAGCAGGAGGACAACATGTAAATAAAACAGACTCAGCTGTAAGAATTACACACATACCATCAGGGATAGTAGTTCAAAATCAGGATGAAAAATCACAAAATAAAAATAAACAAAAAGCAATGAAGGTTTTAAGAGCTAAAATATTAAAGATTGAACAAGATAAAATGTTTGAGAATATGTCACAAACACGAAAATCTCTAGTCGGCGGTGGAGATAGAAGTGAAAAAATAAGAACTTATAATTTCCCACAAGGTAGAGTTAGTGATCATCGAATTAATCTAACTCTACATAAAATTGATGACATTCTTGATGGAAATTTAGATGAATTAAATAATAATTTATCTAAAAATTATAATGAGGAAGAATCAAAAGTTAATTAAAAATGTTTATTATTTCTACACTTTTTTTAATATCATTTATTGTTAGTGTTTTATATCTAATTAGTGGAAAAATAACAATATCTAAAATCTCTAGATTTTTTTTAAAGATTGCTTTAATTGGTCAAACCTATTTAATATTAAATGGAAAAATATTGTTAGAATCAAAGACATTTGAAATGAATCTATTTGTTTGTTCATGGATAGTTGGAATTTTTAGCATTTTAATAATGAGACCTTTTTTTAAATCACTTTACACTCTTTTCATATCACCAGCCTGCTTTTTACTATCTGTTCCACTGATTTTTATTTCTGATTTAAATGTTGAGGTATTTTCAAATAAAATTCTAATTTTTCATGTAATGACAAATCTAATATCACACACATTAATTTTAATAGGATCAATAGTATCAATTTTATATATTTATCAACATAAAAATATAAAAGAAAAAATAATTAATAAAATAGATAAGCTTCCCAGCCTATCTACGTTAGAAAAAATAATTTTCCTTATTATATGTATTTCATTTCCTATAATGACTTTAGGTTTTTCATTGGGATTTATCTTATCTAAAGAACAAATTGGTACGTATTGGTTTGGAACTGTATCCGCAATATCAGTTATATCTTGGATGATTTTTTTTATTGTAATTCAAATAAAAGCTTTCTTTGGGTTTAGTGGTTTAAAAATTTCTTATTATTGTATAGTTGGTCTTATTTCAATAATTTTTGGTTATATTGCAATGTACTATCTTGAATTACCATCACACACTTTTTTATAAATATTAATATTGGAGCGGCCAAATGACCGCTCAAATATTATTTAAAGCATATTATGTCCACCATTTAAACTAATGTTTGAACCTGTAATCCATGATCCAGCAGTTGAACACAAATACATAACAGCTAATGCTACTTCATCAGCATATCCGAATCTACCTAATGGAATTTCATCCTTTATGCCTGCTAACAAATCTGCAGGAACACTGTGAAGCATATCAGTTTCAACAAAACCAGGAGATACAGTATTAACTCTAATATTATCCTTAGCAAGCTCTCTTGCTAAACTTTTTGTAAATCCATACATACCACTTTTTGTAGCAGCATAGTTTGATTGTCCAATATTTCCAGTTTCTCCAATAATTGATGAAATAGAAACAATTGAACCAAAACCATTATCTCTCATATGAGGGACACATGCTTTTGACATATTGAATAAAGCACCAAGGTTAGTATCTATAACCTCTTGCCATTCTTCCTGAGACATTCTACTAAAAGTTATATCTCTGTTGATACCAGCATTATTGACTAAAAAATCAATCTTGCCAAATTTTGAAATAGCTTCTTCACCTAAAGCTAAACACGCTTCAAAGTCTTTAACATCTGCTTGAACAACTATCGCTTCAGCTCCAAGACCTTCAATTTCTTCAGCTGTTATTTCAGCTGCTTGCTTATTGCTAACGTAATTTAAAACAAGTTTTGCTCCGGCTTCTGCAAATGCTAAAGCACATTGTTTACCAATACCTCTAGAGCTACCAGTAACAACAGCAACTTTATCTTTTACGTCATATAACATTTCTAACATTTCGACTCCTCCCTGAATCAGATTGATTAATTTTATACAAAAAAAGATTAATTATCCAGATTAATGTGTTTACCTAGTGTAAAAACGTCAATATAATAAATATATGATAAATTTTGTAAAATCACATGGTCTAGGAAACGATTATATAGTTATTGATGGAAAAGAGGTTAATTATTCACTGAAAAAGAGAGAAATCATAAGATTATGCAATAGAAACTATGGAATTGGATCAGATGGTATCCTAATGTTATGCAAAAGTAAAAATGCGGATTTTGGGTTAAAAATATATAATCCTGATGGTAGTCAAGCAGAAAAAAGTGGAAATGGCTTGAGAATTTTCTCAGCTTTTTTATTTGATCACAAATATGTTAAAAATAAAAAAATAATTTCTATTGAAACAAAAGGTGGGCTAGTAAAAAGCAAATTTATAAAAAAAAATAAAAACAAATCCTTTTTCAATGTAGAAATGGGGAATGCTATTTTTTTAAATAATAAAATCCCAGTAAAAATAAAAGATAAAAATAATTCATGTTTAAATAAAGAAATAAATTTAAAAAATAAGAAATTTATTTTCAATGCTGTCAGTGTTGGTAATCCTCATTGTGTAATTTTTTTAAATAAAATATCAAAAGATTTAGCAAAAGAGTATGGCCCATTAATTGAAACTCATAGATTCTTTCCAAATAAAATCAATGTTCAATTTGTAAAAATAATAAATAAGTCTACTGTAAATATTGAAATTTGGGAAAGGGGTGCAGGGTATACTTTAGCTTCTGGTAGTAGTTCTTGTGGAGTAGTGTCTGTTGGATATAAACTTGGTTTACTAAATAGTAACGTTAAAGTTCAAATGCCAGGTGGAAATCTAAATATTTCAATTGATAATAATTTTAAATTAAAAATGGAAGGTCCAGTAGAAGAAATATGTTCAGGGAAAATACACATAGATTAAAATGTATAAAATTATTGATTGTAAATTTTTGTATTGTCCCAAAAATGGATTATTAGAAAATCAATCTTTAATAATTAAAAATAATAATATCTTTGATTTTGGTCCATTGGAAAAATTCAAAAAATTAAAATATAAGAGAATAGATCTTAAAAATAGTTTGATAATGCCTGGTTTCGTAAATGCTCATATACATCTTGAATTAAACTGGGTAAATAAAAAATTAAAAAAATTTAATAATTTTCCTGGTTGGCTTGAGCAAATAATATATCTGAAGAAAATGATGTTAGAAAAAAATTTAATTTTAAAATCGGTAAAGGACAGTATTAAATGTTCCTTTCAGAGTGGTGTCACAACTGTCGGACAAATAAGTTCATATAAAGGAATTGATATTCCAATAATAAAAAAAAGTAATATTAGATGTGGATATTTTTTTGAAATAGCAAATTCAAATATAAATAACTTCCAAAATGATTTAAAAAAAATTAATAGTATTTTAAAAGAAAATGAACTAATAAATCTTATGATTTTTCCACATTCAATATATTCACTTAATACTTCATCATGGGAAAAAATAAAAAAAAATGCAAAAAAATTCAATATTCATATAGGAACTCATCTTTCAGAAAGTTATGATGAAATAAAATTTATTCAAAATAAAAAAAATAGATTTGATAGTAAGATTTTTAAATTAATTTCTACGCAGCCAAATGTAAAAAGAAAAAATAATATTACCCCCCTAGGATATCTAAAAAATTTAAAAATTTTAGCTAATAAACCTACCCTAGTTCACATGAATAATATAAATAATAACGATAAAAAAATTATTATGAATAAAAATCTTCCAATAACTATTTGTCCAAGGAGTAACATTTTTTTAAAAGAAAAAATGCCTGATTTAAAATTTTATTTAGAGTATAAAAATACAGCCTTAGGTACGGATGGTCTATCAAGTAATAAAGATTTGGATTTTCTAAATGAAATAAAATTTTTATATAAAGAATGCAAAAAATTGAAAATTTCAAATCTTGAGGAAAAGATATTAAATATTGCTACACTAGGTGGTGCAAAAAATTTAAAACTAGATGATAAAATTGGAACATTAGAAAAAAATAAATTCGCCGATATAATAGGATTTAAAATAGAGAATAAGAATCCACTAAAAACAATCTTTAAACATGGTAGAAAAAACTTAAAATTTCTCATGATTAATGGAAAAATTAAGATGTTGTGATAATGTCTAATTTGGGCTCAAAATCAATTAAACCTTTCTCTAAAGCTCTATTGTAAAAAAATTTTAGTCCATTTATTCCTCTAGTATTAATATCTAATGTATCAGAATTTACATACATTAATACAAACTCCTTTGCAATTTCTCTAGATACACCTCTTCCAAATTTCATAGAATAATCTAATGCTTCATCAATATTAGTTAGTGCATATTTAATACTCGATTTAATCATCTGAGAAATTTCAAGTTGGTCTTCAAGTTCAAGATCTCTTCTTACAACATTTAAACCTAATGGCATAGGAAATTTACAATCATCATTCCATAATTTTGGAATATCCAAAATAATCTTTAGACCAAGATCATCATAAGTAATTTGACCTTCATGAATAATTAATCCTGCATCAATATCACCATCTTCTAATGCAGGAATAACACTATCAAAATCTAACTCGATAAATTCCGCATCGTTACAATATAATTTCAATAGTAAAAAAGCTGACGTCAATTTACCTGGAATACCAATTTTTGTAGAAGATGTTATATCTATTTTTTCTTTTGAAACAACTATCGGCCCATAGTTATCTCCCATTGATGCTCCGCAGTCCATTATCCTGTAATCTTTTTGAATTTTAAGATAAGCATTTGCCGAAACTGCGGTAGTATCGAGCTCTTTATTTATAGCCATTTTATTTAAAGACTGAATATCTTTTATTATATGTTTAAATTCAAATTTTTTTGATGTGATAATATTTTGGGTTATGGCATAAAACATAAAAGCGTCATCTGCATCAGGACTATGGCCTAGTGAAATAATTTTTTTTAAACTCATTAAATTACAAATTTATAACCTTTTTTTAAAATAATATTATAATATGATTAGTAAAGTTAACCGTTAAAAACATTTCTTTCAATTTCAATAATATTTCTTGCTAGTTTCATATATAAATCTATGCCTTCTTTATGTTTTTTAGAAAATTCATAAACTATTCTTTCACTTAAGTATTTCTCTATTATTTTTTTTTCAAGGTTAATAAGCTTATTTTCATAAATATTTTCAACTATATTATTAATATTTTTAATTCCATCATTATATGAATTTTCTAAATTTTTTATCAAAATACTATTTGGCTTTTCAATATAATTATAGGATGCAAAAGTAAAAGGTAAATTAGTTTCATTAAACCAAATTTCACCTAAATCATAGATTTTTAAACCTATTGGAGAAGCATAAGTAATTTCTAAACCTAAGTCACCTATAACAACATAGCCAGAGTTATTTTCGATTTTAATATTTTTAGATGGCGAGAAAGTCTTCAGGTTAGGAGCTAAATCTAAAAATTCATTAAAAATAATTCTAGTAAGAAGATTTGAACTTTTTGATCTAGTATCTAAATAAAGATTTTCAATATTCTTAAGTTCAGTATTGGAAATTAGAATAACACTATCAACTTTACCAATCGAACTAATACATTTATTTTCTAGTGAATAAATTGAACTATTTTCAATATGATCGGCAATTGGTAGTAAACTTAGGTTAACTTTTTCTTTTTTTAAAAGGTTTAATAAATTTGATGGAACAGAATAAAGAAGTTTTAAAGAACTCGAATCTATTGCATAATTTAGTGGATGACAATTAATAAAAGGTACTGTTCCCAAAATTTTTTTCATTTTAATCATCAAAGCTCTTTAATGACCATTTTTTAGGCATATAAAGAGTCTTGTGAATCTCCATTGCAAACTCGTCTGTCATACCCGCTATAAAATCTAATACATTTAGCGAATGTTCGTAATTCTTAATAGAATAAAATTCACCCAGTTTTTTTGGATTTTCTATAAAAAACTTATACAAATCAGTCAATATTCCTTTTGCTTTATCAAAATTATGTTTTAATTTTTTATGAAAATAAACTTTTTGAAATAAAAAATCTCTCATACGATTTAAATTCTTCTCCATAGTATTAGATATAACTACTTTTTTATAATTATTTTTAATTGTTTCATTAATTGTATCCGTAACTACCTTTGAAATTCTTTCAGAGTGTGAAGTACCAAAAAATTTCAATAATTTTAATGGGACATCACTTTCTTTTATCAGGGATGCCCTTAGTGCATCATCAAGATCATGAGTAAAGTATGCAAAAATATCTGATAACCTAACCACTTGTCCCTCCAGAGTAGCTATTTTAATTCTTGAATTTATTATTGGCCCTCTACCTTTTGAATGCTTTGAGATACCATCTTTCACTTCAAATGTTAGATTTAAGCCCGATCCATTATTTTCTAAAAATTCAACAATTCGTAAACTATGCATATAATGCTTAAAACCACCTTTATGAATGTCATTAAGTGCTTGTTCTCCTGCATGACCAAATGGGGTATGTCCTAAATCATGACCTAATGATATTGCTTCGGTTAAATCTTCATTTAACGATAATGATCTTGATATTGTTCTCGCAATTTGAGAAACTTCTAATACATGAGTTAGCCTGGTTCTAAAATGATCACCGTATGGAGCAAGAAACACTTGAGTTTTATCCTTAAGTCTTCTAAAAGATTTTGAATGAATTATTCTGTCTCTATCTCTTTGAAAATCCGTTCGAAGTAAACATTTTTTTTCTCTTTTAACCCTTCCCTTTGAATTTGAACTCAAAGATGCAAATTCACATAAAATTTGTTTTTCTTTTGTTTCAATTTTTTCACGAATATTCATACTATGTCCTAACTGAAATGCCACAGTCTAATAGGTAATCTTTTACTTCTTTAATTGTATACTTTCCAAAATGAAATATTGATGCACATAGGGCGGCGTCTGCTTTACCTTGATTAAAAACATCTCTAATATGGCTTAATTCTCCTGCACCTCCAGATGCAATAATAGGTATTTTAATCCAATTATTTAAAATCTTTAAAATCTCAATATCATATCCTTTTTTTGTTCCATCTTTATCCATTGAGGTTAACAATATTTCTCCTGCACCATATGATTCCATCTTTTTGATCCAATCAATTGCATCAAGCCCAGTTGGAGTTCTCCCTCCATGTGTATAAACTTCCCAACTGTCAAAACTAACCTTCTTAATATCAATTGCTACTACAGTACATTGAGACCCAAATTTTCTTGCTGATTTTTTTACAAGATCAGGATTATTTACCGCAGCAGTATTTATTGAAACTTTATCTGCACCTGCTAAAAGCAAACTTCTTATATCGTCAATCTTTCTTATACCACCACCAACTGTTAAAGGAACAAAAACATTATCAGCTGCTTTTTCTATTGTATTAATTATTGTTGACCTATTCTCATTCGAGGCAGTAATATCTAAAAATGTAATCTCATCAGCACCTTGAAGACTGTATGATTTAGCAACCTCAACAGGATCGCCCGCATCAGTAAGATTTTTAAAATTTATTCCTTTTACAACTCTTCCTTTGTCTAAATCAAGACAAGGTATAATTCTTTTAGCTAGCATCTTGGTAAATTAGTATACATTTTTTTAAATTTAATTTTTCTTCGTAAAGAGATTTGCCAAGAATGACACCAAATATTTTTTCATTTTCCATATTTTTAATAATTTTTAAATCGTCCTCACTTCTCACCCCACCAGAAACTACTAAAGGAATCGAAGAATATTTCAAATACTCATTAACTAGATCAATATTAAATCCTTCTAATGTTCCATCTCTATCAACTGAAGTTAATATAATTAGACTTAATTCTTTAGGTAGTTTGGCTAATGCATCTTTGAGTGTAACTTGCATTTTTTGATTCCACCCTTGAATTGCTACTTTTCCTTCTTTTATATCTAAACCAACTGAAATATTATGAGGATATTTTTTCAATGCTTCTTTTAAAAAGTTAGGGTCTTTAAAAGCAGATGTTCCTAAAATCACTCTTTTAATTCCTAATTTTAAATATGAATCAATAGTTTCAATATTTCTGATTCCACCACCAATTTGTAAATCACATTTAACACTTGAAGATATATCTTTAATGACATCATAATTACTACTTTTCCCATCTAAAGCTCCATCTAAATCAACTAAGTGTATTAGAGATGCACCATAAGACTCCCATTTTAGTGCAATATCTTTTGGACTGTCAGAATATATCTTTTTTTTGTTAAAATCACCTTTGTATAATCTGACGCATTTTTTATCTTTTATATCAATTGCTGGAATTAAAATCATTATCTATCATTTTACAAAAATAAATTAATAAATTAAATTAAAATTTATGAAGTATTGGTTAGTCAAATCAGAACCCTACAAATATTCTTGGCAAATGATGGTAAAAGATAAGACTACATATTGGGATGGAGTCAGAAACTATCAAGCTAGAAACAACCTAAAATCTATGAAAAAAGGTGATAAAGTCCTTTTTTATCATAGTAATGAAGGAAAAGAAATCGTTGGCTTAACAAAAGTTGTTAAAGAATTTTATCAAGATCCAACAACTGATGATGACAAATGGGTAGTTGTTGATTTAAAAGCTGTCAAAACATTAAAAAGAGCTATTTCTTTAAAAGAAATAAAAAGTGATAATAAACTTAAGGATATTTCATTAATAAAGCAATCAAGATTATCAGTGATGGAAATTAAAAAAGAACATTTTGAATATATAATAGATAAATCAGATGAAACATGATGAAAAGAAATTAATATCGGGTATCAATAGTGGTTCAAGAGTATCTCTATCAAGACTAATAAGCTTGGTAGAAAGTGATAAGTCAGCAATTTTTAGAATTTCTGACTCCTTAAAGAGAAAGGATAATGATACTTACGTAGTTGGTATCACAGGTCCTCCTGGAGCAGGAAAAAGTACTTTAACAAACAGACTAATTCAAAATTTGAGAAAAAATAATAAATCTGTTGCTGTTTTAGCTGTTGATCCAAGTAGTCCATTTACAGGTGGAGCAGTTTTAGGTGATAGAATTAGAATGCAAGAGCACGCTTTAGATGATGGAGTTTTTATTCGTAGTATTGGCAGTCGTGGTGATCTTGGAGGTTTATCAAGTGCCACATCAGCAATAATAAAATTATTTGATACATTTGGAATTGATGTAATTTTAATTGAAACTGTTGGTGTTGGACAAACAGAATTAGATATTATTAAAATTTCTGATTGTGTACTAGTAACTCTGGTTCCTGAAGCCGGTGATGGAGTTCAAGCAATGAAAGCAGGTTTGATGGAAATTGGAGATATTTTTATAGTAAATAAGGCAGATAGAGGAGGAGCTGAAAAGTTAGCTCGCGAAGTCGATTATATGATCTCTTTAAAACATAGTGAAAATAATTGGTCTACTAAAGTTATTTTAGCGGAAGCAGAAAATGATGTTGGAACCAAAGAAATAATTAGCGAGATTGAAAAATTTAAAAATTTTGAAATACAGAGGGACTTACTTGATAAAAAAAGAGTAAAAAGAAAGTTATCTGAAGTAGAAACATTAATATTCCAAAAAATGAAGTTCGAACTAGAAAATATTAAGGATAATAAAAAAGTTAAAAATATTATGTTAGATGTTGAAACATCAAAAATTGAACCAGAAAAAGCTGTTAATATGATTTTTAAACTTTTTAAAGAAAGTTTATAAATTGAGAAAAATATTAATTAGTAAAGTTCTTGATCAAATAAAAATTGCAATAATTGATAATAATCAGTTAAGACATTTTTTTGTCGAATATGAAGAGGTTCAACAGACTATAAGAGGAAATATATACAAAGCAAAAAAAGATAAAAATGCAAGAGGAATGGATGCCTCATTCATTGATATAGGTCTGGGTAGATCAGCTTTTTTATCACAATATATTCCTTTCAAAGAGGAAATGACTGACAATAAATCTAATTATAAAATCTCTGATAAAGATGAGTTACTAGTTCAAGCTGTTAGCGACTACGATCCAAGAAAAGCTCCAAAAGTTTCAGATTTCATTGCTTTACCATCAAAATACTGTGTAATTGTTAGTAAGCCAAAATTTTTTGGTATCTCAAAAAGAATAGATAATGATAAAGAAAGAAAGAGATTTAATTCTTTAAAAAAATTATCCAATAAAGATTGTGGAATTATTTTAAGAACTTCCTCAATGAATAAAAAAATTAAAGAAATAAAAAATGATATAACAGAAACCAAAAAAAAATGGAGAAAAATTTTAAGTGATTTCAAAAAAAATCCAGATCCTGGAATACTACATAAAGAAAATAGCACTTTAGATAATATTATTAGAGAATATATAAATAAAGATAAAATTATTATTGAAACAGACTCAAGATATGTTTATAACAAATTAAAGAAAAATCCAGATAAAAACATTCAAATTAAATTAATTATAAAAAATAAAGAAATTTTTAAACAGAATCAAATAACTGATGAAATTGATCAAATTTCAAATAAAAAAGTAAAGTTAAAAAATGGATCTTTCTTGTTAATTGAAGAAAAAGAAGGGCTAACTGTAATTGATATTAATTCTGGAAATAGTTTGAATAATAAAAAGGAGACAATTTTTAATGTAAACAAATTAGCTGCTGAAGAAATTTCAAGACAAATAGTTTTAAGAAATCTCCATGGCTTAATTTTAATTGATTTTATAGATTTAAAAAAACCTAAAGAAAAAAATAGTATATATAAGACTTTGTCGAACAATATGAAAATTGATAAATCAAAACACACGATTTTACCGATGTCTAAATTTGGAATTATTGAAATGACGAGACAAAAAAGAGGTTCTAAGATATCTAATGTTCTTAATGAAACATGTGATATCTGTAGTGGTAATGGTTTAATTTTAAAGAAAGATACAATATGTTATGAAATAATTGAAAAAATAATCAAGGAAAACAAGAAAAGAAAATTTAAAATATTATTAAATTCAAATCTTTATATTAATATGAAAAACATATTAAAAAATCATCAAAATGCAAAAGAAATAAAAAAGGTTGAGATAAAACTTATAGAGGATAATGATATAAATTTATATAAAATTATTTGATGAAATAATTTTATTTTTTATAATATTCTATGTTATGAAAAATGAAATATTGAAAGTTGGGGATTTGTATCATATTGGAATTGCTGTACAAGATTCTGAAAAGACCGCTAAATTATATACTGAAACAATGGGTCTTAGAATTGAACATGATGAAGTTGTCATGGATCAAGGTGTAAGAGCTATTATGCTAGTTCCACAAAAATCTAAATCGGCTGCAATTGAATTACTTGAACCTGTTATTCCAGAGTCTCCAATTACTAAATATATTGAGAAAAAAGGTGAAGGTATGCACCATATATGTTATTTAGTTGATGATATAAAAATAGGCATTTCACACCTTAAAAATATGGGAATTGAAATGATAGATAATGAACCTAGAGTAGGATTAAACAACACTCTTGTAGCTTTTGCGCATCCAAAAAGTATGAACAGTGTTTTAATTGAATTGGCACAAAAAATAACTTAACTATCTTTTGATTGATTTTCTTCAGAATCGTCTTTTTTGTCATCATCTTTGACAGCTTTTTTAAATCCTGAAATTCCTTTACCTAGTGCAGAGCCAATGTCTCCAAGCTTACTAGGACCAAATATTAATAAAACAATTACTAATATTATTATTAACTCTTGTACTCCTAATCCAAACATAGAAACCTCATTAATAAGAAGCTAACTTAATCAATCTGATGTGTCAATTGATGCTTTAATAAGATTTTATTTAAAATATAATATTTTTATGTCTATTCTGATTTACACCCATGAATACCCCCCTTTCAAGGGAGGTATAGCTACATCAACAGAAAAAATTGCAAAAATTTTATCAATTAAGCATCAAGTTTATGTATGTTGTCCTACTCATGGAATCTCAAACATTAAGGATCTTGAATTAAAGAATTTAATAATAATAAGAAAAAACTTTTTGGGTGGTAAAAATTTTAAGAAAATTCCATTGAGTCAATATATTCAAGGTCTAAATTTTTTAAAAAAAACAGTAAAGGAAATTAATCCTGAATATATTTTTTATTTAGGTGAAGAAGCAGAAATTGTAGGTGGATTATTAAATAATAAAAAAATTAAACAAATTGTTAGAATTGCTGGTTCTGGCATTACATCAGTTTTAGAAAATAATAATATATTCTCTATAGTTAAAAAAAAATATATGTATAGAGTTTATAAAAACTCATCTCAATTAATTGCAGTAAGTAAAAATACAAGAGAACTAATGTTAAAAAGTAATTATTTTGATAATCCTAATAAAATTAAATTAATTTACAATGGAATTGATAAAGAGTTTATTGAAAAAAAAGTTAATCAAAACATAAGACATCAGCTTGGTTACTCGGATAAAGACTTTATATTAATAACAGTATCAAGAATACTACCTAGAAAGGGGCAAGATAATGTCATCAAGGCACTATCAAAAATTCCAAATAAAGATATAAAATATATTTGTATAGGATCTGGAAAATATTTTGATAACTTTATGAAATTAGTAAAAAAATATAATTTAGAGGATAGAGTTTTCTTTTTAGGCGAGATGGATAGAGCCAATATACATAAATTTTATGACTGTTCCGATATAAGCATACTTTGTAATCGAACATGGAATAAAAAAATTGAAGGTCTGCCAAACGTAGGATTAGAGGCAATGGGAAGAAGTAAAGGATTAATTGGATCAAAAGGAACTGGTACTGAGGAACTGATAAAAGATAAAGTAAATGGTCTGATAGTGAATGGTGAAAATGTAGATGATATAAAAGATAAAATTTTGTATGCTTATAATAATAAAAAGTTAGTTAAAGAAATGGGAACAAACGCTTTAAAACTTGTTAAAGAAAACTTTTCAGACGAGCAAATGAAAAAAAAATATTTGGATCTTTTTAATGAAAGTTAAAATTTGTGGAATTACAAATTTATTAGATGCAAAGAATTGTGAAATGCTAGGTGTCGATATGATTGGATTTATTTTTTATAAAAAAAGCCCCAGATATATCAATTTAGACTCTTCATTAAAAATTATTTCTAAATTAAATAATAAAATTAAAAAAGTAGGAGTTTTTGTTGATGAAGATATAGAAGTCATAAATAATATGTCGAATATTTTAAAACTTAACTACATACAACTTCATGGTGATGAGGATAATGAATATATTAAAAAAATTAAAACTCCTACAATAAAAGCATTAAATGGTAATGATATTAATCTAGATTCTAAAATTAAAGAATTTTCAAAACCAGAATTTATTTTATTGGACAATATCAATAAAGATTCAAAGGGAGGATCAGGAGAAAAATTTGATTGGAAAAATATTTTAAATCTTGATAATAAAGAAAAATTAATATTATCAGGGGGACTAAATGAGAAAAATATAATAAATGCAATGAAGACAGGAATTAAATTTTTTGATTTTTGTTCTGCTACTGAAAAAAAACCAGGTATTAAAGATTCTAAAAAGGTTAAAACTATTGTAAAATTAATACGCGATGCCTAAAAATAAAATAAATTTTAAATCCTTTCCAGATAAAAATGGAAGGTTTGGAGAATTTGGTGGGAAGTTTGTTTCTGAAACTTTAATGCCCGCGTTAGAAGAACTAGAAAAAAATTATAATAAAATTAAAAATGAAAAAAAGTTTCTTAAAGAACTGAGAAGCCTATTAAAAGATTTTGTTGGCAGGCCGAC
>CAJWZP010000008.1 GCA_913050325.1 uncultured bacterium
GAGGTGTATATGGGAGCTACAGATACAGTTAGACAATCAGTTAATGTTCAAAGAATGAAATTACTTGGAGCAGATGTTATACCCGTAACTTCAGGTTCCCAGACATTAAAAGATGCTTTGAATGAAGCATTAAGAGATTGGGTAACTAATATTGAGGACACTTTTTACATAATAGGTAGTGTCGCAGGACCTCATCCTTATCCAATGATTGTTAGAGACTTCCAATCTGTTATTGGTATTGAATCAAGAAGACAATTTATGAAAGATAACAATAAATTACCAGATCTTTTAATAGCATGCGTTGGAGGAGGATCTAATGCAATGGGATTATTTTATCCTTTTTTAAATGATAAAAATGTTCGTATGATAGGTGTTGAAGCAGGTGGAAGTGGAATAAAATCTGGTTTCCATTCAGCAAGTATTGTTGCTGGCTCAGTTGGTGTTCTTCATGGAAGTAAAACATACATACTTCAAGACAATCAAGGTCAAGTAATTGAAACTCATTCTGTTTCCGCAGGTCTTGATTATCCTGGTGTAGGCCCTGAGCACTCATTTCTAAAAGATGTCAAAAGAGTTGAATATGTCTCAGTGAATGACATTGAAGCAGTTAAAGCTTTACAATATTTTTCTGAAAAAGAGGGAATAATTTCTGCTTTAGAAACATCACATGCACTCGCATATGCAATGAAAATTGCGAAAAAAATGAATAAAAATCAAAGTATAATAGTAAACCTCTCCGGGAGAGGTGACAAAGATTTACAATCAGTAAATGAGTTTATTAATAAAAATGGGCAAAAACAATAAATGAGATTGCTCAATAAAGTTCTAAATGATAATCAAAATAATTCATTAAGTTTTGTTTCTTACATAACAGCTGGCGATCCTGACATTTCAACAAGTTTAAAAATAATGGAAAAACTCGTTGAAAATGGTGTTGGTATTATTGAACTCGGAATACCTTTTTCGGATCCAATATCTGATGGTCCAACAATTCAAAAAGCTAGCGAGAGAGCATTAAAAAATAAAATTACAATCGATGATGTTTTAAAACTTATAAAGAAATTTAGGGAGAAATATCAAACTCCGATAATACTATTCGGATATTATAATCCTTTTTTGAAATATGGATTAGATAAATTGATGAAAAAAATTAAAGATGCTGGTGCAGATGGTATTTTAGTAGTTGATTTACCACCAGAGGAGTCTGAAATTATTCAGAAATCTGTTGATAGAGTTAATCTCGAGCTAATATATTTACTTGCTCCAACTAGTACAAAATACAGGATTGAAACAATTTCAAAATTATCAAACTCCTTCATTTATTTGGTTTCGGTTACTGGTGTTACCGGAGCTAGAAAAGAACTAGATAAAAATCTATATCCATTCATTGAAAAAATTAGAAAATCTACTAATAAGCCAATATGTGTAGGATTTGGAATATCCAAGCCAGATCATGTTAAAAAATTGAAAAATAAAGCTAATGGTATTGTTATAGGAAGTGCTTTTATTAAGATTATTGAAGAAAATCTTCATAACAAAAAAGATATTTTGAATAAAATTTCAAAATTTACGAAAAAAATTTACAAATCCACTAAAATTTAAAGACTTTAATCTTAATTAAATATATGGCAACATATATTATTCATTATCTCAAATATTGAGATAGTTCACAGTAAATTAATGGAGGAATATCGAGTTATGGAATTACTATTTAAAACCAGATCCACTGAATACACAGGGCCTGGGGAATTGCCTAATGGCAGTCTTGACGACACAAGCAATTGGCAACCTATGACCAAATATTTAGAAGCTGGAGCTGAAAATTATCCTGATAAGGCAATGTTTAAAATAGCCAATAATGATGGAGAAGTTGTAGAAACTTATACGTATAAGGAAACTAATGATAAAGCCAATCAAGTAGCAAATGGTTTAATATCAAAAGTTGGAGTTAAAAAAGGTGATAAAGTTGGTATGTATATGCTTAACTGTGCCGAGTTTGTTTTATCTATATTGGCAATTCACAAAACTGGTGGAATTCAAGTTCCAATAAATAAGGATGAAAAAGGAGAAAGATTAGCTTATATAATTAACTATTCAGATCAAGTTGCTCTAGTAGTTGACCCTTCTGGTTTATCCCTTATAGAAGATATAGCTGACAAATTAGAAAACTTAAAATTAATATATGTAACAGGAGATGCCGCAAATGTTCCTGAAAAAATAGGAAATATTCCAGCCGAACCATTTAATAGTCTTACAGAATTCCCATCCGAAAATCCTGGGGTGGATGTACAAATTAGTGATAAAGAAAGATGTATGTTTACATCTGGAACAACTGGAATGCCTAAAGGTGTTGTTAGAGAACATGGTGGTGTTGTTCTAACTGTTAGAGCCTACATGCAACAGCAAGGGGTTAGAAGTGATGATACACTTATGAGTGTACTTTCTCTAGGTCACGCAAATGCACAAGCTTTGTGTTTATTCTGTGCAATTGGTGCTGGTGCAACAGCGGTGTTTTTCCCTAAATTCTCTGCATCGAACTTTTTCAAATGGGCACATGATTGTGGTGCTACTTGCGTTAACATGCTTGGAGCGGTTGCGGAATATCTTTATGCATCTAAACCTAGTGAATATGATCAAAAACATAAAATAAGAATTATGCTTGGTTCTCCTGCACCAAGGAATTTAGATGAATTCCAAAAAAGGTTTAATGTTAGAGTTATAGATGGTTATGGCTCAACAGAAATGGGTATGGTGCTTTGGAAAAATCCTGAGGACGTAAGAGCAGGATCATGTGGATATCCTACAGAAGGTTTTTATGTTGAATTAAGAAATCCTGAAAATATTCAAGAAGTCATAAGACCACATTGGGATCCATATATAGATCCCACTCCTCCTGATTCAGCAAAAGGAATTCTTTATATTAGACCATTAGTTCCAAATACGACTTTAAATGAATATTTCAAAGATGAAAGAAGAACCAGAGAAGCTTTTGATGATGATGGGTTTTTCAATTCTGATGATGTAATGGCTTGTGGTACTGATGGGAGATATTATTTTATTGGTAGACACACTAGATTAAGAGTATCTGGTGAAAATGTTGATCCAGTAGCTGTTGCCGACTTAGCCCTTATGCACCCTGCTGTTCAAGATGCAATTGCTGTCGGATTAAGACTCCCAGACGTTTCAGACGATGAACTGAAACTTAATATAATTCTTAAAGACGGAGAAAAATTTGATGAAGCCGAATTTTGTACCTGGATGGCTGAGCAATGTATAATTGCTATGGTGCCAAGGTTCATCGAAATTTTTGATGGCTGGCCAATGACTGCTACTCAAAAAGTTAAAGTGGCTGAATTAAAAGAGATTACTGATAAAACATGGGATAGAGCGAAAGCTGGCCTAAAATTTAGTGCTAGAAAATAATTTATGCAGCTTTTTTTCCGACCTACTGAAAATAAATATGAGGGAGAAGGAATTCTCCCTCATGGAACTTTTAACAATACAAATGACTGGAATCCTTTAATTAAGTATTTAGAAAAAGGTGCTATAGAGTTTCCCGATAAAACAATGTTTAAAATGGGAGATGGAAATGGCAAGATTATAGAACAATTTACATACAAGGAAACCAATCAGAGAGCTAATCAAATTGCTAATTACCTTATTGAAAACTGTTCTATTCAAAGTGAAGACAAAATAGGAATTTTCATGCTTAATTCCTCAGAGTTTGTTTTTTCAATACTAGCTACTCATAAAACTGGGGCAATTCAAGTTCCTGTTAATAAAGATGAAAAAGGTGAACGACTTTTATATGTGATTAATTATTCTGAGATGAAAGTTTTAATTATTGATAAAAGTGCGATTGATTTAATTGAACCAATAGCTAGTAAATTTGAAAATTTGGAAAAAATTTTTATTTCAGGAAGCGAAGGAAGTATTCCTAGTAGTTTAGGAAATATTAATTGTGAAAAATTTGAATCATTTAATAACGGGAGCATTGATAATCCAGATATTGAACTAACTATAGCTAATAAAGAAAGGTGTATGTTTACATCTGGTACAACCGGCATGCCAAAAGGTGTAGTAAGAGAACACGGTGGAGTACTTATGACAGTTAGAAGTTATATACAACATCAAGGTATCAGAAGTGATGATACTTTAATGAGTGTTTTATCCTTAGGCCATGCAAATGCTCAAGCAATGTGTTTATTTGCTGCTATTGGTGCAGGGTGTACAGCAGTCTTTTTTCCCAAATTTTCTGCTTCTAATTTCTGGAAATGGGCACATGACTGTGGGGCAACAGTAACGAATTTCCTTGGGGCGGTTGCAGAATACCTATGGTCAGCAAAGCCTAGTGATTATGATCAAAAACATAATGTTAGAATTGTTCTAGCAGGTCCTGCTCCGAGAAATTTAATAGAATTTGAAAAAAGATTTAATCTTAAAATAGTTGAAGGATATGGGTCTACTGAAATGGGGATGCCTCTGTGGAAAAGCCCCGAAGATGCTAGAGTTGGTTCATGTGGATATCCAGTTGAGGGTTATTATTTAGAAATCCGAAATCCTGAAAATATTGAGGAGGTAATAAAGCCTCATTGGGATCCAAGTATTGAAGAGAAACCCCCAGAATCTGCGAAAGGATTATTATTCATTAGGCCAAATGTGCCAAATACAACTTTAAATGAGTATTTTAAAGATGAGAGAAGGACTAGAGAAGCTTTTGATGATGATGGCTTTTTTAATTCTGATGATTTATTTGCTGCAGGAACTGACGGAAGATATTACTTTATTGGTAGATATTCAAGATTAAGAGTTTCTGGTGAAAATGTTGATCCCATAGCGGTTGCCGACCTTGCTTTAATGCATCCTGCGATTCAAGATGCAATTGCAGTAGGATTAAGACTTCCAGATATTTCTGATGATGAGCTTAAATTAAATATAATAATAAAAGATGGTGAAAAATTTGATGAAGCCGAGTTCTGCACTTGGATGGCTGAGCAATGTATAGTTGCAATGGTTCCAAGATTCATTGAGATATTTGATGGAGGGTTCCCAATGACTGCGTCGCAAAAAGTTAAAGTCGCTGATTTAAAAGAAATAACAGATAGAACATGGGATAGAGCCAAATCAGGGTTAAAATTTAGCTCTAGAAAATAACTTCTGATTCCTTACAGTTATAATCAAATAAATCTTAAAAATGGTTCAATTTGTATCAAACTTAAAAATAAAAATAATTACTTTGTTTCTAATTATAAATCTTTTTGGATTTGCTTACTCATGCTACTCTGAGCAATTGTTGAATCAAGATGTTGATATTTCATCAGGATCTACTGTTTCACATTCTACACAAGTAATACAACAACTAACAGGTGGTCCTTATACAATAGATAATGAGGGAACAATTGAAGCATCAAATATTACTTCGCATGCAGAAGCAATTCTATTAGAAGTTGGAACATCGGTTGACAACTCTGGTCTAATTACAACTAATGGAAGTGCAAATATAAATGGTATAAATTTTGAAAATAACTCGGAAACCAATTCTGTAACTAACAGTGGAACAATTCAATCAAACACGACAGGAAACTATGGAGGAGGAATCATAATTAATGAATCAAGTGTATCAGAAATAGTTAATACATCTACTGGAACAATTAGAGTTATTGATTCATTAGTGAATTCCGCTCCCATAAGAGTGAATGCCGGAGGTTTAGTAAATAAAATTGAAAATAATGGGACAATATCCGCAACTGGTTCTAAACACTCTCGTGGAATAATCTCAATTAATACCGGAATTATTAATCAGCTTGTCAATACAGGAACTATTTCTGCTCAAGGTGGGAGCAATTCTAATCATGGCATTGCCATTTGGAATAACAGTGGAACTAACTTAACAAATTCGGGGTCAATTTCAGGCACGGGGGGAACCTCTTCATACGGTATAAGAGTTGGTAGTGAGGGAAATATTTCTTCGATTACAAATTCAGGAACAATAACTGGGGGTACTTATGGTATTGCAAATTCTAATAATATTACAAACATAATAAATACTGGAACTATTACAGGCAGTGCGGGTTATGGTATTCACAACAATGAGGGTAGTATTACAAATCTTACAAATTCACAAAATAATCTCACTTTACTGGGGAACCTGCCAACAAACTATTACATAAAAGTTAATAGCACAACAAGTTACGGCAAAATAACAATTACTAATCCCAATGGGTCAATGAATGTAGGAGTTACTGATGACTCAACCCTTTCAGTAGGAACATATTCTGCAGTAATAAATGGACTTTCAGCGGAAAATATATCAAATAGTTCTGGAACCTTCATAGATAACAACAACCATTACAAATATTCAATAAATAATTCAACTGGAACACAGTGGGATTTAATAATTGATGATCTAACCTCTGATACTCAATGTTCGGTTGATTCAAATAATCCTGGTTGTTCAAAAACAAAATGTATAACCACATCAATAGAAACAACATTAAATACATTAGCAAATGGAAATTTTGCACACATGAATACTTATGATTGCAACACCTTTGGCAGAGATGGTAACTGTATTTCAATAGGTGGAAGATACATTTCAATTAATGACCCAAAGTCTGAAACTAGTGGAATAGTTTTAGTCTATGGAAAAAAACATTCACAAAATTTCAGATGGGGTGGATTTATTCACTACAATATTAATTACAATACATCATCTAATCTTACTCTAAGTGATAAAGTTCCATTAATTGGTTTCTATGGAGTTTGGAACGAAAATGAAGATAAATCTGGTTTACAATTTAAAATTGGTAATTCATATCAAGCTATAAATGCAACTATAATACGACCACAAGCAGGAGCTTCTGAAAAAGCTAAAGGAGAAACCAAAATTACTGCAAACAAATTCATTTTAGAATTAAGAGATAATATTTTTTTATCCGACATAACGACAGTTTCACCCTATTTGGCAATGAGATATTCAGAAAAATATCAAAAGGGTTATACCGAAAAAAATGTTGATCTGCCTCTTACTTTTAATAAAATATTTGATAATTCTTGGTCTGTTATAGGTGGACTAAAATATAATTTTAAAATTAATCAAAAATACAGATTTGATGGAACTTTTGGTATAGAACATGATATTTCTCATAATGTATCAAAACTATCACCGAACGGTGTTTCTGGTATTACAACTGTAGACTTAACAAAAAACCATAGGTCCACCAGATATATTGTATCATTTGGGCTAGACAACATGATAACTAAAAATCAGATTTTAAGATTAAAAGTACAATATGAAGAACTTCCTTATCAGGGAATGAATGAATCAAATATATATGCTACTTATAATTTTTTATTTTAAAAAGTACTTAAAATATATTATTTTAAAGATATAACTGATATTTAGATATATTATGTTGGTACCAGAAAATAAATAAAGAAATTTTTTCATAATTGGCATGCAAATTGCCATCTGATTAATGAAACTAATATTTTAGGGATTTTTTCAATTTATGTCATAATATTTGAAGTAATCTTAAAATCCCTTTAGGAGGATCCAGATGAAAATGATTCAGGCGATAATTAAGCCATTCAAGCTTGACGATGTAAAAGAAGCCTTAAAAGCGGTAGGTGTAACTGGTATGACAGTTTCTGAGGTTAAAGGTTTTGGAAGACAAAAAGGGCACACTGAAGTTTATAGAGGTGCAGAATATGAAATTGAATTTATTCCAAAGATTCAATTAGATATTGCTGTTTCTGACGATAAAGTTGACAGTGTTGTTAAAGCAATTCAAGAATCTGCTAACACAAATAAAATTGGTGATGGTAAGATATTTGTCCTATCAGTCGAACAAGCAATAAGAATTAGAACAGGAGAAACTGGCGACTCTGCTGTATAAATTTAAACACAAGGAGATAATAAAATGGCTAAAACAGTTAATGACGTATTAAAGTTAATAAAGACTAAAAAAATTGAATTTGTTGATTTAAGGTTTTGTGATATATTTGGTCGCTGGCAACATACCAGCTTTCCTTCTGCAGAAATTGATGCAGGCACTTTTAAAGATGGAATGGGATTCGATGGGTCCAGTATTAGAGGATGGCAAGCTATAAATAATAGCGATATGATTATTCTTCCTGATCCAACAACAGCAGTTGTTGATCCCTTTATGGCACATCCAACATTATCGTTAATTTGTGATGTAGCTGACCCATTAACTAAAGAAAGATACGATCTTGATCCAAGATATATTGCAACTAAAGCAGAAAATTATCTTAAAAAAACTAAGATTGGAGATACATGTTATTTTGGTCCTGAGTTAGAATTTTTTGTATTTGACGATGTAAGATATCAGTCAACACCGAATTCATCTTTTTATCAACTTGATTCTGAAGAAGCAGAATGGAATTCTGGTGAGGACGAGGTTCCTAATCTAGGACATAAAGCAAGATATAAAGAGGGATACTTTCCATTATCTCCATTAGATACTTATCAAGATATAAGATCAGATATGGTTAAAGTTATGCAAGAATGTGGCTTACATGTTGAGTGCCATCACCATGAAGTTGGTGGTCCTGGACAATCAGAAATTGATTTAAGATTTGCTCCATTAAAAAAGATGGCTGATGACACATTATGGTATAAATATATTGTAAAAAATGTAGCAAAAAATCATGGAAAATCAGCAACATTTATGCCAAAACCGGTATTTGCCGATAATGGCTCAGGAATGCATGTCCACCAGTCAATTTGGAAAGGCTCAAAGCCCTTATTTGCAGGAAATAAATATGCTGGGTTAAGTGATATGGCCTTATATTACATTGGTGGAATTTTAAAACATGCAAGAGCCTTGTGTGCCTTTACTAATTCAACCATAAATTCTTATAAAAGGTTAGTACCAGGCTATGAAGCTCCAATCGTTTTAGCGCATTCAGCAAGAAATAGGAGCGCCGCTATTAGAATTCCAATGTACTCTGATAGTCCTAAAGCTAAAAGAATTGAGACAAGATTCCCTGACCCTGCTGGAAATTGTTATTTAATATTCTCTGCAATGTTAATGGCCGGATTAGATGGGATTAAAAATAAAATTAAACCTACTAAAGAATTAGAAGAGGATATTTATGAACTTTCAGAAAAAGAACTTTCAAAATATCCATCAGTTCCAGCGGCTTTGGAAGAGTCACTAGAAGAATTAAAAAAAGATCATAAATTTTTGTTAGAAGGTGATGTTTTCACAAAAGAATTTATCGAGGGATACATTAATTATAAAATGGATGAAGAGATAACACCGTGGAGAACTAGACCAAATCCATTAGAATTTGTAATGTACTACAGCGTATAAATTTTAAGCCCTAATTTATTATTATATTTTAAATTAGGGCTTTTTCGCTTTAAAAGCTTTTCTTCTTTTTGGATAACATTTTTGACAAATTTCACACTGTCTTCCATCACAGCCTCTTGCTGTACAAAATTCACGACCATAAAAAATTATTTGCAAATGAAGTTTGTTCCAATTTTCTTTAGGAAATATACTTTTTAAATCTTCTTCGGTCTTTTTAACATTCTTACCATTAGTAAGTCCCCATCTTTGGGCTAGCCTATGTATATGTGTATCAACTGGAAATGCAGGAATATTGAAAGCTTGTGAAACAACTACACTGGCTGTTTTATGACCAACCCCAGGTAGTTTTTCTAAATCTTTTAATTCTCTGGGAACTTTTCCTTTATATTGATTTACTAAAATTTTAGATAATTTTAAAATAGCCTTAGATTTTTGGGGAGCAAGTCCACAGGGTCTAATTATTTTGTATATTTTATTCAAAGATACTTTACTCATTTTTTCGGCATTATTTGCCTCAGAGAATAGCTTAGGCGTTATTTTATTGACTCTCTCATCAGTGCACTGTGCACTTAATAAAACTGCAATCAATAACTGAAAAGTTGATTTGCTATTTAAAGGAATTGGAGTCTTTGGGTACAATTTATCCAATTTTTTTTGAATATAACTAGCTCTATCTTTTTTAAGCAATAAATTTAACCTCTTTACGCTTTAAATATAACGTAATTAAACCATTTTTTAATTAAATAAATCAGCTAATCTAATATCTGTGGATATAAAAGATTTAAACATGGATGTTATACCTCAAGATCCTGGAATATATATTTTTAAAGGTGAAAAAGGTGAAAATCTATATGTTGGAAAAGCTAAAAACTTAAAAAATCGATTGAGATCATATTTCGGAAACAGCAGAGATAAGAGGATGAATATTAATTATTTAATGCTAGAGGCTCGTACTTTAGATTTTATAACTACTCAAACTGAAGATGAAGCTTTAATGCTAGAGAATAAAAATATTAAACTCAGACAACCAAAATACAATGTTCTTTTAAAAGATGACAAAACATATTCTTCTCTAAGACTTGAAATTAATGAAGAATTTCCAAGAATATCAATTGTTAGAAAATGTACAGATAAAAATTCTTTATATCTTGGACCATTTAAATCATCAGAAAATTTAAGAAAAACAAAAAGATTTTTACAGAAAACTTTTGGAATTAGAGATTGTTCAAATAACAAATTTACACAACATAAAAAAAGAGCTTGTCTTTATAAATTTATAGGAATGTGTGTGGGACCCTGTGATGAAATAGATCTCAAAAATACTTATGAAAAAAATTTCACTCAATTAAAAGATATATTTAAAGGAAAAATCGGTAGGTTTAAAAAAATTATAGAAGATAAAATGATTGAGTTTGCTAAGAGAGAAAAGTTTGAAGAGGCCTCTTTTCTTAGAGATGAGTTAGAAAGATTAGATAATAATAATTATTTTGATACTATAAACTCTGAAAACTTAAAAAATACTGATGTCATTGGAATCATAGAGAATGATAATCATATTCAAATATCAATTTTATTTTTTAGAGGTGGTTATATAATTGACAAGGCCGACCTCTTTGCAACATCAAAATTAAAAGATATTAATCTTGAAGTTCATCAAATGTTAAAACAATTTTATGCTTTAAAATCTTCGATTCCTAAAAAAATAATAATATCAAATCAATTCAAATTTATTGATGAATTTAAAATAGATCTAAAAAATTTAAATATTTTTGATACAAGAATTGAGTGTGTTTCTAAAGGTCGTAAAAAAACTTTGGTAGAAATGGCCGAAAAGAATGCAAAAATGCAATTAGAATCTAATGTTATTCATGAAAAATTCGTCGATGAAAATTTAAATAATATTAAAAATAAACTTAAATTAATTACTACTCCGGTAAGGATAGAGTGTTTTGATATATCTAATACTCAAGGGACAAATGCAGTTGCTTCAATGGTTGTCTTTAAAAACTGTGAGCCAGCAAAAAAATACTACAGAAAATTTAAAATTCAGACTAAAGGTCCAAATGATTATGAAATGATGAAGGAAGCAATAAGCAGAAGAATTAAAAGATTTGACCAAGATGGCTGGGAAAAGCCCGATCTCATTCTAATAGATGGAGGTAAAGGACATCTAAATAAAATCAAAGATTTAATACCAAATGGTATTGGGGTTGCTTCAATTGCTAAACCTAGAAAGAATGAAGTTGTTGATAAAATATATATTCCAGAAAGAAAAGATCCTGTAAATTTTGATGATTGTAATAAAACTTTGAATATCTTGATAAATTTAAGAGATGAAGCTCATAGATTTGCAATTACTTTTCATAAATCTAGACGATCAAAAGAAATGTTAGGAAAGCTAGCTACTTAAAATGTAATCTATTAAAGCCATAGCTGTATAAAGTTTATTTTCAGCTTGTTTGTATATAATAGAATTCTCAGAATTAAGTACTTCTTCAGTAACCTCTTCACCAATATGTGCGGGTAGACAGTGCATAAATACTACTTTTTTATTAGCATTATTTATAATATCTTTTGAGATTTGAAAGTTTTTAAAAGCTTTAAGTCTTTTTCTATTTTCTTTCTCCATTCCCATACTGGTCCAAACGTCTGTGTATATAACGTCGACATCTTTTGTTGATTTCATTATATTATTAGAAATTTTTAATTTTTTAAAATCTTTATTAATTTTCTTCAAGCTTTTATTATATTCATCAGGGCAACAAAAGAATATATTTAAGTCTAAAACTTTGACTGCTAATGCAAATGAATTAGAAATATTATTAGAATCTCCAACATAAGCAATTTTCAGGGATTTTAAAGATTTATTATTAAAATGCTCTTTCATAGTAAATAGATCAGAAAGTATTTGAGTTGGATGCTCAAATTCTGATAACGCATTGATTACAGGTATTGTCGCCTTACTGTTAAAATCTAACAATTTATTATGAGAATCTGTTCTATAAACAAGACCATCCAAATATAGTGAAAACATTCTAGCAGTCTCAAATATTGATTCACCTCTCGATAGTTGAGTATCACTCTTATTAATAAAAATTGGATATGCACCAAGTTTTGCTATTGCAGACTCAAAAGAGAGCCTGGTTCTAGTTGAAAACTTCTCAAATAAAAGACCAATGGTTTTACCTTTATACTTATTAATAGTTTTATTTTTTTTAAATTTTTTAATGTTTTTGAATATTTTATTAATTGACGCACTATCTAAATCTAAAATAGATGTAATTGATTTATTCATTTATTTCCTCCATTACTTCATCCATGATTTTTAAGCTTTCAACAATTTCAGTTTTTTTAACATTTAATGGAGGCAACAATCTAATGTTAAATTTTTCTGTCAAAAGTACCAATAGACCTTTTTTTAAACATAGAGATGAAAATTTCTTTGCTTTTTTTTCATTAAAAAACTCTATTGCTAATATTAAACCTAATCCTCTTACGTCTTTAACCATACTATTTTTTTTATAAATTTTTAGATTATTTAGAAAAAAATTACCTTTTTTTACAACCGAGTCTAGAAATGATTTTTTATTTATTTGACTCAACATTGAAAGTCCAGATGCCATAGCTAACGGGTTTCCACCCATTGTTGTCCCATGAGACCCAGGTGTTAGAAAATCTGCAACATCTGGAGATGCTATAATTGCTCCAGCAGGTAGGCCTCCACCTAAAGCTTTTGCTAACGTTATAATATCAGGCTTAAAATCATAATGTTGAAATGAAAATAGCTTACCTGTTCTACCCATGCCAGCTTGTACCTCATCAGCAATGAGAAGAATATTATTTTTTTTGCATAAAGAATTTAATTCTTTTAAGTAATTTTTATCAGCAATTTTAACTCCTGCTTCGCCTTGAATAGGTTCAATAATTACAGCAAGTATGTCTTTATATTTTTTAATTAAGTTTTTAAAATGAGAAATGTCATTAAATTTTGTATTTTTAAATCCAGACACTAAAGGATAAAAACCTTCTTTATATTTTTTTGGCCAAGTTGCAGTTAGTGATCCGAATGTTCTTCCGTGGAAGGCGCCAGTAACTGAAACAATAATTTTTTTGTTATTAAATATTCCCCATTTTCTTGCAAGTTTAAATGCTGCTTCATTAGCTTCGGTACCGCTATTACAGAAAAATACTTTATGCCCTGGCAAGGAGGAAACCAAAGATTTTGCAAATTTTACTTGATTTTCAATTAAAAAAAGATTTGAAATATGAACTAATTTATCTAATTGCTTAGTAATAGAATTTTTAATTTTTAAATTATCATGCCCTAAATTATTTACTGCAATTCCAGTGATAAAATCTAAATACTTTTTAGATGTCGAATCATATACATAAGTACCTTTTCCATGAGTTATTGAAATAGGATATCTAGAATAATTACCTATTACATATTTCAGGTTGTCGTTTTTAAGATTTTTTATCAAGTTATCCTCTTAATAATATTTCAGTTCCAATTCCTGAATCTGTAAACATTTCTAATATGATAGCATTATCAGTTCTACCATCAATAATATGAGCTTTTTTTACCCCATTAGTAAGTGCATCAACCAAACATCCAACTTTGGGAACCATTCCTTTTTCTATAATTCCCTTGTTAATTAAACTATTGGCCGATCTCTTGGTGAGAGATGAAATTAAATTATTATTTTGATCTTTGATACCTCTTACATTTGTTAAAATTATCAATTTTTCGGCTTTTAATGATGATGCAATTTTTGAAGCTGCATTATCTGCATTAATATTAAATATTAAGCCTTCTTTATTGATCCCAAGGGGGGTTATAACAGGAATATAATCAGAGTCTAAATAATTTTTAATTAATGATTTATTAACTTTTATGATTTCCCCAACTCTTCCAATATCAATATTTTTTTTTGGTTTAAATTTTTTTACTAATAGTAGTTCTTTATTTTTTCCACAGAGGCCTATGGATTTTAAACCATTTTCTTTAATTTTATTAACTATTTTTTTATTAATTGTTTTCCATAAAACACTTTCAACAATTTTAATTGTTTCGGAACAAGTCACTCTTAAACCATCGATAAAGTTTGATGGAATTTTCTTTAACTTTAAAGCTTTTGAAATTTCAGGTCCACCTCCATGGACTACAATGGGCTTAATTCCTACAAGTTTCATTAAAATAATATCTTTAGCAAATTTTAGGAAATCGTCTGTCCCTATACTTCCTCCATACTTAACAACAACTATTTTATTATTAAATTCTTTGATATATGGTAATGCTTCAACCAAAGTTTGTGCAATTTTTATATATTTTTTCATAATATAAGAAATAGGAATTATAAAATATATTTACTTAAATCTCTATCTTTAACTATACTTTCTAATTTTTTATTAACATAATCTGAATCTATTGAAATTTCTTTATCTTTCATGTCAGGAGCTGAAAATGATATATCCTCAATAATTTTTTCTAATACGGTATGTAATCTTCGAGCACCTATATTTTCATTTTGTTCATTAATTTGTACTGATATATTTGCAATCTCTTCAACTGCATCATCAGTAAATTTAATATTAATTGATTCAGTTTTCAGTAATTCTTTATATTGTTTTAAAAGAGCATTGTTTGGCTCAGTTAAAATATTTTTAAAATCTTTTGCATCGAGTGAATTTAACTCTACTCTGATAGGAAACCTCCCCTGCAATTCGGGTATTAAATCTGATGGCTTACTCGTATGGAAAGCACCTGCACCAATAAAGAGTATGTGATCTGTCTTTATCATTCCATATTTTGTCTTAATTGATGAACCCTCTACAATTGGCAGGAGATCTCTTTGTACCCCTTCACGTGAAATATCAGGACCTGAGCTGGAGGACGAACCTCTTGCAATTTTATCTATTTCATCAATAAAAATTATCCCTAACTGTTCAGCTCTAATGATTGCATCCTCGTTAATTTTATCTTTATCTAATAACTTATCTGCCTCTATATCTATATATATTTTATATGCATCAACAACTTTTACTTTTCTTTTTTTTTCTTTTTCAGGGAAAAAATTTGCCAGCATATCAGACATGTTATTATCAATATCTTCATTAGGATTATTAGACATAACTTGAATGGGTGAGAATTTAACGGGTATAGAAATTTCTATTTCTCTTTCATCTAACTTACCCTCTCTAAACATTTTTCGAAATTTTTGACGTGTGTCATTATTTTTTTCTTCTTTATATAATAGATTATCTAAAATTCTTTCTTCAGCCATTTCTTCAGCCTTAGCATTTATAGATATTTTCTTTAGATCAGATTCCATATTGACAGAAATTTCTACTAAATCTCTTACCATGGATTCAACATCTCTTCCTACATATCCAACCTCAGTAAACTTGGAAGCTTCAATTTTAATAAAAGGTGCATTAGATAATTTTGCAAGACGTCTTGCAATCTCTGTTTTACCAACTCCTGTAGGTCCAATCATTAAGATGTTTTTTGGCAAAATTTCATCCTTCAAATTAGAGCTAACCTTTTGCCTTCTCCATCTATTTCTTAAAGCAATTGCTACAGCTTTTTTTGCTTCAGATTGACCAATGATATATTTATCTAGTTCTGATACTGTTTCTCTGGGTGTTAATAAAATTTCATCCATAATCATTTTAAAACTTCAGTAGTAATTGAATTATTTGTATATATGCAAATTTCAGATGCAATAGTTAAAGAATTTATTGTAATCTCACTCGCACTTAATTCGGAGTAATTATATAAGGCTTTTGCAGCTGAATAGGCGTAAAAACCACCGGATCCTACTGAACAAATTGGTATATCAGGTTCTATGACATCGCCACTTCCTGATATAAGAAAAATCTCATTTTTATCAGCAACTATCATCATTGCTTCTAAAGTTTTTAATATTTTATCAGTTCTCCACTCTTTGGCTAATTCAACTGATGATCTTCTGAGATTACCCTTAAACTCATCTAACTTTGCTTCAAATTTTTCAAACAATGTTATGGCATCTGCGGTAGCACCTGCAAATCCAATCAATATTTGATTATTATAAACTTTTCTTACCTTTTTGGCTCCCGACTTTAGTATAGAATCTCCAAAAGATACTTGACCGTCACCACTAATTGAAACTTCATTATCTTTTTTAACACATAAAATTGTTGTTGCTTTAATTTGCTTCATCTTTATTATAAAAATCCTTAATTAAATTATACTTCTTTTTTATTTGATTTACATGTTCATAAATCTCTGTTGATACAATATTTTTGTGCCCTAACATTGTTTGTACTTGAGCTGTTGTGGCACCATTTACAATTAATGCTGTTGCAAATGAGTGTCTTAATGAATGTGGGTGTATTCCATATCCTAGATATTTCATAGAAATATTGGAAACAGCTTTGTAGACAATTTGTCTTGATATCTTTTTATATTGTTTTGTAATAAAAATATATGAATAATTATCTATAAAAGTTTCAATGTAACTCTTCAAAGGGTTAAATAAATAATTATTATCTATTGGGATACTTGTTATTTTACCCCCTTTTCTTTTAATATTTTTTATCTCTTTATTTATAAAATCTATATCATTAACTTTTATATTTATTATTTCTGATGCTCTTAATCCAGAAAAAATTAATAACAAAAAAATAACAATATTTCTTCGTTTAATCATATCCTTGGATTTATCAAATTCAGTTAATAAAGTTTTAGTTAAAGTGTAAATTTTTTTTTGATCAAGATAATTAGTTGGAGTTTTTTGTAATTTATACTTACCTACTAATTCTTTTCTATTTATATCTTTTATATAATTTTTTTCAATAACCTTTTCTCTTTTTAAAAAATCTAAAAATTTTGATATTGAAGAGATTTTTTTAACAACTGTACTTTTTTTATAGTTATCAACATTTAATGTTAATAAATCTTCGAAATATTTTACTAAAGAATCTTCTTGAAACATTACTTTTAAGTTAGAATCATGAATTTTATTCATTTTTATATAATGATTTATATCATCAAAATAAGTTTTTACAGTCTCAACGGAAAAACCTTTACCATTTAAAAATTTTTTATATTGTATCAACAAGTTTTCAACACTCATCAACAAATTATATAATCTTTAAAAAAATTATGTCAATTCTAAAATTTATAAATTGATGAAGTATCGAGTATGTGAGATAATATATAAGTGTATAAAGTAGGCGATAATGCAGTATATCCTTCACATGGCCTAGTTAAAATAATCTCTATTGAAAAAAAACAAATCGGAGATCAAGAATTAAATTTCCTAATACTTCAAGTAATTGAGAGTGATATAACAGTTATGATTCCTGAAGGATCAGTTCAAGCCAGAGGGCTTAGACCTGTTGCTAAAAAAAATGAACTTAAAAATTTATGGTCTTTGATTAAAGGTAAAAGTAAATATAAAATTCCTGAAAATTTAAGTTGGAATAAAAGATATAGGACATATACAGAAAAGCTTAAAAGCGGAAATATTATAATGGCAGGTGAGGTATTTAGGGAAATTAATGATATATCCAAGAATAAAGATTTATCATTTGGGGAACAAAAAATTCTTGAAACAGCATTCAATCGAATAGTCAAAGAATTAAGTGCGTCATTAAAAACTAAAGAAGAGGATGTTTATATTGATATAAAAAAACTCTTAATTAGATCTGACTCAATTAATATTTAATTTCTTTCCAACCGAATTATTTTTAGTATTAAATTTCAAAAAATCTAAAATCGTGCTGAAGATATCAATTGTTCTAATAGGAAAGTCATTTATGATTTTTTTATTTAAGATTATAGGTATTTGCATATGTTCTCTTCTCAAAGAACCATGAGAAGACCTATGTTCAGGAAATTCATATTTTTCTCTAAAATCATATCCATTGTTAGCGCTCACTATTATATCTCCTGACCTATTTGATTTAAAAATTTGAACAATTTGAACAATTGCATCTGGATAATCAGTATTAATTGTTAGCTCTAATAATTTGTCAGCACTATAAAAACCTTCTGAAATATTATATTTAAATGGATCATTAATTAATGGTTGATAATAAATATCAGATTCAGCATCTCTAATGATTGCTTTACCATTCATACTTTCAACTATTATTTCTTCCTTGGGATTTTTATAAGCAACAATATCTACCGCATCATTTTTTAGTAACAAATTTAAAAAATCTTTATGATTATTTATATTAAATTTTTCTGACCAATTGAAATTCTCATTTAAATAAATATGCGCCATTGAGTTACCTGATACCATAACCGAACAATTAAAATCTTTGTAAAATTTTTGTAATATTAATGGATAATAGAAAACTTGTTTACCGATACTTTTACAGAAATCAACTAAGTCAAAATGCCTATTTGTATTTGTATGACCATGATCACTTGTTATAATTAAAAGACTATCATTCCATAGATTATTTTTTTTTAATTTACTAACTAATAATCCAAGGTTATCATCAAATTTTTTATATAGTTCCCTTACATCACTATGATCTGATCCTTTAATATGTGAAATTGAGTCTATTCCATAAAGACAACAAAAATAAAAATTAAAGTCATCATTTAATACCTTAAATAATTTTTTAAATGCTGATGAATCAATTATGGTCGAACCGTAAAAATGTGAAAGTAATTTATAAAATATTTTAGAGTTCCTTGTTAAATTTTGTGATTTTTTAAGCCCCTTGGTAATCTCATTAAAAATTGAAATCGACTTAGGTATTATCTCAAACAGAGTTTTATATGATTTTTTAATATCTGAATTGAAATAAATATTTTCGAAACCTACATAGCTTCTATGTGAACCAGAATCAAATTTTCTTTTACTATACATATTTTTATCAAACCATCTAATACCGGGCATATTAGCCGGTCCAGGATATGTTCCAGTCAAAAAAGGTATGTATGCTGGACCAGTAGTTGATGGAAAAACAGTAACACCTTCATTGTGTGAACCTTCATCAATAATTTTTTTTAAATTTGGTAAATTATTTTTTTTAAGTTCCTCGAATAAAATATCAGATCTGGCTCCATCTAATAGAAGAAATATTACTTTTTTCAAACTATGTAACCTAACTTTAATTTAATTTGTTTTGATCTTTCCATTCTTCCTCTGTAATTATAAAGCCATCCTTATCTCTGAAAACTCCTTTATCTCTATTATTATCATCAATTTCATCATTCCATCTTTCATTTCTCAACCATCTTTCTGGATGGGGGACATATTTTTCTTCACCTGTAGTTTTATATAAAATATTAAAACGTCTAGCTAACTCTTGTGGCGATAATGATGTTTTGATTTTAATATAAACTTCTTTAGCTTTTTTTTTATTTACTTTTCTACCAAGTAATAATTTCCAGAAAAGTTCAAATTCGTCTTTTTTTTCCATAATATTATATAATTAATGTGTCTAAATTTTACCTATAATTAAAATATTTACTAATAACTAATTTATCTAAAAGCTTTTAATTTTTTAAGTAAAGCTTTTAATTTGTTTATATGTTTCAGTGTGTGATTCGACATTAAAGTTATTCTTATTCTAGATGATCCTTTTGGAACAGATGGAGGCCTAACCGCAGGAATATAAATTCCATTATCAAATAAAAATTTTGATATTTTCAATGTTTTAATTTCACTTCCAAATATTATTGGAATTATTGGAGTGCCACTACTGACATATTCAAAATTATTTTCTTTTAGAAAATTAGTAATACTATTAATATTAAAAAATAATTTTTCTCTTAATTTTTTAGATTTTTGTATATTTTCTATAGCAACAATCGAGGTCATTAAATTTGATGCAGGTAAAGAGGTATCAAAAATAAATGACCTTGCTCTATTTTTTAAAAAATCTATGAAAACTTTTGAGCCTGCAACGTATCCTCCAACCGAGCCAACAGCCTTAGAAAGAGTTCCCATACAGATATCAATATTTTTTTGTACACCAAACATTTCAGATGCACCACTACCATCTTTTCCTAAGACTCCAGTTGCATGAGCTTCATCTATCATTGATATACAATTGTACCTCTTAGACAACGAAACTATTTCATCCAATGGCGCAATGTCTCCATCCATACTAAAAACACTATCCGTTATAATTATTTTTCTTACATTGGATTTAATTTTTTTTAATTCATCTTCAAGATGAGTCATATCGCAATGTCTATAAATAATAATATTTGCTTTTGACATTCTTGCACCATCAATCAAAGAGGCATGATTAAGTTCATCGCTGAAAATTAAATCACCCTTTCTAGCTATTGAAGATATAACCCCAATATTTGCCAAGTAGCCTGAGCTAAAAATAATTGCATCTTGAGTTTTTTTAAATTTTGCTATTTTTCTTTCAAGTTTATTATGCAAATCTGATGTACCGGTAACTAGTCTTGATCCACCTGTACCAGTACCATATTTTTCTAAAATTTTTGATGAACGGCTGATAACTTGTCTTTTCGTGGTCATCCCCAAATAATTATTTGATGCGAATTGAATATACTTTTTTTTACCAATAGAAATTTCAGGGGACATACTTGATTCAATTTCTATTAATTTTCTATGTAAATTTTTCTTTTTGATTCCATTTACTTCATTAATCAGCCAATTGTTGAAATCTTTATTCATTGTTTTCAGTTACTTCTTTTATGGCTTTATATGTAGATCTTGCAAGTTTTTTTATTTCGGATTCATTAATTGATATGGGTGGCATTAAGACTATAGTATTTCCTAAAGGTCTAAGTAAAACACCTTCATTGAGTACATGATCGCAAACTTTCTTTCCGATTCTATCTCTGATATCAAAATCAATTTTTTTATTTTTATCTTTTACTAGATCTATACCAGCCATAAGTCCTTTATTCCTAACATCCCCTACATTTTTTAACCCTTTAAACTCCTTTAGTTCATTTTCAAAAATTTCTATTTTATCTTTTAACTTTATTAAAGTTTTATCATTTTCAAAAATTTCTAAATTTGCAATAGCTGCAGCACATGAAAGAGGGTTTCCCGAATAACTATGACCGTGAAAAAAAGCTTTTAACTCTTCATAGTCACCTAAAAAAGTATCAAAGATATCTTGTGTTGTTATTGTAGCCGAGAGTGGTAAATACCCACCAGTCAGACCTTTTCCTAATACTAATATATCTGGAGTAACAGAATCATGTTCACAGGCAAACATCTTTCCTGTTCTACCGAAACCAGTTGCCACTTCGTCAAGAATTAGTAGAATATTATATTCATCACACATTCCTCTTACCTTTTTTAAATAACCATCACTTGCAACTTTCATCCCTCCAGCCGCTTGAACATATGGTTCTAATATTAACGCAGCAATTTCGTTCGAGTTTTCACTTAAAGTTAAATTGAGCTCGTTTAAAAAAGACTCAGTATTATCATATGAACTAACTTTGAAACTTTCAAAAAGCAAAGGTTCAAATGTTGAATGAAAAAGATCAATACCACCAACAGAAACTGCACCTAACGTATCACCATGGTACCCATCCTTAAGACAAACAAACTTCTTTTTTTCTGGCTTTCCTTTTAATATCCAATATTGAAATGCCATTTTTAAACCAACTTCAACAGCACTAGCTCCATCACCTGAATAAAATACTTTCCTCAAACCATCAGGAGATATATCTATTAGCTTTTTAGCTAATATTGATGCGGACGGATTTGTAACACCAAGTAAAGTTGAATGTGCAATTTTATCAATTTGTTTTTTTATAGCCTTATTTATATTTTCAGAATTATGGCCGTGGATGTTAACCCATAAGGATGATACCCCATCAATGTACCTATTACCTTCCGAATCAATTAGATATATTCCTTCAGAATCCTCTATAACTAGTGGTGATTCCTCAGCATATTCTTTCATCTGAGTAAAAGGATGCCAAATATACTCTAAATCATATTCTTGAATTTTTGTTTTTGAAGACATCTCTAAATTTTATTGTTATACCTATCCATTATTGGCATTTGTAAATCTTCTATCATTTTTAAGTCATCTTCTGGAGGTCTACCTTCAGTTGTAAGATAATTTCCAATTATCATTCCATTTGCTCCCGCAACTATTCCCATAGACTGTAAATCTCTAAGTGTTATTTCTCTACCTCCACCAGACATTAAAACTTTATCGGGCATTATCAATCTCCATATAGCTATTGTTTTGACAGCTTCAATACTCGGCAAAGGCTTTAAATGTCCCAAAGGTGTTCCAGGTCTTGGGTTTAAAAAATTAATAGGAACTGTATGTGGATCTAATTCTTTTATTTCGAATGCAAATTTAATTCTTTGTTCAACAGATTCCCCCATTCCAATAATTCCACCACAACAAAGTTCCATACCAGCTTCTTTAGCCAGCTTTGCGGTACCTAGTCTTTCATCGTAACTGTGTGTTGTACAAATATTAGGAAAGAACTCCCTGCATGCTTCAAGATTGTGATTATATCTCCAAACTCCTGCCTTACCTAATGCAAATGCTTGTTCCCTGGTTAAACTCCCAAGAGAGCAACCTATTTCTAAATTAGTATTCTTTTTAACTAAATGAATGGATTCTAAAACTTTTTCGAATTGTTTTTTACTTGGACCTTTTACAGCAATTACGATACAAAAATCAAAAGCTCCCATCTTTTGTGATTGAATTGCAGCCTGTAACACTTCATCTGGATCTAAGACTGCGTGCTTAGATATTGGAGAAGAAAAGTGAACCGACTGAGAACAGAAAGAACAGTCCTCGGAACAGTCACCTGTTTTAGCACTTATAATTGATCTCAGAAAAACCCCATCACCTTTATATTTAACAGTAACTTTTCTGGCCAAGCTTGTAAGTTCTAAAACTTTTTCTTTAGGTATTTTTGTAAGCTCAAGTGCTTGTTCAAAATCAATAGACTCATTATTATCAAGAATTTGTTTCTCTAATTTCTTTAAATCCATAACAGTGTCCCCTTTAAAACATTAACTATTTTACATATAATGTATATTTTATTCAATTGCTTAAAATGGAAAAAAAATTAGATAATTTGAAAATTCAATTTTGGTCTAAAATAAGGGATTACTTTAAGAAAATTCATGATATTGGAGAATTTAATGATAATTTATTCAATTATGATGATATTCCTCGAGTCTTTTACAAAAATAGAGTTGTTTTGCCAAAAAATATCTTAATTAAGTATTTAAATAATAATAATTTAGTAGAAATTGAAAGGTTTATCCTTAACACATTTATTCTATCTTTAAATTTATTTTTAAAATTCGATGAGAAAAATATTAAAATTTTAGCAGATTCAATTTGTTGTATTGAATTTGGCAGTATAGAAGGAACAAAAACACAATTAGAACAGGCTTTTTTTTATAAAATCTATAAAGATATAATATTAAATAAATCTTTTAATGATGTAGGGTTGGAGGAAAAGCAAAACTTAATTAAAAATATATATAAAAAGATTAATGAATGGAATAAAGATAAAAGTTTATATAGAAAAGATATTGATAATTTATAAATATTTGCATCCATTAATACTCTTTAATTTTTTCATAGAATGTATCTCTTTGTATAGGTTGAAAACCCTCTGATCTAATTATATGTACTATCTCTTCAATTCCTGCTCTATAGGGATTATTTGCAGACTTTAAAACATTCTCTTGAAGTAAAGTTCCACCAACATCATTAGCTCCATAATGGAGTGAAACTCCTCCAACCTTAAAGCCTTGAGTAAACCATGAGCCTTGAATATATTTAAAATTATCCAAGAAAATTCTCGATAAACCTAAAACTCTAAGGTACCTGTCTCCCCCAATTTCAGTAGAAATTTTATTTTCCATAAAAGTGTTTTCAGGCTTAAAAGTCCAAGGGATAAAAGATAAAAAATTAGAAGTTTTATCTTGCAAATTTCTAATTTTAAAAAGATGTTCAATAATATCTTCATCCTCTTCTGCATGTCCAAACATCATTGTTGCAGTTGATTTAAACCCAATATTATGAGCCTCTTCAGTAATTCGCATCCAATTATCTGCATCAATTTTTAAAGGACTTATTCTTTTTCTAACTCTATTAGATAAAACTTCAGCACCACCACCTGGAATAGTTCTTAATCCATGATTCCAAAAATTTTTAAGGACTTCTTTCGTACTTATCTTTGAATATTTTGCAACTGAAAAAACTTCAGGAGCAGAAAAAGCATGTAAATGAATATTTGGTACTTCACTTGTTATTTTATCAATTATTTCTAGATAATATTCTAATCTTAACTCTGGATTGTGCCCTCCTTGAAGGAGAACTGTGGTGGCTCCATTATGATACGATGTTTTTACTATTTCTAATATTTTGTCTACAGTCAAAGTGTATGAATCACTATGTTCTTTTTTTCTCCAAAAGGCGCAAAAGGAACAATCTGTCTCACAAATATTTGTATAATTTGGATTAGTATCTATTACGAATGAAACATTTGTGGATGGATCTAAGGAATTCTTTCTAATCATAGCAATTCTTCCAATATCCAAAGTATTAATATTGTCTAATATATAATGAGCATCATCTTTATCAATACGCTCAGAATTGATTACTTTTTGCAAAATATCATGCATAATTTTATTAAAACGAAATAAATTATATTTTCAATTAATTAATAGTATTAGTATAAAATTTATTCTTATGATTAAAAAATTATTTTTTTTATTTTTAATATTTACATTAAATTTGAATTCTTCAGAAATAAAGAAGTTTTTCAACCCTAGAACTATAATTGTTGATGAAATATCACAACTAAGCTCAAATAAAAAGAAAGAAATTGAAAAAGTAAGATATAAGAGTGATGTTGAATATATATTTATTGATGGAAAAAAGTTTAATTTTAGTAAAACTTTTGAACTTAATGGAGAGAACAATTTAAAAATAAAAATTTACAAGTTTAAAATAAAGGTTGCTGAATTTATATCTAATGGAGAAGATGCGACATTTAATAGAATATTTAAAGATGAAAAAAAAAGAAGCGAAGAAAATTTAAATCTAAGAATTTTTACCAAGAGGCTAGATTTACCGATTAAGACTTTTGAACTTATAAATATTTTAAAAGGTACAATATTCACTCCATTTGAATCCGCAAAAATTTTACCATTCAAAAATAATATTTTAAAAATAAAAGAAGATGGAATTACTTTTTTTGTAAATGATCAAATGCAAATTAATAAAGTTTCTATTGATGATGGTAGGTATGCAATTGTGGAGTATTTTGATTTTAGAGAAATTAAAGGATTAAGCTATAAAGTACCATTTAAAATTTCACTAAAAACAAATAAATTCAAAATGTTTATAAAACATAAAAAAGTGGTTATTAAAAATTAATATGGTTAAAACTTTAAAATTAATAAACAAACTAGGGCTTCATGCTCGTGCTTCATCAAAATTAGTGGAAATATCCAATAAATATATTTCTGATATTTTTATCGAATATAATGGGCTTAAAGTTAATGCAAAAAGCATTCTGGGACTTCTTTCATTAGCTGCAAGTTACGGAACTGAAATCAAAATTCATATTGAAGGAACCGATAGCAGTGATGCATTGAATGAACTTGAAAATTTAATCAATAATAAATTTGGTGAATCCGAATGAGTTATGAAAAAAAAGGCGTAGCAGTTTCACATGGATTTGTGTCAGGAAATATTATATTAATTAATCAGGCACGTACGATTGTTGAAAAGAAAAAAATAACAAAAAGTGAGATATATACTGAGATTAATAGGCTACAAACTGCATTAGAACTATCCCTGAAAGAAATTAGTGAACTAAAAAACTCAAGTTCCTATGGATTAAAGTCAGAACATATAGATATATTAGACTTTAATATTTTAGTTTTAGAAGATGAAATTCTTGTTTCAGAGGTTATACAAAAAATAAAAAAAGAATTAATTAATGCTGAATGGGCTCTGAACAGTGTATTAACTGATAAAAGCAAAAATTTTTCTAAGGTAAAAGACCTTTATATGCAAGAAAGACTTGCAGATTTTTATTATATTGCTGAAAGACTTATTAAAAATTTACGTGGAAAAAGTGAATCATCAATTGAATTCAAAAAAAATTCAATTTTACTTGCACATGATTTATCTCCACTAGATGCACTTAAATATTGCCAAAATTCTAATGTTGTTGGATTAATAATGGATTTGGGAGGACCTACCTCTCACACAGCTATTATAGCTAGATCTTTAAATCTTACTTCAATAATGTCGTTAGGTGATTTAAGCCATCAATTACCTCCGGGACAAAAAGTCTATGTTGATGGATATAAAGGAATTGTTTCGTGGCAATTAAAAAAAGATGAAAAAGAAGAAATGATCAAACTTGATAAAGAGTATAAGATTTTAGAAGAGAATCTTTTAGAATTTTCAAAATTATCCTCTGTAACAAAGGATAAATTTAAAATATTTACAAAAGCTAATATCGAAATAGTTTCTGAAATAAATTCAGCAATAAGATATGGTGCAGAAGGAATTGGAATGTACCGTACCGAATTTTTATTTACTAGTACCGATCGCTTCCCGACACAAGATGAGCAATTTGATAATTATATTAATCTTTTGTCCTCAAATCACTTTGATGAAGTTACAATTAGAACATTGGATATTGGTGGTGATAAATTAGCAACACAAGGGGAAGATGAAATTAATCCTGCTATGGGTGTCAGAGGAATTAGATACTCCCTTGCTAATGTTGAGATGTTTGCAGATCAAATTGAGGCAATTTTAAGAGTTTGTAATACAACTAAGAAAAAAATAAAAATATTACTGCCCATGGTTTCAACAATAGAAGAAATAATAGAAGCTAATGAGATTATTAATAATATTAATATGAAATATAAACTTAATGAACTATTTGAAATAGGTGTTGTCATTGAAACTCCTTCTGCTGCATTAATTACCAAAGAAATAAGTAGTAAGGTTGATTTTATTAGTATAGGAACCAACGACTTGATTCAATACGTTTTGGCAGCAGATAGGAACAATAAAGATTTAAGGTCAATATGGAATTACTATCAACCATCAATTATAAAAATGTTATATAATATTGTTACCTCTGTTGAAAATAATAAATATGTTTCAGTATGTGGAGAAATGGCAAGTAATTTATTAAGTTTACCAATTTTTGTTGGACTTAAAGTAAATGAACTGAGTATGAATTCACACTCAATTCCTATAATCAAGAGTGCAATGAATGAATTAGAACAGCATTATTGTGAAGATGTTCTGAAAGAATGCTTAAAAATGAGTAGACATTCCGAGATAGAAAACTATCTAAAAGAAACAATTAACAGTAATATTCAAAAAGCTAAATCGGTAATTAAATATGAATTTTAATAAGAAAGTAATGTATTTATATATTGATAAAAATTGTACAATTTGTAGTAACTTTGGAAAAAAAATAGTTAAGCAAAATCAAAATATAAAAATTAAAGACTATACAGTGAAAGGAAAATCAATTATTTTTGAAACAGATAAAAATATTTACTATGAATTTGAAGCTATAAACAAAGCTTTAGAAACTATAGGAATTGAAAATAAGATATTGAAACTAATTCTAAAAACACCTAAATTTTTACAAAAGTTATTATATAAAATATTATCGAGATCCAGAAAAATTATTTCTTTATTTTTCCAGCATAATCAAACCAAAATCTAAGCCTATTTTTTTGTGGGTTATAAGATTCAAGCCTTTTAATATTTTCTTTTGATAATGCTCTCTTAACATTATTTTGTGAATATAAATAAAGATGTGATTTAAAAACATCTTCAATTTCCTTAGCTTTTAAAATATTTTCTGAAACAAAGAAAATTTTCTTTTTGAAATAAATTACACGTGGATAATTATTATATTTCTTATAAAAATTCATTAGATTTTTTTTAATATTTGAATTTACATTTAATATATCAATTCCACAGTAAAGTAAACTATCAGGGTTAAGTGGTTTTTTTACCTTTGATAAATTATTTTTTTTCAAAAAAGAATTAATTTTATAGTCCTCGCATAGTGTTACCGAGAGATTTTTATAACCAATAATTTCAAGATTTTTTGAAATAATGGTTGTTTGCTTATAATCGTTAAAATCGAGTTTTAAATATTTTTCAATTTTATTTGTTATGTATTCGGTAAAATTAAACAAACCATTTATAGAAGACGAAGTGCATATTAATCCATGATTTTCTAATATAAAACCACAAGAAATTGCTCTCGGCACTTTACCGTTCAAAATATTATAAATTTCTTGTGCCAAAGCTATACCAGGAGTTTTATAGTTTATATAAAAGATATTATTTTTACTTATATCACTTTTAAAAATTTTTTTAAATAATTCACGTGATGAAGCTTGAACACTCATCATATTACAAGCTAATGGATGCAGGTGAATAGTATATTTTTTTAGAATTGAATGTGCAAGAGTTTCAATTGATGGATTTGATCCAGAATGTAAAGATTCTGATAATATATTAAATGACCTATTTTCATCCTTAATATGAATTTCTTTATCTTTAACAGAATTTAAATATTTCAAAAGTATTTTATTATCAACTTCAGAATAACCATTTTCATAACTTAATTCTGCCAGAGAATATCCGCTAGATTTTATTAACATTTTATTACCAAATTTAATTGACGAGTTTCCGCCTGCAGCTTGAATTAAATCATAGCGTTGACCGTAATAATTGGAAATTTTGATTAATTTTTTTACTAAATCTTTATTTTTTTTAACCATTTTCTATTTTCTTGATGCCATTTAAATGTTTTAGAAACTCCAATTTCAAATTTAGTTGATGGCTCCCATTTTATTAAATCAAAAGTCTTATCAATATTAGCAGACGTATATTTAACATCCACTAATAGAGAACGTGTTTTTTTAATTTTGTTAGGGGTATTTGATAATTTTTTAATCGTATTCAAAAGGTTATTTATTTTTATTGGTCTATTATTTCCCAAATTGAGGATGTTAAAACCTTTTAGCTTTTGAGATTTAAATATTCCTGTAGCAATGTCGTCAACATATGTAAAATCTCTCTTTTGATTACCATCTCCATAAAGAGTTATTTGTTTTTTTCTCAAATTAGATTCAATAAAGATAAAAGGACTCATATCAGGTCGGCCAAAAGGTCCATAAACAGTAAAAAATCTAAGAATTGTTATATTAATTTTATGGATTTTATTTATGGCGTGCATTAATACTTCTGATGATTTCTTCGAGGCTGCATAATTTGATACAGGACTACTGGTTTCTGAATCAACACTAAAACTTTTTTCATTAGAGTTACCGTACACACTAGATGTTGATGCATGTACAATTTTATTAATTTTAAATTTTAATGCGCATTGTGCTATATTTAATGCCCCCATTAAATTTGATTGAAAATATAATCTAGGTTCTGACGTTGATTTTCTGACTCCTGTTTTTGCTGCTAGATTTATAATAGCAATTGGTTTAGTGCCCTTATTAAAAAATTTAAATATATTTTCTAACTTGGATAAATTTTCAATATCACATTTTTTAAAAATAAAATTTTTATCTCTTTTTAAGTGATCTAGCCTCTTTTTTTTAAGTTGTTTATCGTAGCTATCATTTATGTTATCAATCCCTAAAACTTTATAACCTTTTTTTAAATATAATAAACCTGTATGATATCCAATAAAACCAGCACAGCCGGTTAATATGATTTTTTTACTCATGGATAACTAAATATAACCTACTTTGCCATTATTAAAAAATATGATTAATTTAATAAAATCTAATATAGAATTATCATATTCACATGTATATCAATGAAATTTATAAAAGAGTTATTAAAAATTTTAAACTACTAGGGAGTGGTAAAATTTTGGGTGGAATTTCTTCTGCTTTAACTATTTTTATAGTTGCTAGAGAAATTGGTGTTAAAAACTTTGGGATACTATCCATTGCTATTTCATTTGTAGAAATTTGTAACATACTTCTAAGTTTAAGAGTATGGGAAGCAACAATTAAATTTTTAGGAGATCATAAAAATGATACGACTATTCGTTCCGATATTTTATGTTGGTCATTAAAATTAAGTTTAAAAACTTCTATTATAGCTTGTGTAATAATATGTTCATTTTCATATTTTTTTATAGATTATATTTTTAATTTTGAGATAAATCTATTAAACCTAATTCTAATTTATAGCTTTTTATGTATTTTAGTTACTACTAATGAAACTATTGATAGTTTTTTTAGATCATCAGATTCATATAAATATATATTGATTAATAATTCTTTATCAAATTTAATAAGATTTGTAATAGTATTAATAATTCTTCAATTTACTGACAGAATGGAGTTAATAATTTTAGGTATGGGGTCTTCAATATTTGTGGGTTTTTTAATCAGAATTAAATTTCTAATAGAATTATTTACTAAGCTTAGCTATTCTTTTAAATTCAAAAATATTAAAAGTTTTGGGCCAAAAAGAGATTTTTTAAAATTTGCTATTTCAACTCATTTAGCAAGTATTATTAATTTAGCTAATGAAAAGAATCTTGGAGTTTTATTAATAGGATATATTGCTGGACCTTTCTATTCTGGACTATTTAAAGCCGCTAGAAGTATCGCGAAATTACTTAGACGAATTATGGATCCAATATTAGAAATTGCATATCCTGAATTTGTAATATTAGTAAAAGAAAAAAAATTAGCTGATCTCCAAAAATTAATTTTTAATTCCACCAAAATTTTAGGGATAGCATCATTGACGATAGGCTCGATAATATTACTATTTTCAAAAAATATAATCTCAATTTTTTTTGGGGTTGATTACCTAGATGCAAGCTCAGCTTTAGTTTTATTGATAATTGCTGGGTTAATTAACAATTTATCATATTGGATAACTCCTGCAATTTTATCATTCAACAAACCAAGAGTTCTTCTTATTATGTCTTTTTTTATATCCATATTATATATATTAATTTTGTATCCTTTAATTACCGAATTTCAACACGTTGGAGCTGCTTCTGCAGGTATAGTAAGGTCGATGTTAGTTTTAACTATTGGAACATTAATTTACAAAAATATATCTAAAAAAGAATCTTCTACCTTGGTGTAGGTTTTGTAATTGAATCTGAAAAAGGTTGTTCAAGTAACTTAGAATGCGAATCATCCCATAACTTATTAACTATATCAATTTCATTCTGAGACAACTGTTTTAAATCACTACATTTTGAATAGTTCTTAATTTCAGCTTTAGTTGTAAAATTAGGCAATACAGAACAGATATTTTTTTGGAAAAGTGAATAAAGAATCGCAGTTTGACCCATTGACCTATCATGCTCATTAAATAAAAACTCTAAATCCTTTTTTGCTTTAAGACCATTCATCATCCATTTTTGTTTTCTATGGCTTCTGTGATCATCGGATGAAAAAGTTTTATTTTCATCAAAATTACCATCCAGTATTCCTGAAGCATGAGGTACTCTGGCTATATATCCAATGTCTGTATCTTTTGAATTTTCCAATAAAGTCTTTGATGGCTCTTGTTCTAATAGATTCAAAATAATTTGTAGTGATGTTGGATTTTTTTTAATTGAGGCAATACCCTCCTCTAGCCATCCAATATCAGGCCCTAAAGCCATACCCCAACATCTTATTTTACCCTCATCTACTAGTTCATTTAAAGTTTCAATTACCTCATCATTATTTATAAAGTCAAATCTAGGGTTATGCATCTGATAAATATCAATATAATCAGTTTTTAATCTCTTAAGACTCTGTTCACATGAATATTTAATATCTTTTTTCGAAAATTTTTGTGGAAGTTCTCTATGCCCTTTTCTCTCACCACTGTTAGAATAAATGTCATATCCAAATTTTGTAGCAATGATTATTTCGCGTCTTGATCCTGAGAAAGCCTTTTCTACAATTTCCTCACCATATCCGTTTCCATAGACATCAGCAGTATCAAAAAAATTAATTCCATTATCCAAAGCAAATCTTAGCAATTCGATCCCGACACTCTCTTCTTTTACACCCCACCACTTTGTGGCAACAGACCAAACACCAAATCCAACCTCTGAAACGCTTATTTCGGGACATTTGGGGAAATTTCTATAATTCATCTATGCTATATCCTCTAAATATCTTTCAGCATCTATAGCAGCCATACAGCCAGAACCCGCCGCTGTTATTGCCTGTCTATAAATACTATCTTGTACATCACCACAAGCAAAAATTCCTTTTAAATTAGTTTTTGAAGTTTTATCTTGAGTTTTAATATAACCATTTTCATCAATTTGAATAGTATCCTTAAACAAATCAATATTGGGGTTATGGCCTATTGCAATAAATACACCATCTGTCTGAATGTCTTCTATTTGATTGTTGTTTATATCTTTTAACTTTATACCATTTAAACCACTTGAATGGTCGCCTAAAAACTCTATAGGGGTTTTCTCTAACAAAAATTTAATTTTCTTATTCTTTTTTGCACGATCTATCATTATTTTTGAAGCTCTCAACTTATTACGTCTGTGAATAATAGTTACGGATTTTGCAAATTTAGTAAGGAAAATTGCTTCTTCCATTGCACTATCACCACCTCCTATAACATGAATATTTTTATCTTTATAGAAAAAACCATCACAAGTGGCACATGTAGAAAGCCCCCTACCCATGAGAATACTTTCCCCATCAATATTTAGAAGTTTTGCTGAAGCACCTGTTGCAATTATAATTGAATCTGTTGAATATTTTTCTTCACCTACGCTAACTATATAAGGATATTTATCAGTTATTACTGAATCAACATTTTTTAATATACATTCGGCACCAAATCTTTTTGCCTGATTACGCAACATATCCATCAAGTCTGGACCCATAACACCTTCTGGGAATCCTGGAAAATTTTCAACATCAGTAGTCATTGTTAGTTGTCCGCCAGCCTGAAACCCTTCAAAAACTATCGGCGATAAGTTTGCTCTAGCTGCATAAATTGCAGCTGTAAGGCCTGCTGGTCCTGAACCAATTATAATTACTTTTTTATTTTCCATTTTTCATCACCTATAAAATTATTTATCATAATAACATGAAGATTGATTCCTTACATTCCCAAATATTTAAGAAAAATGTTTACTTGTTAACAGGTAAAGACTATCTTAAATTTTTTAATAATATAACAACTAATAAAATAGAAATGAACAATGATAGAAATGAAGTTAGAACGTTATGGTTAAATAATAAAGGAAGAATTATTCATGATATATCGTTATTGTGGGATATTGATAAATCCAAAGAGAATTATGAAAAAACTTACTTAGTTGAAAATATTAGCTTTGAAAATTTAGAAGAGAATATTAATAAATATAAATTATCAATGGATATTGAAATAAATAAAACTAAACTTTTATATTCAACTGTGAGCGAATGTAAAAATGAAAATAAAAGTTTTACCGAGTTTTATCCAAACAAGAATAAAATATTAATTAATGAGAGTGAGAAATTGTTTGAAATGAATAAATCAAATCTTGAAAATTACATTATGAATGGAAATCCAATTAGTATTAATGCATTTAAAAATAAGACCCCTATGGAATTAAATCTGTGGAGCTTAATAGATTTCAAAAAAGGTTGCTACTTGGGACAGGAAATAGTTGCCAGAGTAAGATATAGAGGTCAGGTGAAAAGAAATTTTGCTTATATTAAAATAAATAGCTTAATATCAAATATAAAAAATCTTAAAATATTAAAAAATAATGAGGAGATTGGTGAAGTTGTTGCATTAGAATATTCTGATAAAAATAATTTATACTTTTCTTCTTTTATTAATCATGAAGAAAATAAAGAGCAAGAAGCCTATCTAATGTCAGAAGATAAAAAAATTGAGTGTAAAATATTAAAAAATAATTTTAAAGAATTAAATGAAAAAAGCTTAACTTGAAGAGGCTTTACTGATAACTTCCAGCAGATGGTCTTGGAATTCTCCAAGTCCATCCACGGGAATTACTATGCTAGATCTTCCACCACTAACTTCGGTGATTCGAAGAAATTGGCCTTTATGATTCTCTTTTAAATCAAAAAAAAATTTTTTAGTTTCAACTTCAAGTTTACTACTAAAAACATCTTTTGATTGTTTTGATCTATCCTCTTGCATATCTATCTAGGCATTGGGGTTTTCAATAACCATTGCAATACCTTGTCCTCCACCCACACATAATGAAACAAGACCTCTTTTGGCCTTTCTTCTTTGCATTTCATGTAAGAGTTTAACAATTAAAATTGTTCCAGACGCTCCGATAGGGTGACCAAGTGCAACGGCTCCACCATTAACATTCAATTTCTCAGCAGGAATAGGAAAATCACTTAAAACAGCCAAAGATTGAACGGCAAATGCTTCATTTAGCTCAACTAAATCTATATCATCTATTGTTAAGCCTGCTTTAGCTAAAGCTTTATTCATAGCAGGCACGGGGCCAATACCCATAACAGATGGTTCAACACCTGAAACCGCATAAGATATTACCTCTCCAACAGGCTTTAAGCCTAGTTCTTTAGCTTTCTCTTCTGATGAAACAATCATTGCAGCAGCTCCATCATTAATACCTGAAGCATTACCTGCTGTAACTGAACCATCTTCAGTAAATACTGGCTTTAATCTGCTCAATGCAGCCATTGAAACCTCACGAGGATGTTCGTCAGTATCAAAGACACCTTTTGCCAATTCAACGGGAACAATCTCTGGTTTGAAAACACCTGTTCTCATTGCTTTTTTTGCTTTACCTTGACTTTCAATAGCAAATTTATCCTGTTCCTCTCTGGATATGTTGTATTTTTCTGCAAGATTTTCAGCAGTCATTCCCATATGGTAATTGTTGAATATGTCCCATAGGCCATCATATACCATACCATCAAGAACTTGATCGCTAGCTTCAAGAGCCATTCTATATCCATATCTTGCTTTTGGTAAAATAAATGGTGCTAAATTCATATTTTCAATACCACCAGCGAGAACACATTCAGCATCTCCCGCCTTAATTGCCATAGCAGCATTAGCGACAGATTGAACACCAGACGCACATACTCTATTAAGAGAATATGACGGTGTATCATAATCTAAGCCAGCTCCTAAAGCTACTTGTCTTGCAGGATTTTGACCTTGTCCTGCTCCAAGAATATTACCCATAATACACTCATCGATTTGTGTAGGCTCAATCCCTGTTCTTTTTAAAATTTCTTTTACTACAGTTACACCTAACTTAACAGCAGAAACATCTTGAAGGGCTCCTCCAAAAGTTCCTATCGCTGTTCTTAAAGGCTCACTAATAACTACTTTAGTAGACATTATAAATCCCCCTATGTCTTATTTTTATTGGTTTTTTAAAAAGTAAAAACTTATAAATTGTACCAAAAATATCCAAAATAATAAACATTTTATTAATTTAAGAGTATTATTGAATAATGGTTAAAAAAAATGTTGCAATTATATTTGGTGGAGTTTCTGTTGAGCATGAAATATCTATAATTTCAGCAAATTCCATATTAAACAATATAGATAAAAAAAAATTTAACCCGATTGGCATTTATATTTCAAAAAAAGGGATTTTACAGCATTGTAAAATTAATAGGAAAGAAAAAAAACTCAATTTCAAGCCATATGAATCGTCTATTAGCGTGACTCCAGGTGGAAAAAAAGTATTTTTATTAAATGGTGAAAGACCTATAAAAGTTGATATAATTTTTCCAATTATACATGGAACGACCGGAGAAGACGGAGCAATTCAAGGTTTTATCAAAATTTTGAATATTGCGTCAGTGGGTTCAGATGTATTAAGTTCATCATTAACTATGAATAAAATTTTATCTAAGGATATTGTGACAAAAAACGATATAAAAACTTGTAAATATTTAATAGTGCATGAGAAATCATTAGATAATGATATAAAAAAAGTAAAAAAAGAAATTGGTACACCTTGTTTTGTAAAAACATCAAATCTTGGTTCAAGTATAGGAATTTATAAAATTAATAATTTTAACAATATAAAAAAATATATCAGAAAAGCATTTAAATTTTCTAATGAAGTCTTTGTTGAGGAAGCTGTTATAAAAGCTCAAGAAATTGAAGTTAGTGTTTTTGGATATAAAGATGAAATCTTTGTTTCAACACCAGGAGAAATAAAACCATCATCTGAATTCTATGATTATAAAGCTAAATATGTTGATAATAAATCGGAATTAATAATTCCTGCTACTATATGTAACAAAAATAAAAGTTTAGAAAAAAAAATTAAAAGTGATGCAAAAAAAATATTTAAAGAGTTAAAATGTGAGGGTATGGCAAGAATAGATTTCTTATATGGAAAAACTAAAAAAAGTAATAGCAAAGGTTTATTTTTCAGTGAAGTAAACTCAATTCCAGGATTTACGGACATAAGTATGTTTCCTAAATTAATTAATTATTCAGGTATTACTTATAGAAATTTAATTACTAAATTAATTAATATATCAATTAAAAAATTCAAAGATGAAAAAAAATTTATAAAATCTTTTACTAATTAATATTGTCTTTTCTAAAAAGTAAAAGAATAAAAACTCCTGCAATAATTAAAAATCCACCAGCCAATTTAAAATAATCCGGAATTGTATCAAAGTAAATATAAGATAGATAAACAACGAATACTGCTTCTAATGGTGTTATTGCGGTTGTTCTTGAAACATCAACTAATTTTATAGCTTGAAATTGAAAAGCTTTACCTATAAATGCTCCACATGTTCCACCCAGCAATATCATGATAAAGTCATTTAGATTTGGAATTTGAAATTTATTAAAAATTATAAGATAAAAAAAGCCAATTATTACCACGCCAGTAGACCTTAAAGTTGCTACCATAATCATATTTAAATCTGATGCAGTTTTCTTTACAATAATAAATAAAATGGAATAAAAAAACGCAGCAGATATTGCATAAAATGACCCTATAAGTTCAATGCGCGTATTATTAAATGTGATTAATGATCCCCCAATGATTGTTAAAAAAATTCCTAATACTTCAGTTTTTGATAATCTTTCTTTTAAAAAAAATACTCCCAAAATAACAGCAAATAGAACTTGAAATTTCATCAGAAAAGAAGTTGCAGGTGGACCTATTATTCTTAATGCTATAACCCATGAAGCTGCACCAAAAACAGTAACTATTGATGATAAGATCATTATTTTTTTATACTTTCCTAAATCCGATAAAGGAACTTTAAATTTAAACCCCAGAGCTGTAAAAAAAAATCTTTTAAATACAGCAACAAGAAAAGCTCCAAAGAACCAATAAAAAGCGACTGTTTCTGGATATAAAGAGTCAGAAATTTTTTTACCAAATATATAAGAAAATGCAGTGAAAAAAGCTGTACCTATAATAAAAAAATAACCTAATAAAATTTTATTTTTCATATATTTTGAACCTATGTTGAACTAATTATCAGATCTTTTGACAGCAATTCCAATTTTTTCAAAACCTGATGATTTTATCAAATCCATAATCTTTACAACATAACCATGATCAATCGTTTCATCAGCTTTAATAACTATTGTTTTTGTAGAGTCTTGACTGATTAAAAAATTTTTTACTTCATCAAAAAATAAAAATTTATCATTAATATAAATTTTATTATTTTTTTCAATACTTACGATTATTTGTTGCTCAGATAGAGTTTCTGAGCTTTTTGCTTTTGGAAGCTTTATATTTAAACTTGATGTGATTTCACTAAAATTTAAAGATAATGCAAAAAATATTAAAAGATTAAAAACAACATCAACAATAGGTGTTAAATCTAAATTCGTTTCTGAATTTAAATTAATTTTTTTTGAAAAATTCACTAATTTTTAATCCTATTAATAATTTTTTTTGACTCGTCTTGCAATTCTACTGAAATGTTTAATATTTTAGAATTTAAATATTTGTATCCTACATAAGTTGGGATTGCTACAAGGAGGCCAAAAGCAGTAGTATATAGAGCCTCTGATATTCCACCTGCTAAGCTTGGTGGGTCAACAACAGTTTGTGTTGATATTACTTTAAAAACAGTAATCATCCCAGATATTGTTCCTAAAAGCCCTAACAAGGTACAAATATTACTTAGTGATCCTAAAATTTCATTTGATTCAGATAGTTTATATATATTTTTTTGTCCCTCATCTTCTAATGTTGATTCAATAAAAAGAGCATCTTTATCTCTGTTTAGTAAAATAATCTCAACTAGACTTGAAAAAATAGTTTTGTCACTTTCACAAAGTGCTAATGCTTTATCAAAATTTTTACTGTCTATATTTAAATTAATTTGAGTAATAAAGTTTTTAGAAATAATCTTATCTTTTGAAATCAAAAAAAATTTTTTTAAGAAAATTGATAGCGCGATAATTGAACAAACTAGAATCGGATATATGAAAAAGCCGCCTTTTGTAAATATTGAGATCAATAAAGAATCATTCATAATTTTCCTCATTTTCTAACATTTGATTAATAGTTTCTCTCTTCCTAATTGAAATATGTTTATTATTATCAACCAGAACCTCAGAAACTTTAGGTCGAGTATTATAATTTGATGACATAACTTGGCCATAAGCTCCAGCAGAGTGGATTAAGAGCAAGTCGCCTTTTTTACATCTAGGTAATTGAACATTCGTTCCTAAAACATCTCCTGTTTCGCAAATTGGTCCAACGATTTCATATGATATTTTTTCATTTGTAGTTGAATTAACTTTTTCTATCTTGTGGTAAGCATTATAAAGTGAAGGTCTTAACAAATCATTCATTCCAGCATCCACAATTAAAAAGTGTTTTCCATAATTATTTTTTTCATATTGAGCCGATGTAACTAAAAAACCTGCATTTCCTACTAACGATCTTCCTGGCTCAATAATTAAACTACAGTCTATATCTTTAAACTTATTTAATATACTAGATGCAAATTCTTTTTTTGTCGGAGGCATATCATCATCTGAATATTTTATCCCGAGTCCTCCACCAATATCAAAGTGCGTAATTTTTATATTATTTTCTTTTAAATTATTATATAGATCTATTAGTCTTTCCAGAGAATCTACAAAAGATCCAATATCAAATATTTGTGAACCAATGTGTGCATCAATTCCAATAGGATTTACATTTTTTAAATTAGCTGCTTTTTCATAAACATTTACTGATTGATTTATATCAATACCAAATTTACTTGTTTTTAATCCTGTTGATATATATGGATGAGTTTTAGGATCTATGTCAGGATTAACTCTAATTGAAATATTAGCAATTTTATTTTGTTTTGAGGCTATAAAGTTTATATTTTCCATTTCATCCAAAGATTCAACATTAAAAAATAATATTCCATACTTTAAAGATTCTGCTATTTCTTCATCACTTTTAGCTACACCTGAAAAAACAATTTTTGATGGGTCTGCATTTATTCTCTTAAGTCTTTCAAGTTCACCCAAAGATACAATATCAAAGCCAGCTCCGAGTTCTTTGAATATATTTAAAATTTTTAGATTTGATGATGCTTTAACTGAATAGCAGACTAAAACATCTTTCTTCATATTAAAAGCTGTTTGATATTCTTTAAATTCTTTAATTAAACTACTTTTGCTATATACATAACATGGAGTTGAATATTTTTTTGCAATTTCTTCGATTGATATATCTTCTATATAAAGCTGATTATTTTTTGTTCTCAACATATCAAATATATTATATCCTGACACTTTAAATAATTATAATTTTAAGGATTGGGGTTATAAATTAAATAAATATCATATAAAGGTCTTCCTGATAAAATTTAAATGTAATACAATGTTGAATTTAAAACTTCCTTTTGATACAATTTATATATCAGGAGGTGCAATATGCCAGATAATCACAATTCACCACAAAGAAACTGGGCTAGACAAGTAAGCCAGGATTTTGCTCAATCATCGCATGATCCTCAAAAAGCTCTTGGATACGCTGGTCATGTTCCAGGTCATCAGAACTGGGCTGCTAAAGTAGGTTTAGATTTTGGAAGACCTGAAAATCAATCTAAGCATAAAAGAGCTGTAAACCAGTAATTTTTGATTTTAAAAAGGTTAGACACTTAGTCTGACCTTTTTACTTTTCCATTAATGTTAAAAAAAATCCTTTATTTTGTTTCAAATACTTTTGAATTTATAATTTCGATTGGGTTATGTGCATTATGTGTTTTTTGCTTTTATTTTTATGCACCCTATCCATTTGATTCTGTTAATATTTTATTTTATTTTGAATTTTTATTTGATTTTTTTACAAATGATACATTTTCAAATATTTTAAAATTTTATATATTCTGCTTCCTTTTAGGGATTATTCATTTATATATTTATAAAAGAGTTAATATTGGAAGATTTTGGATAGGATTAATATCTACATTTTTTACTTGGATTACATATTTAGTAATTTTATTAATCTTTTTTTCATTTGAGAGAATTAAATATATGTCTATATATATTTTTCAAGATTTAATAGGTTTTTTTATTTTTTATTGCTTATTGTCTATAATTTATAAAAAGTCAGGAGATCTTAAAAGGTGAAAATCGTTATTTACACAACAAGTTATTGCCCGTTTTGTGATGCCGCAAAAAACCTACTTAAATCATTAAATATTGAATTTGATGAAGTAGATTTAACAGATAATCTAGAAGAAAGATTAGAAATTTCCACGAAATATAATTGGAGAACCGTCCCACTAATTTTAATAAATAATAAACTTATAGGTGGTTTTGATGAGTTAAATAATTTGAATAATAACGGCGAACTTGAGTCATTATTATCATCTTAAATATATTTCAGAACATATTATTTTCTTACCCAATTCATCTGATAATATAAATGATGAGCCATTAAAGTCTGATAATGATTGTTCAACTTTAGGGTCTAATATAATTCTTTCGATAAATAACGTTTGATTAAAATCTTTGACCTTTCCTGTATATCTATTTATTTCTTTTTTAACGTAAAAAGTATATAAATTTTCCCTATCAAAAAACTTTATTTTGGGTCCTGAAGCTTCAAAATCAGGGGAATTACACTTTCCTATTTCATAGAAATCTAAAGAATATTTACCAGGAATTAAGCCCTTAATTGAAATTCTAATGTTTGAGCCATTACCTTGTTGGGTTAATTCTACAGTTCCTACATCTTCATTCCTATAGTTAATAAATAATCCATCTGAAATAAAAACTTCCGAATCAGAACATGAAAAAATTGTAAAAAAAATAATTAATAAAGAAATATATATTTTATTTTTTGCCAATATGACTTGTACCCCTTAGTCTTGATAATTCGACCTGTTTTTGTCGCTCTTTTAATCTTAACAGCTGTTTAGAAGATAAAGAATCGACACACTTTGGGCAATGAATACCCTCTTTATATGATTCTAACTTTGTTTCTTCAATACTCAATGGCTCATTACATGCATGACACATGATGTAGTTTCCAACTGAAAGGTCTTGATTTACAGAAACTCTATTATCAAAAACAAAACATTCCCCTTCCCATTTTGATTTCTCTTTATTTTTTTCCATATCTTCTAAATATTTTATAATCCCACCTTGTAACTGATAAACATTTTTAAAACCTAAATTAAGCATATAAGAACTAGCTTTCTCACATCTTATTCCGCCTGTACAGTACATTGCAATTTTTTTATTTTTATGAAGTGTTAATTTTTCAACAAAGTCTGGAAAATGTTTAAAGTTGATTAAATTTGGTACTATTGAATTCTTGAACTTACCAATTTTAGACTCGTAGTAGTTTCTTGTATCAATTAATATTACATCTTTCTCATTTAAAAGATTATTCCATTCATTTGAGTTTATATATGTTCCAACTTTTTTATTTGGATCAGAAGATTTTGAATTTCCTAAACTTATAATTTCATCTTTTATTTTAATTCTTAGTCTATGAAATGGTTTTTTTTGGGTATAAGAAATTTTTATTTCGGAAAAATCAATATTAAAATTATTTACAATAAAATCTATAACTTGATTTATAGAATCATTATCACCTGCCAACATACCATTTATTCCTTCTTTTGCTAAAATAATTGTTCCAAGAATTTTTTGCTTAACCAAAAGACTATCGATAATATCTTTAGTCTTTTGACACGATGAAATTTTTAAAAATTTATAAAATCCAATTATTTTAAAGGTATTCATTGGATATATATTACCAGTATGAAACTAAATTAATTAACTTCTTTGGCATCGGAAATATCCTCTGGTAAAAAGATGCTACCAATTGGTAATAGTAATGCATCACCTAAAACAGTTATTACTCTAAAGATTATGATTCCTATTGTGGGGTCATCTGGTCCAAAAATGGGAGATAATAAAGTAATTACTATAAACTCTCTTACACCTATTCCTCCTGGAGCTCCTGGAATTACAAACATACCAAGCCAAGTAATTGTAAATAGAGCCACTACATATAAAAAGGTAATCTCCATCCCTAATAATTTATTAAAAACAAAATACTCTACTAACCCCATTCCATAGAAAAAGCCTAGAAGCAGCAACATTAACTTTAGCATTCTATAAATATTTCCTGTATTAAAAGATGATTTATAATTTTTTAAAGCTTTAAAAAGATAGAATACAATTGCTAATGCACCAAAAGCTAAAATACCAAGTGAAAAACCTTTTAACTTTCCTCCAGAAAAATCTTTTATTTTATTAATTAATTCATCTGACAAAGCAAAAGATCCTGTAATAGTTGATATTAAAACTATCATTAACCCTATCAATACCATAAAAACTATTTCTAAAAAATAACTCTGCACAACATTGCTTTTTGAAGGACCAAGTTGGGTAGCATAATATATTCTGGCGACAACATGCATTAAGTTTGATGGTATATATTTATATATTTGTGTTTTAGTATAAATACCTATAATTCTCCATTTAGGTAATTCAGAACCATGGAGTAATTCAAGCATATATCTCCAACCAGTTGCTAAAAACCCCATAAGAAAGACATATATTGCGATAAAAAATATTATATATGGAATCCAAGCATAGCTTACTTTTGCTTTTGCAGCTTCCAAATCTATATTGATTACATTTTGATATACAAAATAAAGAGCTGCAATGCTTATAATCCAACCTAAAATTTCAATCAGTTTTTTCTTAAAAGGTTTATTTTGTTTCTCAGTCATTAATCTTCCCTTAATTTTGTTCAATCATACTATATTTAAATTATAATTGAAACATTTATTAAATTGATTTAATATTTTAATTATAGAGGGAGAAGAGATGTAGTGTATTTATGTTAATTAATTTATTATCAACTTTTTTTCTATCTACAAAGTTTTACTTATCAATACATGACAATAAAAACTATATTCCTACTTCTAAAGCTTTAAATGTAATTATTATTGCTACTCTACTTGATGATGTAGCATATTATGTCTTTGATAATAAATATGCCTTAAGCAATTTTAGTTTTATTTTTTATTTTTTTGAAATAATAATTTCTGTATTCTTTTTATCAATGTTTTCAAGACTTTTAGGTGCTGGCCACAGGATTTCTCAATACAATTTAATTCTTAAAGCATATTCTTATACATTGTCTCCTGTAATTATAGGTTCAATTATTTTAATTATCATTTCAATATTTACATCCTTAAATGAAACTCACCCCCAAGCTTTATCAATAGGAGCATTAATTGTTTTAATGGGATGGTTATGGGTATGTCAATTCTTAATGATTAATACTATTTTCAAGAAGATAGGTTTTATAAAAAGAATTTTTCTTTTTTTAATTACAGTCGGTATCTATATTGGAATGGATAAATTTAAAAAATTTATATACATGACATTTTAATTTTAATTATTATCTTTTTTTATCGGGATCCCAATAGTCTACTATTCTAAAGGTATCAATTATATAGTTTAGTCCTTTTAGAAAACTTCTAGCATCATCTACAATTTCTAAAAGTATTCTTGGAGTAGTTTTTATACTAATAGGATCAACCTTTTTTAAACTATCATGAATTAACAAAAATAAATCTGCAGCCATTAAGTCTATATCCTCTAATTGGATTTTAATATTTGATATTCCATAATTTTTTTCAAATATTTTTTTTAAATTATTCAAATCATCACAATTGCTCTCAAGTTCTCTTTTAATTTGATCAAATGTATCAACAACTCTTGAACATCGCCTCGGAGGATGAGTTTCAAATGTTATGATTGGAGAATCATTATTAACATACGAGTGAACTAATCCAGTATCATAATGATAATAATTTTGATTATTTCTTGAGTTTTTTATAGACGTACTAATGTTATTTATCAAATTTGTAATGTTGTTTGAGGATTGATTAATATTAAGATTTGTCCAATAGGTTATCGTTTCAACAAAGAACGGATCCATTAAAACATTAATATCTCTTTCGAGTGACCAAAATAAATATTTTGGTTTTTTTGTAGATAAATATTTATTAATTAGCAAATGTCTAGAAAAACAATCATCGTTCAAAGTTGGTGGAAAATAATCAACATTGTCCCCATCCTCATAAACAAATTGTTGCGAATCAAAATTAATATAAACACTCAATTTTATCTAGCCATTATTATATACAAACATTTTTTTTCGAGGTTTAAACCTTTAGATTCGAAAAAATTATAATAAATATAAATGTTAGTTTTAGAATTCCATATAAGTTTAGCATTTGTTGCACTGCCTTTATCTACAGCATAATGTTTTCCATTTTGACCTAAAGAAAAATATTTTAACCTTTTACAGTCTTTGATTCCTCGAGTCATATAGCCTATCAATGCCACTTTATTATCTTTTGAGCCACCATAGATTGTTTTTATATTTTCTATATTTTCTAAAATTGTATCTTTTGAGTAAAAAATTAAATCTTTTTTACTTACACTTTTCAAAGCATCTTTCTCAATATCGTTCAATGGAAAATTACTGCTATTAACTATTTCTGAACCTAGTAAGATTCCATCTACTGAGTCAATTCTCGAATCAATTAATTCATGATTTGAATTTTTAAATAGAAAAAAAATTGAAAAAATACCCAAGAGTAGTACATATGATATAGGCGTTATGGTCCATTTATATTCTCTAATCAAGTCTTTTAATTTCATAATAGCTCTCCCAACTATCTTTTACTGTGGTCTTACTTTAATCATCTTATCAGGATCTTGAACCATACCACTTTGATCGGTACCTTTTTTTAATCCATCAATTAGCTCCATTCCTTCAATAACTTCACCCCAAATAGTATATTGGCCATCTAACCAACTTGCATCATTGTAACAAATAAAAAATTGAGAATTTGCACTATTAGGATCACTAGATCTTGCCATCGATGCAATACCTCTAGTATGCTTTTCATCACTAAATTCTGCTTTTAAATTTGGCTTATCTGATGAACCTGTCCCTGTACCAGTTGGGTCTCCTGTCTGTGCCATAAAATCTGGAATTACTCTATGAAATACTACTCCATCATAAAACCCCTCTTCTGCTAACTCAACAATACGTTGGACATGATTAGGTGCTAAATCAGGTCTTAATTTAATTTTTACATTACCTGTTTCTAACTCTATTAATATAAATTCATAACTCATTTCAAATCCTTATAATCTTTAATATTGTAAATATATATTTTTTTTTAATAATTTGAAAGATTTTATTCACTTTAATTTCAAATATACCATTGTATAATTAATAGTAACAATGTCGCGCCCCAAAAGTTATTTTAGTATTTATTGGAGGAACAATTATGTCTTTTATAACAAACGACCATGAAGAGTTCAGATCAGCTGTCAGAAAATTCACTCAAGAGGAAATAGTACCTATTGCAGCAGATATAGACTCGTATAAATATCCAGATATACCTCAAGAGATTATTAAAAAAATGGCTGAGCAGGGATATTTTGGAGTCATCTTTCCCGAAGAATATGATGGTTTAGGTCTTGATTACATAACCTTGTCTATTGTTTCAGAAGAACTCAGTAAAGGTCTATTGAGTGTAGGGAGTGTAATGACCAGAGGAATTTTAACTGGAACTTTATTGTTAGCTCATGGAACAGAAGATCAAAAAAAGCGTTTTTTACCTGGTATTGCAACTGGAGAGTATATGACAGCAGCCGCGTTTACAGAACCTGATTTTGGTTCTGACTCCGGTGGTATGATTACTAAAGCTACAAAAGTTGATGGTGGTTATATTCTAAATGGTTCCAAAGCATGGTGTACTTATGCTAATAGGGCAAATTACCTAACAGTACTTGCAAGGACAGATTCAGATTTAAGTAAAAGACATAAAGGATTAAGTATTTTTATGGTTGAAAAAGATCCCGGTGAAGATATAGATCATCCTAATATTAAAGGGGAACCAATTCCCACTGTTGGATATCATGGAATGAAATCATACAATCTTTCACTTGAAGATGTTTTTGTTCCTGAAGAAAATCTAATTGGAACAGAAGAAAATAGAGGTTTTTATCAATTAATGGAAACTTATGAAGCAGCTCGACTTCAAACTGCCGCAAGAGCGGTTGGTGTAGCACAAGCGGCTTTTGATTTCTCATTACAATATTCAAAAGAAAGAGAGCAGTTTGGTAAACCAATCTCAGAACACCAAGCTATAAGAATGAAGTTGTCCGAAATGGCAACTGAACTTGAGGCTGCTAGACAGTTAGTTTATTATGCTGCATCAATGAAAGATTCTGGTAAAAGATGTGATCTTGAAGCCGGTATGGCCAAAATAAAATCTGCTAAAGCTGCAGAATATGTCACTAGAGAAGCTATGCAAATACTTGGCGGATATGGATACTCCAAAGAATTCCCTGTGGAAAGATTTTGGAGAGATGCAAGAGTAATAAGTATTTTCGAAGGGACAAGTGAAATACAACACGAAGTCATTGCAAAATCCTTATTAAATAAGTAATTCTTAATATTTGGAGGAAAATAGAATGTTTATATTAGACGAAGGAACTAGAGTTGTAGTACCAAGAACCGAGTTAACTTACCCTGGGCACAACATGAAGCTTCATACGAACGCAGCAAGTGCCGAGAAAACACCCGTAGATCATGTAATGGCGGATTTAGAGGATGCTTGCCCTTATGAATTTAAAGGAGATAAAAGCAGGGCAACAATGGTTGAGGCATTAAATACGCTTGATTTTGGTAAAAAAGTTATAACAGTGAGACCAAATAATATTAGATCAGAATTTTTTAGAGGAGATATGGAAGCAATCTTAAGTGGAGCTGTTGATAAATTTCATGGAATTATAATTCCCAAATGTAATGGCCCTGAAGATGTAAAACTTGTTTCAGATACACTTGATGAATTAGAGCAGAAAAATGGTTGGAAAACTAAGTTGGCGATAGAGGCTTTAATTGAAAGACCTGGTGCATTAGAATCTGCATTGGATATGGCTCAAGCTTCACCAAGGATGGCAGGATTAATTTTTGGTATTGCTGATTATACTGCTGAACTTGGTGTAGACCCAAGTGCTTGCTTAGATATACAAAATGAAGTTTTTTATTACGAAAAAAAAGCAGTTATAACAGCAGCTAAAGCAGCTGGTCTTCATGCAATTGACAACGTTTATCTAGGACTATGGAGAAAGGATGATACTCCTGAAAGAGTAAAGGAAGTTGAAGAAGGTCTTCGTAAGAAGGTTCAAGGTTCAGCCTTGATAGGAATGGATGGAACATGGGTTATTCATCCTCAGCAAGCTATCATATCTAATGAAGCTTTTACTCCAAACGAAGAACAGGTAAAAGCTGCAAAACACCAACTTGATTTTTATCATGAAATGGGTGGAGGTTCAATGTTTGATCCAGAAACTGGTGAAATGATAGATGAAGCAACTGCTAAAATTGCACTCATGAGAGTTTCAAAAGCCTATTTAGCAGGCTTAGTTGATAAAGAATATTTGGATTCCATGGCTGAAAAAAGTAAATCAATAACTGGTTATGATATACTTGGAAATAACTAGTAAAAAGTTATGGAAAAAAAAATTGATAGACCTTGGATAATGAGAACCTATGCTGGACATACAACAGCAGAGGATACGAATAAATTATTTAAAACTAATTTGTCCAAAGGTCAAACAGGTTTAAGTGTAGCTTTTGATCTACCGACTCAGACTGGTTATGATTCTGATCACATATTGGCTCAAGGCGAAGTGGGTAAAGTAGGAGTTCCGATATCTAATATATCTGATATGGAACAATTATTTGAAGATATACCATTGGATAAAATGAATACTTCAATGACTATAAATGCTACCGCAGCCTGGCTTCTTGCACTTTATTGTGGTGTAGCGAAAAATAACAATATAGATCTAAATTTACTTCAAGGTACAACACAGAATGATTTACTAAAAGAATATCTATCTAGAGGCACTTATATTTTTCCACCTAAACAATCCATTAAAATAATATCTGACATGATTATTTTTTGTTATAAACATATTCCAAAATGGAACCCTACAAATATCTGTAGCTACCATTTACAAGAAGCTGGTGCAACACCTGTTCAAGAAGTGGCTTTTGCTTTATCAAATGCCATATGCATTTTAGATTCAGTTAGAGATTCTGGGCAAATTCCAGATGATGACTTTCAAAAAGTTGTTGGAAGAATTTCTTTTTTTGTTAATGCTGGAATAAGATTTATTGAAGAGCTTTGTAAAATGAGAGCATTTACAGAAATGTGGGATGAAATATGTACTACAAGATATAATGTTAAAGACCCAAAATATAAAAGATTTAGATATGGAGTACAGGTTAATTCACTAGGGTTAACAGCTCAACAACCTGAAAATAATGTGGCAAGAATAATTATTGAAATGCTTGCGGTAACTCTAAGTAAAGATTCAAGAGCAAGAGCTGTTCAATTGCCTGGATGGAATGAAGCTCTAGGCTTGCCTAGACCTTGGGATCAACAATGGTCCTTAAGATTTCAGCAAATCTTAGCCTTTGAAACTGACTTATTAGAATATGATGATATTTTTGAGGGTTCAAAGGTAATAAATGAGAAAGTAAAAAATTTAAAAGAAGAAGCTTATGAAGAGATTAAAAAAATAGATGATATGGGAGGTGCTGCAGTTGCACTTGAAAATGGATATATGAAAGAGTCTCTAGTTGCATCATTATCCAAAAGAGCTAAACAAATCGAGGATGGTGATAAAAAAGTTATTGGTGTAAATTGTTTTACAGAATCTGAGGAGTCACCAATTGGGGCAAATGAGTCTATACAAAAGGTTGATGATAATCTTGTTAAGAAAAAAATAGATAGTCTTATAGAGTTCAAGAAAAATAGAGATAGTAAAAAAGTTGATAAATCACTCAAAAATTTAAAAATAGCCGTAGAAAATTCAGAAAATATAATGGATGCGACCATAGATTGTGTAGTTAATGGAGTAACTACAGGTGAATGGTCTGAAAAATTAAGGGAAATATTTGGAGAATACAGGCCGCCAACGGGAACTTCTATTACAACTGGTATAGATGATGAAGAAATACGTAAAGTCAGAAGTAAAGTTAATGATGTATCAAAAAAACTAGGTAGACCTATAAAAATTCTAATTGGAAAACCTGGTTTAGATGGACACTCAAATGGTGCGGAACAAATTGCAGTTAGAGCAAGAGATGTTGGAATGGAAGTAATCTACCATGGTATAAGATTAACTCCTGATGAAATTGTCAGTACAATTGAACAAGAAAATGTAGATTTAGTTGGCTTAAGTATTCTGTCAGGTTCCCACTTGTCTATTGTTCCTAAAATAATTGATATGATAAAAAATAAAGGGTTTGAAAATACTCCGTTGATAGTTGGAGGCATAATACCAGATGAAGATCATATCATCTTAAAAAACAATGGTGTTAAAGCTGTTTATACACCAAAAGACTATTCATTAAATGAAATTATGTCTGATTTTGCAAATATAGTTGATAACAGTATATAAATTATCTTCTATTTTTTCCGTATCTCAATTCTTCTTCATATGTTTGGAATTCTTCAATATATTTCTCTTTAAATTCTTTAAACCTTCTTGATTCCTCTAAAGCAGAATTTATTTCAGATAAAACAACTGAATTATTTTCAGGATCAATAGATAAAAAGACTTCCAAATCCCCTTGCTTCCAAATATATGTTTCAAAGGAATAAATAGACGATTCAGATGTTGGTTCCGAATAGTTATCAACTAAAAAATTATACAAAGCAGATACGATTTGATCTAAATTTGTTGAATTAAGTGCATCAATAAAAATTCTAGATGAAAGGAAATCTCCATCAAAAAAATCGACGTTTGATTCTATATTTTTATATGAAAAAGAATTTTTTGTATCAAGAAGACTGCCGTCTACTGAATAAATTTTTAAATCTTTTCTAGAATCTCTGGATGAGGAAAACTTAATATTCTTTTCATCTAGCTTTTTTTCTAATTTACCACCTGTAATTTTTGAGTTAAAACCTGAAACTAAATTGTATGATTTAAAATCAATATTTTCGGCTTGCTTATCTTCTGGAAAGGCCCAGTCAGGCCTTTTTTCCCATGTATCAGAAACCCACGAGCAGGAAAATAGAATTAATGACAATATTATGATACCAAAATGTTTCATATTTTAATATTTATCTCTAGGAGTACCTGGTTTTAATTTCTTATTTTTATTATCAGATTGTTTATTTGTAAAATCTTTAATCTTAACCTCAATTGTATGATGTTTTACTTCTTTATTTTTTTTCCCATAATTCCAATCCTTACGAGGTGATGCCTCGACAACAATTAGAAAACTTTGGACTAGAAATAAAAAAACAGAAACCCTAATAAAAAACATCTATACTTATAATACATCTTATGCGGTTAAAATAAATGAAAAAAATAATTAAAAAAATAAAGAGAAATATATACTTATTTTTATCTATACTAATTCATACTCTAATTTTTTTGATAGCTCTTTTTCTATCTGATTTTGATCTAATTTATAAAAAACCCTTAAAATATATTCAAATAACAGATATCACACAGGAAAGTAATGAAATTGATAATGATGCAGATAAACTAGCCAAAAAAAGTAATAAAGCTAAAAATGAGATTGCACCAAAAGGCAAAATCGATAATTTTGAACAACCTTCAATAAAAAGTAAAAAATCTGATTTATCAAGAAAAAACAAAGAAGAGTCAGATAATAAAAAAAAGAAAAAGGTTGATTTCGGAGATTTAGCAAAAAAAGAGGAGGAAAAAGATGAAAAGGATTCAAAGGAAAATATAAAAACAGAAGAAAATATTTTTAAGCCTAAGATAACATCTAAAGATTCTTTCAGTAATGAAGAAACTGTTGATTTAGATACTAAACAATTTAAATATATTTCTTATTTCATGAAAATTAAAAGAAAAATTGAGATGGTATGGTCTTATCCAAAAGAAGCTTATAGAAAAGGTCAGACAGGTAAAGTTCTTATTCTTATGTCTTTAAATAAAACTGGAAAATTAATAGATGTTAAAGTTCTCAATTCCTCGGGATATAAATTATTAGATAGCGAAGCTAAAAATTCAATTGTGGATGCAGCTCCATATCCACCATTTCCATCTTCATGGGGTAATCTTGAAAAATTAAATATAAGAGTTTCATTTTCATACCAAGTAGGCTCTTGGGGATTTAGATAATTTCGAAACCTTTTTCTTTAACAACCTCTCCTATTACAAAAAATCTCTCATTTAATTTTGCTAATTTTTTTGATATTTCCAAAAGTTTTTTCTTGTCAATTATAATAGCCATTCCAATTCCCATATTAAAAACTCTCGACATTTCCTCAAATGATAATCCAGATCTTTTCATAATATCATTAAAAACTTTTGGTATTTTCCAATTGTCTTTAAATATTTTGATACCGTAATCTTTATTCACTGATCTCGGAATATTTTCAATTAATCCCCCACCAGTTATATTTGCAATTCCTAAAATACCAGATTTTTTATTATATATTTTGTTAATTAAATTCACATAGATTCTAGTTGGTTTCATTAATGATTCTAATAAAACTTTATTATTTTTTCTTTTTAATTCTTTTGGACTATATAGTTTTCTAATCAAAGAATAGCCATTAGAATGAGGGCCTGATGATGGCAAGCCAATTATTAAATTACCTTTTTTTACTTTGTTAATATCTATCATGTTTTGATAATCAACAATACCAGTACAAAATCCTGCGATATCAAATTCTTTAGAACTATACATTCCTGGCATTTCAGCTGTTTCACCGCCTACAATAGAACAGTTTGCATCTAGACATCCTTTAGAAATCCCTTTTACAATTCTTGAATGATAAGTTGATGAGAGTTTTGATGTAGCTATATAATCTAAAAAAAATAATGGTTTTCCACCTGTACAAATTAAATCATTTACGCACATTGCAACAAGATCAATACCTAAACCAGATATTTTATCTGTAGCAACACCTAGTTGAACTTTGGTGCCAACACCATCTGTACAAGAAACTAGAACAGGATTTTTTATGTTTTTTGTATTTAATTTATATAATGCAGCAAAAGAAGTTGTATTTCCAAGTACATTTTTGGATAGTGTTTTTTTAACAAATGGCTGAATCTTTTTTACAAACAGATTTCCTTCATCAATATTGACTCCAGATTTCTTATAAGTAATTTTTTTATTCACCATAATATATGTTAAATATAGTACGAATTAGATGAGGAATAAAGGGTCCAAGCATTGAAATAGTTACTAACAATGAAATAAACCCGAAAACACCTAATGCAAATCCAATCGCTCCACCTTTCCCTAATAAGTTACTTTTTTTATCCATTAGTGATGATCTCCGCCCTCTAATTTTTTAATCAAATATTTATCATTAGAAGCATAAACTGGAAATAATGATAAAAATTTAGTGACACACAATAAAAATAAACTTAAAAAACCAAATGTTACCAATACAACCTCAAGACCAATGTGAAAATGATCGTGCATTAATGAAGGATATATAAGCCATATTTTTTCTAAAAATAAACCACATAATGAAACGGTTGCTATTGAAACCATAACAGGTTTAACTAATTTATTAGTTCTAGGTATTAGTGAAACAAATGGTATAACAAAAACACATGTAAGAATGACCCATATAAAAGTTCTATAAGGTTCTTGGAAGACTCTTAATCCTACATAGCCTGTTTCTTCAGGCATATTTCCATACCAAACAGGTAAAAATTGAGAGTACATGCTATAAAGCCAAAAAACAGACAATCCAAACATTAACTTGCCGCAGTCATAAAATTGCATTTCTGTAATTACTTTATCTAGTTTAAATTTCAAAGTTAACATTGATGATATGATAACTGTCAGCATTAAAGCACCTAACACAGAAGCCATAAAGTAATATACTCCAAATAAAGTGCTATAAAAATGAGAGTCCAAAGACATCATAAAATCAAAGGCAAGAAAGCTCATAGAAAGTGCATAGATAAAGGCTATTGCAATTGATAATTTATATAGTTTTGAATCGAAATTACCTTCATTTTCCTTTAGAGGTTTAGAAAGAAAAGCAAAAAAACCTTTGGTTAAATTAGTTCCAGCTAAATCTTGTCTTAATGAATTATATAAATAAAAATAAATTAAAATATGAAGGCCACCTACAAAAAGATATGTTCTAGAGAATACAAAAACTTCGTTGAGCCAAATAGCTTTTTGACTATAATATGGTTTTGTTGTCATGTAAGGAAGAGTATATTCGCCTCCAATATAAATAAAAATTATAAATATAAAAACAAAAGGAATAAAGGAACCTAACGATTCAAAAATTCTTATTAGGGGCCTACCCCAACTTGATTCAGTAATCCTCATTGCAGAAGCAAATAATAAAGCTCCGTGGCTTAAGCCAGCCCAAAAAAGAAAATTTAAATGAAAAGCAGTCCAAGCCATATCAGCATGACTCCCCAATGCATAATAAACAAAGGATCCAAAACCAACTATTATTCCTATATAAAATAATTTGGTTAAACCTTTCGAAAAAACTAAAATCTTATTTAAATCTTCACTCATAATAAATCTACTGCTGCTTAATTTTTCCTTGTAAGTATCTTACGTAGTAAACGATATCCCATGCTTCTTGCTCATTAATTCTAGCATAAGCAGGCATCATAACTTTTCCACCATATCTTATATATGCATAAATATAGCCATCAGTTCTTTTTTGTGTCTGAGCTTGCTTAAGATTTACTGGATAGAAATACGCGTTTTTTCTCAGATCATTTTTAATGACTGGGCCATATCCACCCCCATCCATACCATGGCAAGCATAACAGTAAGTTTGATAAAGCTCTTTACCTTGTTTAATTGATTCGGTTCCTCTATTAGGACCTACTCCAATTTCTTCATATTCAGTTCTTTCAAGCTCTCTATTTTCTTCTTCTAATCTTATATTATTATCAGGATATTCTCTTGCCTCTTCATACGGTTTGACGCTTGGTGCATCCCACATATCTGTTGACCATGGAAGTGCAAAAGAGGAACAAGCAAAAGAAAAATTCAAGATAAAAACTAAAACAGAAATATTATTCTTCATTATTTCCCCCTTCATTTTTTTCTTTAACCGGGGTCGACTTTGATAACATTGGAGTTTTTACTTCAACATCTTTCTTTTCTTCAG
>CAJWZP010000009.1 GCA_913050325.1 uncultured bacterium
ATAAAGAAGCTATACCTGATGCAATACAAGCAAATGGATTTGCTCCAGAAGAACCTGCTATTCTTACAGTAGAAGTTGACGCATTTTGTTCATGATCTGCATGTAATATTAGTATTTTATCTAATGCATCAGAAATAGTTTTGTTAAGCTTGTATTTTTCAGCTGGAACAGAAAAACACATATTCAAAAAGTTTTCAGAATAATTTAAATCATTTAATGGATAATTGAATGGTTGTCCTAAAGAATATTTATATGCCATAGCAGCAATGGTTGGTATTTTTGCAATTAATCTTCGTGATGAAACCATTCTTTCATAAGGGTCATCAATATTTGTTGAATCAGGATAAAAAGCTGAAAGAGCTCCAACAACACCAACCATAATTGCCATAGGATGAGCATCTCTTCGAAAACCTCTATAGAAGTTTATTAATTGTTCATGAACCATGGTATGGAGTGTGATAGCATTTTCAAATTCTTCTTTTTCTTCTTTTTTTGGTAGTTCGCCATTTAACAATAAGTAAGCAACCTCTAGAAAAGAACTTTTATTGGCAAGGTCATCAATAGAGTATCCTCGATGTAACAATATTCCTTCTTCACCATCAATATAAGTTATAGCAGATTCACACGAACCAGTTGCACCATAGCCAGGGTCGTAAGTAAAACAACCTATCTCCCCATAAAGTTTTCTAATATCTATTACAGACGGTCCAACTGAACCATGCAATACATCTAACTCAACCTCTTTATTATTAAAAATTAATTTTGCATTCTTATTATCATTCATATTTCTGCCTTCATTAAACTTTAGTTAATCTTTTTATACACTCATTTCTACCAATAATAAATATAACTTTAAAAATATCTGGAGTATTAGTTTTTCCTGTCAAAATCATTCTTAAAACTGGCCCTAGGTCTTTCATTTTTAAATTATTTTGAACTAAATATTTTTCTATATTTTCTTTTAATTCAATTAAATTCCATTCAGTTGATTTTAATATATTTAAGACTTCAAATACAAGATTTAAGTTTTCTTGATTTAGATCTGATAAATTATTAGTAAAATCATTTGACAACCAAAGAAAGTCATTCTCAATTTCATTTAAGTAAGTATATCTTTGAATTAAATCTGGTAACAAAAAATCAAGTCTTTCTAAAATTTCTTCATTCAAGTTAAATTTTGTTTTGATTCTATTGAGTAAATTATTTAAAGGTTGTGTTCTCAAATACAACGCATTCATATTGGATAATTTTTTTAAATCAAATCTTGATGGACTTTTATTAATTTTATCTAATTTAAAATTAAATGTATTATTCTCTAAATCATATATTTTATCGTCATTTACTGAGTAACCTAATCTTAATAGGTAATTTTTTAATACTTCCACCTCATAGCCATCTTTTTTATAATCCATGACATTTTCTGCACCATGTCTTTTTGATAATTTAGTTCCATCTTCTCCATGTATTAATGGAATATGAGCATAAGTTGGTATTGGCCAATTCATATATTTAATTATTTGAATTTGCCTAAAGGCATTATTAAAATGGTCATCTCCTCTAATAATGTTGGTTATTTCCATATTATAATCATCTACAACCGATGCCAACATATAGGTTGGTGAATTGTCCTTTCTTAACAAAACCATATCATCTAGTATTGAATTATTTACATTGACTTCACCTTGAACTTTGTCATTTATAGTTGTTTGTCCTTTTAGAGGCATTTTTAATCTAATAACAAAATCTTTATTTTTTATATTGACTAAATTATCTCTATAAGGTGATTTAATGACTTCACCTTTTTTACGAGATTGATTTCTCATTTCATTTAATTCTTCAGTAGATAGATAACATTTATATGCAAATCCATTTTTTAGTAATTTATAGGCAATATCTATATGTTGTTGGGTTTCGTTAGATTGATATTTTTCTTTTTCTGAAGGAATTAATTTAAGCCAATTTAATCCATTCAAAATTACATCTATATTTTCTTTAGAAGATCTTTTGATATCTGTATCTTCAATTCTAAGCAAAAATTTGCCACCATTACTTTTTGCAAAAAGGTAATTAAATAATGCAGTTCTTGCTCCTCCAATATGAAGTTTACCTGTTGGCGATGGTGCAAACCTAGTTCTTATCATGATTTTAAATTTTAGTAGTGTCTATATAAAGAAGTTAGTACACCTTGAACTTTTATTCTATTCGGCCCATAGATGTATGTCTTATAATTTATGTTTGCTGGTTCAAGAGCAATACTCTCTCCATTTTTTCTAAAGCGCTTTAAAGTTACATCTTCTTCATCAATCAATGCAACTACTATATCGCCGTTTGTGGGTTGTCTTTCTGAATCAATTATTGCGATATCATCTTGTAAGATACCAGCTTCAATCATTGAGTCACCATCAACTTTTAATGCATAGCATTTACCTTTTCCTAAGAAGGAAATAGGAACTTCTATATTTTCGTTAGCAGTTTCAATTGCCTCTATGGGTAATCCAGCAGCAATTTTACCTAAAAGTGGTATACTCAAGGTATTGATGTTATTGGGTTCTTCATTGTCTTGATCTTGTTTTAATGTAGAATAAATTTTACCATTTGGATATTTTTTTGGATATATAGACCTAGCTTTATTATTAAGTTTTATAATGTAATCACGTTCTACAAGACCTTGAACTATTCTATGAATGCCTGATTTTGATTTTAAATTTAAGTGAATGCAAATTTCTTCATATGACGGAGATGTACCACTATCCTCAATCTTTTTTATTAAGTAATTTAGTAATTGTGATTGTTTAATAGTAAGCATATTCACCTTTTGTTCTTACATAAATTGTTAATTAAGTCAATAATTTATATTAAATCAGGAAATTTTATAAAATTAACTTTAGTATTTTTTAAAGCTTTTTTCTCAAAAGGTTTTCTTAAAATAAGACAGTCACATTTAGAAAATAAATTAATCATTGAACTATCCTGTTTTGAAAATGGTATTATTTTATTTTTATCATTTTTATCAAAATACGCTCTAACAAAATCAAGTCTTTGATCATTTTTTTTTAATTCGCCATTAAGAATTCCAACATGCAAATCAGGAAAAAAATCATTTATACCTAAAATTTTGTTAATTGATGTTCTTAAGAAAATTAATGAACAAACTCCTGCAGAAACAGGGTTTCCAGGCAACCCTAAAAAAGGAATATTTTTATATTTTCCAAATATTAGAGGCTTCCCAGGTCTCATAGCTATCTTCCAAAAATTTACATTGGTATTAATATTTTTTTTGTCCAATACACTTTTTAATAGGTCGTATTTACCTACAGATGCACCACCAGAAGAAACGAAAAGATCGCAATCTAAATTTTTATTTAAGATTTTTTCAATATCTTTAGTTTTGTCTTTTGCAATAGGTAAAATTTTTGGAATTCCTCCAAAAACCTTAACCATTGAAGAAATCATCAGATTATTTCCACTAGGTATTTGATTTTTTCCAATTTTTTTTCCGATATCAACAATTTCATTTCCTGTTGACAAAATTCCGATTACTGGTTTTTTTTTGACATAAACATTATTGTTATTAGACATTGCTATAGAAGAGATAATTCTGGAGTTAATCACAGTATTTTTTTTAACAACTAATTCTCCAAGCTTTAAATCCACACCCTTTTTTCTAACATTTTGATTTTTTTCAAATGTTACAGTGTTAGTAATGATTTCGGGAGTTAAATTTTTAGTATTTTCTTGAATAATTACAGTGTTAGTACCTTTGGGTAGGAATGATCCTGTAAAAATTTGAACAGTTTCATTTTTACCCACTTTACCTTTGAAAGGATTTCCAGCAGATGACTCTCCTATAATTTTAAATTCATTAGTACTATTTTTTATATTTATAGCAAAACCATCCATTGCAGAGGTATCTTCACTAGGATTATTTCGTTTTGATATAACATTTTTAGATAATATTCTTCCTAGACTATCTGATAGTTTTATTTTCTCTTCTTTTTTTAATGGTAAAATTTTTTTAACTATAGCTGATATTGCTTGATCAACTGATAGAAGACCCTTTTTAGGCATTGAAGATACCAGATTTTCCACCTGATTTATGTTTTAATTTAATATCAGTAATAATTATTTCTTTATCTAAAGATTTACACATATCATATATTGTTAAAGCAGCAACTGAAACTGCTGTAAGTGCTTCCATTTCAACACCAGTTTTCCCTACACTGCAAGCTTCTGAAGTAATTTCAATTAAGTTTTTATTTTTAGAAATTTCAAATTGTATTTTTACATATGAAAGTGATAAGGAATGACAAAGAGGAATTAATTCGTGAGTTTTCTTCGCAGCTTGAATTCCAGCTATATTTGCAACTTCAAGGACGTTACCTTTACGTATTTTATTTTCAGAAATAAGGTTGAGTATTTCATTATTTAAAATTACTTTTGCATAAGCCTTTGCAATTCTTTTGCTTTCTAACTTTGAACTTATATCTACCATACTTGGGTTGTTATCATCATCTAAATGTGAAAATTTTTTAGACATCTATTGCCTTTAAATTCTTGAACATTTTAGCTATATTATTTTCTTTCATAAATGCTTCACCAATTAAGAAAGTATTGAATCCAGATTGAACTAAATTTTCTAAATCTTTTGAGTTAGAGATACCACTTTCCGAGATTGGTATTTTACTTTTTTCTATATAATTTATCAAATTTATTGAGGTGCTAATATTAACATCCATTGTTTTTAAATTTCTATTATTGATTCCAATTAGTTTGGCTTTAAGTTTGTTAGCAAGTTCTAATTCTTGTAAATTATGAACTTCAACTATTACGTTCATCCCTAAACTAAAAGCATATTCTTCATATTCTCTTGCTTGATCAAATGATAAACATGATAAAATCAATAATATACAATCAGCACCCAAATATCTTGATTCTTCAATTTGCCATTCATCAATAATAAAGTCTTTTCTTAAAACAGGGAGTGAAACTTTACTTTTTACAGCTTTTATGAATTTGTCATCACCTTGAAAAAATTTTTTATCAGTTAAAATCGAGAGACATGTTGCTCCATTTCTCTCATAAATTTGACCAATTTCTACCGGATTAAAATCACTTCTAATAACACCTTTGCTTGGTGATGCTTTTTTTATTTCAGAGATAATACTTATCTTAGATTTGTTACTTTCTATTTGTTTTAAAAAGGGTCTTGTTGGATTATAATTAGAGCTTTCTTCTTTTATTTGAGTTAAAGTCAAAAGCTTTTTTTTTATATTAACCTCTTCTTTTTTATACTCAATAATATCAGATAATGTTTTCATTTTATGTATTTGAAACTTGTTTTAATAAATTTAGTTTTTCCAATGCAGATTTGGAGTCTATAGACTTAGTCACCATTTCAGATGCTTCTTTGACATCATTTGTGAGCCCAGAGGCTAAAATTGAACAAATCGCATTGACTTTAACTATATCTCTAAATGGTCCTTTTTCTCCATTTAACAGTTGCATTATTTCTTTGGCATTATAATTCGGATCCCCACCTTTAAGTTTTTCAATTGAAACTTTATCTATTCCAAAAGTTTTTGGTTCAAGCTCAAATTCTGATAACTTTCCATTTAATAGCTTCACTCCAAAAGTTTTTCCTGTTGTGGTGACTTCATCCATTCCATTGTCGCTGGATACAATCCAAGCATTAGTAGATCCAAGCTTTTTAAGGGCCTTTGCAAAGGGCATTAAAAGACTTTTATCATAAACACCAACTAATTGTTTTTTTACAAATGCAGGGTTCGATAAAGGGCCTAATAAGTTAAATATTGTTCTAAAATGAAGTTCTTTTCTAACATTCATAACATGTTTCATCGCACTATGATGTTTTGGTGCAAAAAGAAAACATATGCCACATTCATCTAAACATTTTTGAACATTAGAAATATCATTTTTAATATTTATACCTAATGAAATTAAAACATCAGCAGATCCTGACATTGAACTTGCTGAATAATTACCATGTTTTGCCACTTTTATACCAGTACCTGATATTACGAGAGCTGTAGCAGTTGAAATATTTAAAGTATTATGACCATCTCCACCAGTTCCCACAATATCAATTGTATCGTCTGAGGCTTTAATTTTAATTGCTTTTTCACGCATTATATCTGCACCAGCTGCAATAAGGTCGTGAGATATACCGCTATTAATAAATATAATTTTTAAAGATGTTAGAAATGATGAAATTAATATATCAGTCGCATTGCCAGTCATTATATACTCAAATGCAGACTTACCTTCATCATAGGACAAATATTTGCCGTTAGATAAGACCTCAATCTGTTTCTTAAAATCTTCAGTTGTTAACATTTAGTAAACATAAAAAAAATCTTTTAATATGTAAATTATAAAACTTACTATTTATTGTTTTGATTTGTTGACTAATTAAATCATTGCTTATATAAAGCACAATATATTTTGAGGATATTATGAGACCAAATAAAACTTTTATACCTAAAGTCGCTGATTTGAAGAGAAGTTGGTACATTATAGATGCTGAAGGACTAGTGTTAGGTAGATTAGCAGCAATTGTTGCAAATAAATTAAGAGGTAAAGATAAAGTATTTTTTACACCAAATATGCAATGTGGAGATAACATAATTATCGTCAATTCTGAAAAGGTTCTTTTAAAAGGTCAAAAAAGATTTAACAAAAATTATTATTGGCATACTGGTTATCCTGGAGGTATTAAATCTACTACACCAGAAAAAATATTAACTGGTAAAACTCCTTCTAAGGTGATTCAACTTGCAGTTAAAAGAATGATACCAAAAGGCCCCTTAGGAAGAAAAGTTTTAAAACAACTTCATATTTATAGTGGAAGCGAACATCCTTACGAAGCTCAGAAACCTGAGGCAATTGATATTAAATCTTTAAACAGAAAAAATAGTTAGGTCAAATATGAATGAAGAAGTAAATAGTTTGAATGAATTAGATAGTAATTCTAGCCCAGAACAACCAATACAGCCAACTGAACCTAAAATTGATAATTTGGGTAGATCTTATGCTACTGGCAGAAGGAAAGATTCCACTGCTAGAGTTTGGGTAAAACGAGGTTCTGGTGTTATGACAGTAAACGGCAAAGAAATGCCAATTTATTTTGATAGACCAGTTTTACAAATGCAACTCAACCATGTCTTTGAAATAGCTAATAGAGTTAAAGAATTTGATGTAATGGCAACTGTAAAAGGTGGTGGCCTTTCAGGTCAAGCAGGTGCTGTTAAACATGGAATAAGTAAAGCTCTTTCTTTATTTGAACCCGAATTAAGAACAACTCTAAAATCAGCTGGGCTTTTGACAAGAGATTCCCGTACAGTTGAAAGAAAAAAATACGGTAAAGCAAAAGCTAGAAAAAGTTTTCAATTCTCTAAAAGATAAGTTTTATGACATCATTACCCGTTTCAATTGGAATAGCTGGTATTGGAAATGTTGGCAGTGAAGTTGTTAGTCAATTAACTAAACATAAAGAATATAAAAAATCTTTTACTATTAAAGCAGTTTCTTACAGAAATAAAAAAAAGAAACGTAATTTTATACCAAAGGGTATTACTTATTATTCAGATGCTAGGAAGTTAGCTCAGGACAAAACCATAGATTTAGTTATTGAATTAATAGGAGGTTCTGAGGGTATTGCTAAGGATGTTTGTTTTATAGCCATTAAAAACAACAAACACCTGATAACCGCTAATAAAGCTCTAATTGCAGAACATGGCAAGGATTTATCAGAATTATCAAATAAAAATTCAGTTTATTTTGGATTTGAAGCGTCGGTTGCTGGAGGAGTGCCAGTCATTAAGGTAATAAAAGAAAGTTTAGTTTCTAATAAAATTTCACAAATTACAGGTATTATGAATGGTACATCAAATTATCTTATGGATGAAATTGAGAAGAAATCTATAGATTTTGAAAAAGTTCTTAAGACTGCTCAAAAACTTGGTTATGCAGAAAAAGATCCAACTTTTGATGTTGAAGGAATTGATGCGGCACATAAATTAGCAATTTTATCTCTTTTAGTATTTAAAAAGCTACCAAGATTATCTGGAATGCATGTGAGAGGTGTGTCAGAAGTAACATTATATGATATTAAAACTGCTCGTGATTTTGGTTACAAAATAAAATTGCTTGCAATATGTTCAAATGAAAATTCTTTTGAATGTTCAGTAGAACCATGGTTGATTTCTAAAGATCATAGTCTTGCTAAAATTGATGGCGTTCTAAATGCAATTGAAATTAATTCTAATTTAGCGGGACCACTACTTTTGACTGGCGCTGGAGCTGGGTCAAAGCCAACTGCTTCTGCAGTTATGTCTGATGTCTTTGATTGTTTAGCTGGAGGAAATAGAACTGGAATATTAAGAAACGGTGATAAAATTAATCAAGTATCAAATTCAAAATCGTTTAAGTCTGAAGTTAAATTTTATTTAAGAGTAAGTGTTATAGATAAAGTTGGAATTTTATCTGATTTAACTAGTATTTTTAAAACCTTCAAAATTTCTATTGAAACTATTTATCAAGATTTACAAAAAGGTAATCAAGTTGCAAATCTAATTATATTTACTCATAATGTTAAACGTACCCAAATGGAAAAAGCTGTTTTAAAAATTAATAAATTAAAAGGTACAGTAGGTAACGCATTGGCTTTTTGTATATATAATTAAAATAAAATGGATGATAATCAAAATAGCTATTATCAAAATAAAAAATCAATAAATCAAAATTACTGGAAATTATCAACTAAAACAGAATTAGAAACACATTTTGAACTGTTCTTTTCTCAAAGGTTTAATTTTCCTTCTGCATTAGTACCAATCCTTATTGAAAATAAGGTTTCAAAAGATAATTTTGAACTTTTCTTAGACCCAAAGATAAAAAACTTTCTCCCTGACCCAAATATTTTTATAGATATGGATAAAACAGTTAAGCGTATTGCAAATGAAATAGAAAATAAAAATCCTATAGGTATTTTTGGTGATTATGATGTTGATGGTGCAACTTCTGCAGCTTTGTTAAAATTATTTTTACAATATTTTGGGATTGAAGTTCACATTCATATACCTGATAGATTTTTAGAAGGTTATGGCCCAAATATTTCTGCTTTGAACAGTTTAGTTTCAAAAGGTTCAAATTTAATTATAACAGTTGATTGTGGAATTAATTCTTATGAACCATTAAAAGAATTAAATAAGACAAACATAGATTGTATTATCATTGATCATCATACACCCGACGATGATTTGCCTCCTGCTTTTTCAATAGTAAATCCTAAGCGTAAAGAAAATGGAATTGAATATCATTATTTAAGTGCTGTTGGGGTAACTTTTATAATGATTGTTGGTTTAACTAGAGAGCTAAGACAAAGAGGTGTTTTTGAAAAAATAAAAGAACCAAATTTATTTAGATTTTTAGATTTAGTTGCTTTAGGAACAGTTTGTGATGTAGTCCCTTTAAAAGGTCTTAATAGATGTTTTGTTAAAGCTGGTTTAAATATTATTTCTCAGAGAAAAAATCTAGGTATAAATGCTTTATGTGATATATCGGATCTAAATAAAATACCAGATGAAGAAACTTTGGGTTATAAACTAGGGCCAAAAATTAATGCAGCTGGAAGAATTGGTTCAAGCGACATAGGTGTAAGTTTATTAATTTCAAAAGATATTAGTAAAGCAAATGAGCTTGCATCAAAACTTTATCAACTTAATGAGAAAAGAAAGAAATTAACTAACAATTCTACTTTAGAAGCAATAGGCATGGTTGAGAGTGAAAAAAATAAGTTAGGAAAACTACCTGATTTTTTATTTTTAGTTGGTGAAAATTGGAATGAGGGAATTATTGGTATTCTAGCTGGTAAGATTAAAGAAAAGTATAACAGACCTTGTTGTGTAATCTCATTAGGTCAAAATCATTCCAAAGGATCAGCAAGGTCTATTGCTAATATTCCAATAGGAGAATATTTTTTGGAAGCTTTAGATAAGAAATTACTTGTTAAAGGTGGAGGTCATGACTTAGCTGCTGGTCTTACAATTGAAAACAATAAAATACAAATGTTTAAAGATTTTTTGATTTCTAAGGTTGAACATGCCTTCCAAGAAAATGAATTAGTTTCAGAAATATCTGTTACAAGTGAATTATCAATATCAGCATTAAATAGTGATTTAATGGATTGGATAAAAAAACTTGGGCCATGGGGACAGGGAAATCCAATACCAAAATTTCTAATAAAAGATGTAATAATTAAAAAATTAGTCTTTTTTGGAAAAGAAAAACAACATCTTCTTGTTAAAGTTTCTGATAATTCAGGTGAAATAGATTGTAAAATTTTTAATATTAATGAAACTGCTTTTTCATCAGTTTTAGAAAAAAATAAGTCGTTACATTTATTAGGTAACTTAGTATCAAATGAATGGAATAATAAGAACAAAGTTGAATTTAATTTAATTGATATAATGACTTGATAACTTTTGCTTTTTAATTTATGAATTAAACAACTATGGCCCCTTCGTCTAGTGGTTTAGGACATCGCCCTTTCACGGCGGCAACACGGGTTCGAATCCCGTAGGGGTCACCACTAAAAACCTCAACAATATCAATACTTTACACCTCTCCAATCTAAAATATCATTTCCAAAAATTTTATAATATTTGCATTTTGTTTGCATTTTTTTTAACTTTGAGATGATTTTAAGCCAGTTTTATTATCTTGAAAATTAAATAGTCTTAAATTAAATCAGTTGGAAGATAGGATTAATTTTGTATAATTTATATA
>CAJWZP010000010.1 GCA_913050325.1 uncultured bacterium
TATTGTTGTTCAGGGTTTTGGAAATGTTGGTTATCATGCTGCACTTTTTCTTCATGAAGCTGGTGCAAAAATAATTGGAGTTTGTGAGTATAATGGTGCAATTTACAATGATAAGGGTATAAACCCGACCAAACTGAAAGAATGGATAAGATCTGGAAACAAAGTAACTGATTTTGAGGATTGTGAAAGTTATGAAGATTCTTGGGAAGTATTTTATAAAGAATGTGATATTTTAATTCCTGCAGCATTAGAAGAAGTTATTAATGCAACTAATATGTACAAGATTAAAGCAAAAATCATTGCAGAAGGAGCTAATGGTCCTGTTACTTTTGAAGCAGATAAATATCTAGCAAATAATGGTGTAATTGTTTTACCCGATTTATATCTTAATTCTGGTGGAGTCATTGTTTCCTATTTTGAATGGCTTAAAAATTTAAACCATGTAAGATGGGGGAAGATAGAAAATCAAGGTAATAATGAATTAAAAGAAATAGATTTAATCAATAATGCACTTAATGAAACTATGTGCCAAGCTTTCAAAGAATTAAGTGAAAAAAGAAACTCTACTGGTAAATATATGTCTTACAGACAAGCTGCTTATAGACTTGGAATAGAGAAAATATCAAATACTTATATTGAAATGGGTCTATTCCCTTAAATACTAAATCATTTAAAATCTAAATTGTGGGTATTTACGAATGGATTTCTTTATCTCTTTTATGTTTTTTTGGTGCTATATCACCAGGCCCAAGCCTAATAATTATTTTAAATTCTGCAATAAACTATGGTAAAAAAGCCTCTCTATTTGCCTGTATTGGTCACGGATTAGGAATATTCATATATGCATTCAGCGTAACTATAATTTTAAAAAATCTATACACAGAATATGAAAATATAATATTAATAATTAGAATATTCGGTTCAGCTTTTTTAATCTATCTTGGGATCAAATTAATTATTAAAAAAAATAATAGTAATTTTACTACTAAGAAGAATGGTGAAAATTTTATAAATGGATTTTTAATATCAATACTTAATCCAAAAGTTATTTTTTTCTTTTTATCAGTATTTGGTCAATTTGTAAATATAGAAAATAGTATATTACTAAATTTTAAAATGGCACTAATCGCGGCATTTATTGATATTTTTGTTTATGTAAGTTTTGTAATGATAATATTTTATGTTTTTAAAATAGAGAATTTTTTAAAATTTATACATAGTATCAATCTTGTATCAGGGATTTTTCTAATTATTTTAGGTGCATTACTTCTAATGATTAAAATTTATTGATAAGTCCCCCCAGAAATAAATCCTGGGGGGTTTTTATGCTAATTCATTTTTAGCATTAATCTAGTAAAAGAAAGATTCTGATTTTTCATTTTCATTGCTCTTTGATAAGATTTAAGTGCAAATAAATGAACGCTACGAGAAATTCTTTCTCTTTTAGATATTTTTGTCACAGACGCAACTGTAGGCTTGGGTGATTGTTTTACAACACCTCTAAATCCCACATTTTGAACAGTCTTAAGCATATCAAATACCTCCAATAAAGATATTTGAACTTTTGACGCATGTTCTATGCGAGTCTTTTAATCCATGACTTATGGAGAGCTTTTGACTCATGCTCTATGAGGGTCTTTGTAGCCATGACCCATGGTTCTAAAATTATAACAGAAAAATAGTTTTTTGATATCTGCTTATTTAAAAGGCGGTGCCCGGATTCGAACCGGGGTATAACGGTTTTGCAGACCATCGCCTTACCACTTGGCTACACCGCCGTTTAGGAACTAATATTTATACATTAAAAATGATTTTTAGTCTATCAGAATAGTATTTTTAATAATTTTTGAATGTACAGTTGAAAAAATTAATTTATTTTTTTTAGAATATAAAAATTTTGAATAACCACCTCTTTTTGAAAGCTGAATAAAATCAATATTTTTTACATTTAAATTATCGGAAAAAAAATAAGGATATAGAGCACTTAGGGCACTTCCAGTAGCTGGGTCTTCATCATATCCAAGTTTAGGGCAAAAAAATCTATAGTATATATTATCTTCGTTTTTGAAAGTAACTATTAGTCCCCTTTTCTCTGAATTCAATAATTTTTCATTATCTACTTTAAAATTAATTAAATTTTTTAATGAATCTATCTCTAATATCAAGTCCAAGTTACTTTTAGAGAAACCTAATATTTTAAAGTCTTTTAATTCCGAAAAAATAAAATCATTCTTATCCAAGTTCAAACATGTAAATAAAGGTAATTGAATTTCAATATTATTTTTCATTATTTTTAATTCAAAAATATGTTTTGAGGATTCAATTTTAATATTTTTTATATTGTTCAAACTTTTAATTACTGCAGCTGCGGCGATTGTTGCATGTCCACAATAATCGACTTCTAATACAGGCGAAAACCATTTAATTTTAAATTTATTTTTGATCTTTAATACAAATGCAGATTCGGATAAATTAATTTTTTTTGCAATTTTTTGAAGTAAATTTTTATTGTTAAATATATTTTCATTAACTAATACTACAGCAGCCGGATTTCCCTTAAGTAAAGATTCATTAAAGGAAGTTAAAAAAAAACATCAAATTTATTCATAAATATTTAGCTCATTGTACAGAGCATCTCTTTCAACAGGTAAGTAGCCTGCATCTTTTATCATTTTAACAAAGAAGTTTCTAGTATGTCCAATTTCTGATTTTGCTCCAGCATCATGAATAATCTTTTCCGACATTATTGTTCCGTCTGCATCAGAAACTCCATAATGTAAAGCCACCTGTGCAGCCTTCTCACCAAGTGTAATCCAATAAGCTTTTATGTAAGGAAAATTATCTAAATATAATCTTGCTAGTGCATGAACCTTTAAATCATAAGAGAAAGGAAAAGGTTTTATATTTTTTAATCTTGTATTATATGGTTGAAATAAAACAGGAATAAATGCAAAAAAACCATTGGTATCATCCTGTAATATTCTAAGTTTATTAATATGATCTATAACATCATCAATTGATTCTAAGTGACCGTATAACATTGTTGCATTAGAAGGTAATCCTTGAGCATGCGCCTCTCTATGTACTTCTAGCCAAGAGTCTCCTGTAGTTTTTGGAGTACAGATTTTTTTTCTAACCTCAGGTGAGAAAATTTCTGCACCGCCTCCTGGAAGTGCATCAACGCCTGCATCAATTAAACTTGAAATAACTTCAGAAACTTTTTTTCCCGAAATTCTTGAAAACCAATCAATTTCAACTGCAGTAAATGCTTTTATATGAGCATCAGGTGCATTTTTACTAACTTCTCTTATAATCTCTAAATATTTTTCAAATTCCCAATCTGGGTGAAGGCCGCCTACAATATGAATTTCTTTCAATTCATTGCTGACTAATGATAAAATTTTATCCATGGACATCTCGTAAGCATCTTTGTGGCCTTTGGGTTTCCCAAAAGCACAGAATTTACATGAAATGGAACAAACATTTGTTGGATTTATATGTCTATTAACTACAAAATAAACTTTTTTTCCATGCATTTCTTCTTTCTTTGCTGAAGCTAAAACACCAAGAGAATTTATATCACTGGTTGTCATGATATTTTTTGCATCAGAAAGATTTAAGCGTTCAGAAGAAACTATTTTATTTTTAATTAAAATAAGATTTTTATCAAAACACAAACTGTCAAAATTATTTAATAAATTTTCCATTTTTTATTGACCAATTTTTTAATGTCATCTGACATTTCTATAACATTAGGGTACCAATCTTTGAAAGTTGCGTCTACAATTAATTGACCATTGAATTGAATTGTTGATTTTTCAACTTTAACTTCTTTAAAGTACATATCAATTGATGGATCAAACCTCGTGAAAATTCCCCATAATAATTCAACATTAGAGCTTAATTCAACATCATCACTGACAATAAAAATAAATTTAAACTCATTTAAGAGATTATTTTTTTTGATTTCTTGAATAGCTTTTTCTTTATTTATATTAATTTTTATTACAATTATATATTTATTTATAGCTCTATATTCATGTATGAAGCTTATTTTTTTTCTAGGATCATCAATTTCAGGAGCTGTAAAACATGAGCTTTGAAGTTTTCTTCCATCTCCAATACAATTGAATCCAACTTTACTTCCAACATGCATATTGCCACTTGTAAAATCAAGGGTATCAAGAGGTGTAGTTTGTAATAGAGTTAAATCTCTCTTTGGATCAAAATTCTCTCCAAGATATCCAAAAACTTCAATGATGTCTTTTGCATCAACAAATTTAGGAACTGTAATGATACATTTCGTCAGAGAAAGTTGACCTGTTCCCCAAATTGACATCATAGCTTTGACTGAATTCTTTGGATATCTCTCATCAACTGAAACTACAAGTAAATTATGAAATCCAGCCTCATAGTAAGCCCATAAATCTAATACCTCAGGATTAACTAATTTTATTAAAGGACCAAATATATTAGTAGCTGCATCTCCTAAAAACATGTCCTCCTTTGGGGGTCTGCCAACAACTGTAGCAGGGAATATTGGATCGATTTTTCTTGTTATAGTCTTAATATTTAAGTAAGGAAAATTTGCTTCCATTGAATAATATCCAAAGTGATCACCAAAAGGTCCCTCAAGTTTTGTTTTATCTTGAGGAACCATACCTTCTATTATGAATTCAGCATTTGCAGGAACCATAATATTGGAATTTTTTGATTTTACTAAATCTATAGGCTTATTTTTTAAAAATGCAGAAAATAAAACCTCATCGATATTTTCTGGCAAAGGTGCAATAGAACAAAAAATTAATGATGGATCACCTCCTAAAACTATTGATACAGGTAAATCTTTACCTAAATTACAAGACTCATAATAATGTGCAGCACCACCTTTATGGGGATGCCAATGCATACCTAATGTTTTATTATCATGTTTTTGTAATCTATACATGCCCATATTTCTTTTATTTGTTAGTGGACTTTGGGTTATTGTAAGTCCCATAGTTATAAACTTACCTCCATCTTCAGGCCAACATTTCAATATAGGTAAGGAGTCCAAATCTTCATTTCCATCAATTTGTTGAGACATGGCATTAATACTTATTGTCTTTGAACGCAAATTTAAACCTCTTTTTATAAAAGGTAATGAATCATAAATAGTTGATAACTTTGGAGGAACTATTTTTTGAGCGAATTCTAAAATTTGTTGACCCAGCTCTTTTGGGTTACAACCTAAGGATAACTCCATTCTTTCCTTTGTTCCAAAAAGATTTGCAACTAAAGGATATTTAGATCCATTTACATTTTTAAATAATAATGCGGGGCCACCTTCTTCTATAGTTCTTGAGCAAATTTCAGTTATTTCTAAATTAGGGTCAACCTCACTTTCGATTGTTTTTAAATCACCGATTCTATCTAAAAATTTAATGTATGATTGAAGATCATGAAAATTATTATTACTCATCTTTAATCTTTTCGGTTCTCCATCCGGACTTAGGGTGGACACCGACAAGACTCAATATTTTTTCAGAGAATGTATTTTCCATATCTTTGATTGTTGACTCACCCATATAAACTCCAGGAGAAATTGGAGCAATTATTGCACCAGCTTTAGAAAGTTTTAAAGCATTTTCTAGAGTTATAGGATCAAGTGGAGTCTCTCTTAAAGCAATGATGAGCTTTCTTTGTTCTTTTAAAGCGACTTGTGCCATTCTCGTTATAAGACTATCTGATATCCCAGAAGCTATTTTGTTTAGAGTTGATATAGAACAAGGAATAATAATTAAAGAATCAAAGTGATTACTTCCAGAAGCAAATGGTGCTGCAAGATCAGAATCTGAAAAAGTGTTATCTACCATTGATTTAAGCTCTTCAAACTTAAGTCCAAGTTCTTCATGCATTACTCTTTTCCCCCATTTAGAAGCAACTAAAAATTTTTCAGATGGACATTTCTCAATTAAATTTATAGCAAAATTTGAGCCTGATGCACCAGTTATTCCAATTATTGTTCTCATATATTAAATATATCCGATATTGTTAATAATAAAATTAGAAATCCTACATATGAATTATATTTAAAAAAATCGTATCTTTCATTGCTAGAAAAGAATATTTGTAAAATAAAGTTTAAAAAAATTATCAGTATTATAATTTGACCAAAAAATGATCTATCTAATATGTTTGTTTGAAAAAGAGATATAGAAAATATACATATTATAAAAGATATAAAAGAAATCATTATTGATTTTTGTTTTCCAAGAACACCGGGAATTGAGAAGACTTTATTTTTATAATCAAAATTCATATCTTGTAAAGCGTACAAAACATCAAATCCACCAACCCAAAAAAGAGTAAATACCATCAAGGGAATCAAATCAAACATTCCGTTTAATGAACAATTAAATACGAAAAAGCCTGCCAGTGGTGCTAGAGATAAAATAAAACCTAAAAAATAATGACATAAGATTGTGAATCTTTTTAGAAAAGGATAAATATAAAAGAGAATTATAGGTATTGGAGCATAATATAAAGTATCAATACATAAATAAACTGAAGGAATTAAAAATAGAAAAAAAGAAATTATAGAAAAAACCATTAGAAATTTTTTTGATATCAATCCTGATGGAACCGGCCTACTCGAGGTTCTAGGATTTATCCTATCAATATCAGCATCAATAATTCTATTAAATATAAAACCGATGTTCCTTGCACCCATAGTTGCAATACAGATGAGAAAAATATCGATATAATTAACTTCTCTGGAGATAAATAAATATCCAGATATTATCAAAGGTAAAATAAATACTGTATGGGAAAAGGTTACAAGTTCAAATGCCAACCTAGTATTTTTAATGTTAAACATTAAAATATATTAACAAATTTATTAATGGTGTTATATGCATACTGAAACAATTAATAAAATAAAAAAATCTTTAGATATTGGAGATTCCTATCAAATCAAATTGGAATTATCTGATAGAAATCCAGCTGAAATAGCCAGTATAATTATTAGTTTTTCAGATGATGACATATGTAGAATTTTAAATACTCTAAGCTCAGATAACATTGCAGAAATTATTCTTGAACTACCTGAAGATATAAGATCAAAAGTCCTGAAAAGACTTGATAATGATTCTATATTAAGCGCAATTGAAAATTTAGAATCTGATGATGCAGCTGACCTAATATCTGAATTGGGGGACGAAAAGAGTAAAAAAATTCTTGAAGATATGAATCCACAGGATTCTAGTGATGTTCAGTCATTACTACAGTACGATGAAGAATCTGCCGGTGGCATAATGCAAACTGAACTAGTTGAAGTAAAAGATAGTTCACTTATTAAAGATGCAATTAACTGGATAAGGTTGATTGCAGAGGACGTTCCCGACTTCTATCAAATTTATGTAACTAATGAAAATGATAAACTTGTTGGAACTGTATCACTTAAATCTTTAGTTTTAGCTAGTCCGTCCTCAGTTATCAAGTCTATTATGGAACCAATTGAGATAAGCGTTGAACCCGAAATTGATCAAGAGCAGGTATCAAAAATTTTCTCCGACTATGATTTAGTTTCATTACCTGTTGTTGATAAAAATGAAAGATTAATTGGCAGAATTACATCTGATGATATCTTAGATGTTGTAAATGAAGAAGCTGAAGAAGATCTTTTTGCACTTGCAGGAATAAATGAATATAACCATCCAATTTATTCAAGTTTTATATCAAAAACAAAATCAAGGCTTCCTTGGCTTTTAATCACCCTAATCGGAGAATTAATTATTGCTTATATAATAGCAATATATTTTCAACCAACACTTGAAAAATTCATACTATTGGCCGCATTTATGCCAGCAGTAATGGCAACAGGTGGTAGTGTTGGTATTCAAACTTCTGCAATTGTTATAAGAGCACTTGGTACGGGGACTATAAACATTAGTCAAACATTAAAAGTAATTATTTCAGAATTAAAACTATCAACGCTATTAGGGGTTATTTGTGGTCTTGTAGCAGGCGTAACTGGATATTTTATTACAGGAGCCAAAGATGTTGGAATTGATTTTTTTAAAGTTATATTTTTATCTTTATCAATTGCGTCTCTAATGTCGGCTTTTTTTGGTGCTTCATTTCCTTTATTACTAGATAAAATCAAATCTGATCCAGCTAATGGCTCAGGACCCTTCGTTACTATGGCGAATGATTTATTTTCTGCAATTGCATATTTATTAATAGCATTATTTATAATGTAGATATGGCAAATAAAACTAATGCTTATATTTTATCGAAGAAAGAATCTGGTGAATCGGATTTGGTTGTAACATTCTATTCAAATACTTTTGGTAAAATCGATTTATTTGTCAAAAGTGCTCGAAAAAGTAAGAAAAGATTTCAAGGAAAGTTGGAAAATTCTAATCAATATTCGATTGAATTTGTCAAAGCAAAAAAAATTAATTCTCTTAATTCACTAACATCCATAGAACAAGCAAAAAATATCAGATTCTATGAATTTGATAAAAGTATATATATTTACAGATCTATAATTCTTGAAATGATTGATAAGTTCGAAATTGATAACCAACCTAATAGTGAAGTGTTCTCCTTAATGGATTTTTTCTATTTAAATATTAATTCGAATAATGAAATTAAAAAAATAAAGACTACCGTTAAAACAATTAATAAATATCTTAAAATTAATGGTGTACAGCCTACAATTAAAAAGTGCTATAGTTGTAAAAAAGATTTAATTAACATTAAATTTTTTGATTTAAAAAATGGTGGAAGTGTTTGTAATAAATGTAGATTAAAAAATAAACCATTTATATTGAACTTAAATAAGCCGATTAATACAAAAACCTTAAACAGAGATTTTAACTATTTAAATAATTTATTAATTATTTTGTTAAAATTTTGTGAATATCATTCTGGAAAAATCTTCAATTCTGTTAAATACTTAAGAGTAATATGAATAATGTTAAAGGATTCAGCTTTTCAGGAATCTCATGTGGGATTAAAAAGAAAGGTATTAAGGACTTAGGATTAATTTTCTCATCTAAGGAATGTTTAGCCCATGCTGTTTTTACAAAAAATAAAGTTATTGCTGCACCATTAATAGTTTCAAAAAAAATATTAAAAAAAAATAAAATAAAAGGAGTAATTGTTAATAGCGGTAATGCTAATGCATGCACAGGGAAGAAAGGAATTATTTCAGCAGAAAAAATTATAAATAATGCAGCTAAAATTAAGAATTTAGAATTTAATAATTTTTTTATTTCATCCACAGGAATTATAGGTGAGCAACTTGATAGTAAAAAAATAATAAATAAAATTCCTGAATTATTTTCTAAATTAAAACCAAATAATATAAAAGATTTTGCAAACTCCATTTTAACTACTGATAAATTCATAAAAATTAAATCAGCAAAACTTAAAATAGGTAATGAAACAGGAACTATTCTTGGGATTGCTAAAGGTGCTGGGATGATTCATCCAAATATGGCTACAATGCTTTGCTATCTAGTAACAGATATAAAATTTGAAAAGAAAACCTTTATAAATTTTATAAATAATGCAACGGATAAAACTTTTAATGCAATTAGCGTTGACGGTGATACATCTACAAACGATACTGTTTTAGGACTGTCCAATGGATTCATAAATAATTCTCCAATAAAAAGTAATACAAAAATAGGTAATCAATTATATAAAGAAATTGAAAAAATCTTTTATTATTTAGCTTCAAGCATAGTAAAAGATGGGGAAGGGTCTACAAAGTTTTGCAAAGTAACAGTAAAAGGTACACAAACAATTATTGATGCAAAAAAAGTTTGTGAAAAAATCTGTACTTCTTTACTCTTTAAGACTGCATTATTTGGTTCAGATCCTAACTGGGGAAGAATAATAGCTTCTGTTGGAGCAACAGGGCTAAAATATATTGATCAATCAAAAATAGATATCAAAATAAATAAAAACAATGTTGTAAAAAAAGGTATTGGATGCAAGCTGACGAATAAGATAAATATGTCAATGAAAAAGAAAGAGATAGACTTAGAAATTAATTTAAATAAAGGTAGTAAAGAGTCGACCATGTTTACAAACGACATTGGTCATGAATATATCAAAATTAATTCATTATATAGAACTTAAATTTTATCAAATATAGCTTTTAAATTATTAAAATACTTATATAAAAAATTTAAAAAAAACAAAATTAGAAGACCAATAAATATATATCTAAAATTCATAATATTAATGGGTGGATGACGGGATTTGAACCCGCGACCCTCGGAACCACAAACCGATGCTCTACCCCTGAGCTACACCCACCATCCTATACGCCACGAGGGATTCGAACCCCCGACCTACGGATTAGAAGTCCGTTGCTCTATCCAGCTGAGCTAGTGGCGCT
>CAJWZP010000011.1 GCA_913050325.1 uncultured bacterium
AAGCCTGCAGAAGAGGAAGCCAAGCCTGCAGAAGAAGATACAAATAAATAGAATTTATTTTTTTAAAAAGATACTACTCTATTGGTTAATTTGATATATTTTAATGTATAATTCACAAAGAGGATTATAATGGATAATGTTTCAGATTTAATTAAATTAATAGTAAGTTCACTGGTGGATGATCCAGAAAGTATTCAAATTACTGAGGTTACAGGTGATTCAACCACTGTCTACGAGCTTAAAGTTGCAAAAGATGACCTTGGAAAGATTATTGGCAAACAAGGAAAAACCGCAAAAGCAATAAGGACACTCCTTGGTGCTGCAGCAGCAAAAGATAAGAGAAGAGCTGTTTTAGAAATTATTGAATAATAAAATAAATATGGATTTTGTTAAACTTGGAGTAATTAAAAGTGATGAAAATCTTGTTGCAAATCAAATAAAATTTATACCAACCAATAGAAACTTTGAAACCATTAAAAATATAAAAGGTTTTTATCTGAAAATTATAGATGATATGGAGTACACCTCATTTAAAATTATTTCTAATATTAACAATTATTTTATTTTGTCGACTGAAATAGAAATAAATTTTGATAAGTTTAAAAATCATGAAATATTTATTAAAAAAAAGGATCTTCCAAAATTACCAAATAATGAATTCTATAATGAGAGCTTAATTGGTTGTATTGTTATGAACTCTGAAAATGAAAATTATGGAATAATAAATAGAATCCTAGATTCTTCTAATGGTTCAATGATAGAGATAAAGTTGAATGAAAAAATTTATGTTGTTCCATTTATTGAACACTTTATTTTAGATATCAATTTAAATGATAATTTTATAATAATAAAAGATGTTGAGAAAATTGCAGCGTTATGAAAATTAATACAGTATCAGTCTTTCCAAATATTATTAAAAATAATTTAAAATACGGGATTATAGGAAAATCATTAAAAAAAAATATTATTGATATTCAAAATTATTCTTACACTCAATTCCTCAATAATAATGAAAGAATTGATGATCAAATATATGGTCATGATCCAGGAATGGTAATTTCATATCAAAAAACATATAACTTATTCAAAAAAATTAAAGAAAACAATAAGAGTTCAAAATTTATTTTTATGAGCCCTAAAGGAATATTATTGAATAATAATTTAGTTAATAAAATTTCTAAGGAAGAAAATTTAACTATTGTATGCGGAAGGTATGAAGGATTTGATCAGAGAATTATTGATGATTTTTGTGATATAGAAATATCCATAGGTGATTACATACTCTCTGGTGGTGAAATAGCTGCCTCTATATTAATTGAATCAGTCTCTCGTATGATAAAAGGTGTAGTTGGAAAAGAAAATTCAGTTATTAAAGATAGTTTTATGAACTCACTTTTAAAAAATCCTGTTTACACTAAGCCGGAAAAATTTAAAGGAAAAAAAGTTCCAAAGATTTTAATATCTGGAAATCATAAAAAAATAAATAATTTCAATAGAAAAGAATCTCTAAAAACTACATTAGAAAAAAGAGAGGATTTATTAAGTTATTCAGAACTTGATTCATCTGAAAGGAACGAGTTGAAATCTATTAAAAATATTAAATTAAATAAAAATATTTTTATTTCTTTAATACATTTTCCTGTTAAAAATATTAAAAATGAAATAATAAAAACCTCCCTTACAAATTTAGATATTCAAGATATTGCAAGAACCGCAAAAACATATGGAATAAATAAATATTTTATAACTCATCCAATTAAAGAACAAAGAATGCTTGCCGAGAAAGTTATTAATTTTTGGGATTCTGAAAATAAAAGGATTAATGAAAACTCAAAACATGAAGCAATTAAAAACATTATTATCAAAAATTCTATAAATGACGTCATAAAAGAGATTAAAAAAATATGTGGTAAAAAACCAACTATTATTTCTACTGATGCAAAAAGGATGAAAAATATGGTAGATTATGACCTAATTAGAAATAAATTTTTATCTAATAATGAACCTATTTTAATTGTTTTTGGAACTGGTTGGGGTTTAACTGATGATATTCTCAATAAATCAGACTATATACTTAAGCCCATTGATGGTTATAATGAGTATAATCATTTGTCAGTTAGGAGCGCAGTAGCTATAATATTGGATAAATTATTTGGTTGTAAGTTTTAGGGGATATTATGAATACAATTGATATTATTGAAAATGAAAGTTTAAAAGAGATTCCTTCGTTTAAAGCTGGTGATACTGTAAGTGTTTATTACAAGATTAAAGAAGGTGAAAAAGAAAGAATACAAATTTTTGAAGGGATTGTGATTTCAAGAAGAGGTTCCAGTATTCGTGAAACATTTACTGTTCGTAAAATATCATATGGTATTGGAACAGAAAGAATTTTTCCTTTGCATTCAAATCAAATTGATAAAATTGAAGTTAAAAGAAAAGGTAAAGTTAGAAGAGCTAAACTTTATTACATCAGGGGATTATCTAAAAAAGCTTCAAGAATAAAAGAAAGTAATAAATGATTATTTTTTAATTGCGTGAAGAATTCTCTGAATTGTTGTTGTTAATGAAAAAAATGCAATAAACAGTATGGTTAATTTAAAGACTCCTTCATTTTCATTTAAAATAAGTATATTAAAATAGTCTAATATTGAACTTATCAAACCTCCGACTCCTAAATATACAACCCTATCCGCTCTTTGCATTAAACCAACATTTGAATTTAAACTTAAATTATCCGCTGCCGCTTTTATATAGCTAACTGTTAGACTAAAAACTAAAGCAATAAAAACTACAAGACAAAATTTACTTGGAAAATAATAATAAAAAATACCAAACATTATAAAGATTTCACATATTCTGTCCAAAGTACTATCGAGGAAAGATCCAACAGAGGATTGGCTATTAGTTTTTCTAGCAATCCTACCATCAAGAATATCAAATGTGGAAGCTGATAAAAGAAAGATTGATCCAACAAAAATAAAACCTAATCCATATATTACTGCTGTAATAAGTGAAAAAAACAATGAAGAAATTGTTAATAAATTTGGAGAAATATTATTCTTAATAATATTGTTTTCAATTGGTTCTATTAAATAGCACCACCAGTCTTTGTAAAAATTTGAAATCATTGTTTTATCAACATAACCTTTTGGATTTTTTGTCGCGCTTTTTGCATTTTTAAATATTAAGTTAGATTTATCAGTCAATTTGAAAAGTTTTGATATAATCCAATATACAAGAAATGCAAAAGAAACAAATAAGTATATTAGGTGAAGATTTTCAAATAATGATATTTTAAAGTCTGACATCTACATTTCCTCCGGTGATGATACACCAAGTAGTCCAAGACCTGTAGATAGGACCGATTTAATTGTAGAAATTAAAATTAATTTAATTTTTGTTTCATTTATTTCATTATTTAAAATTTTAGTTGTTTTATAATATGAATGAAAATCTTTTGCTAAATCTTGAAGATAAAAAGCTAATTTATGTGGCGATAAATTTTTTGCAGAATCTTCAATCACATATTCAAAATCTATTATTTTTTTTATTAATGATAACTCTTTAATATCTTCAAGAAAGACTGTCTCTATATCGTTCAAGTCTATTGAACAGCCTTTTTTCAAAATACTATTAATTCTTGCATTTGCATATTGGATATAAAATACAGGATTTTCATCGGAATCTTTTAAACAGTTATCTAAGTCAAAGTCAAAATGAGTATCGGAACTCCTTGAAACCATCATAAATCTAATAACATCCTTATCAACTAATGACAAAAGGTCTCTAATTGTTGTATATTGACCTGATCTTTTAGACATTGAAATATCAAGACCATTTTTTAAAAGCCTAACAAATTGAATCATAACAAATTCAAGTTTTAATGAATCTTCATCATTAATTCCTTTAATTGATGAGGTTAATCTTGTAACGTGACTATGGTGATCTGCGCCCCATATATTTATAATTCTATCAAAACCTCTGGATATTTTATCAAGATGATAAGCGATATCACTTAAAAAATAGGTTGGATTCTTATCACTTTTGACTAGAACCCAGTCATCAACATCACCGTGTTGGCTAGTTTTAATCCACAATGCTCCATCTTTTTCATATAATAAATCTAACTTTCTAAGTAATTCTAGTGCTTTATCTAAGTTACCATTTGAATGAATACAATCTTTCTCAGAAAACCAATTATCGAAATTAATATTAATTTGATTTAAATCTTTTTTAATTTCAGCTAAGAGGTAATCTTTTGCAAAATCCTGTAATACGTCTTCATCGTCAAGTTTATAATTTTTTTTGTTATTTATAAATTGATTAGCTACATCAATTAAATATTCACCATGATATCCATCTTCTGATATTTTAAGACTTTCCCCATTAATATTTTTAATTCTTATTTTTAATGATTCACCAAGATTTTTAATTTGATTGCCAAAATCATTGATATAATATTCGCTTTGTACATCATATCCATAAAATCTCAAAATTCTACTCAAAGAATCTCCTACAGCTGCATTTCTCAAATGTCCCAGATGAAGCAATCCTGTTGGATTTGCAGAAACAAATTCTACCAATATTTTTTTCTTTTTTTTATCACCAGAGCCATAAATATTCTTGTTTTTATAGATCTTTAATAAACAATCGTTTAAAACCGACTCTTTTACTTTAAAATTAATAAATCCTGGTTTAACAAAATCTACATTATTAAAAAATTCACCATGATCGTTAATAATTTTCTTTGAAAGCTCTTCAGCAAATGTCATTGGATTCAGTTTGATTGAACTTGAAAATTTCATACATAGGTTAGTAGCATAATCACCATGTAAAATCTGTTTTGGCTGAGATATATCTATATCTTCAATCTTTAATTCAATATTCTTAGATAATGAATTATATGAACTTAAAATTTTTTTCTTAATAATATTTTTAATCATGATTATTTAAATGATCTGTAAAATTTATTTCTTCTACATTAATTTTACTTTTTTCTAGTTTTAATTTGCTAATAGATCCAGAATCAATTGTAAATTTACCAAAATCAACCAAATCTTTATTTAAATAGTAACAAAGAACAGAAGAAATAACTAAATTATGGCTTACGATGACAATATTCTTCATTTTATTGTAATTAATTACAATCTGATTTATATAATCTATTGCTCTTTTTTGAGCTTCTCCAAGCGTCTCTCCATTTGGTATTCTAAAGCCTCTAGGATTTTCTCTCCATTTATCGAGTTCGTTTTTGTGATTGCTTCTTATAAACTTAAAAGTAAGACCTTCAAAATCACCTTGGTCCATTTCTCTTAATTCCTTACTTTTAACAATAGTACAGTTTAAATTTTCATTTATTATTTCTGAAGTTTTTATAGCACGTTTTAAATCACTTGAAAATATTATATCAATTTCCTTATTCAAAAAATATTTTTTTAAAAATTGTGACTGCTTTAAGCCTGTTTCATTTAATTCAATATCACTAATTCCCTGACATTTTTCAAGCTTATTCCAATCCGTTTCACAATGTCTTATTAATCTAATATTCATAATTGAGTTCTACAATATGATACATTACGCTGTAATTTTTCATATTATAGATTATGATGAAAATAAGGTTTAAAATGTCACAATATAGAAAAGGTTATATTTTTGAAAAGAAGTCTAATTCATATGTAAAATGTTTACTTTCAGAATACAAAGAATTAAAATTTTATTCTATAGAAAGCAGAGGTAGTAAAGGGACTGCAGATATAGTTTTTGGACTTTATAATAAAAAAAATAAATCTAGAACCTGGTTTGGCATACAATGCAAAAGAGGATATATTTCTAAACCAGAGAAACAAAGAGAAATAAAAAAGGGTCAAAAAGAGAGTGGGATGAAGTTATTTTTTATGACTCCAAAAAAAGAAAAAAAAACTGAAATAGATATCGAACCAAATTTGATCGAGTGGATTGAGAAATGGATAAGAGCTTAGGCTATAGCCTCTATAATTTCATCATCAATATCAAAATTTGAATAAACATTTTGAACATCATCACATTCTTCCAAAGTCTCTAACATTTTTAACATGTGTTCAGCTGGTTTACCCTCGATTTTAATTGAGTTCTTTGGAATCATGGATATTTCTGCCGAAATTAATTCATGATTTTCCGAAACTAACCCATCTCTTAAATTATCGAAATCATCAATACTAGTAATTATTTCAATTGATTCAGAAGAATATGACATATCTTCAGCTCCAAGTTCTAGTAACTTTTCAAAAAATACATCTTCATCAATATCACTATTTTTTATGAAAATTTGTCCTTTTCTATCAAAATTCCAAGAGACACATCCAGACTCACCAAGATTTCCCCCATATTTTGAAAATGCTCTTCTAATTTCAGAAACTGTTCTATTTTTATTATCAGTCATAACCTCAACTATTACAGCTGTACCACCTGGGCCATAACCTTCATAAGTTAACTCAACAAGAGAGTCACCACCTAATTCACCAGTTCCTTTTTTTATTGCCCTTTCTGATGTATCTTTCGGCATATTCGCACTCTTTGCATTTAACAAGGCTAGTCTTAATCTTGGATTTGTATCAGGGTCTCCTCCACCATCTCTTGCTGCAACAGTTATCTCCCTTATCAACTTTGTAAAGATCTTTCCTCTTTTGGCATCTAGAGCTCCTTTTTTATGCTTAATAGAGCTCCACTTTGAATGTCCTGACATAAAAACTCCTTATTTAATTAAATTAATTATATCGTTTTTATTAATTATTTTATACATAAAAAAATTAATAATATTTTATAAATTAAATAGTATTATTAAGTATTAAGCTATAAAGTTTCATAAGTTGATATAAAGTCATAAATTTTATTTTTTATTTCATCTCTTATTACTGATATTTTTTTTAATATTTGATTATCAGTACCCTTTAGTTTTGATGGATCATCTATATCCCAATAAATTTTTTTAGTTTTATAAGGTATGTAAGGGCACTCTTGGCCTTGAGATTCACTACAAACAAAAATGAAATAATCATATTTTAGTTTCTTTTTTAAAACAGATTCTACAGACTTTGTCTGGTTACTTGATATGTCTATACCTATTTCCATCATACTTTTAACTACTAATAAGTTTAATTTGCCAGGAGAAATTCCGGCACTATTAACAAAAAAATCTTTTGATAAAATTTTTAAAAAAGCCTCGGCCATTTGGCTTCTAGCTGAATTATGGATACATACAAACAAAACTGATTTTTTATTTTTTTCTAAATTCGACATTTTAAACCCTTTTTTCATCATAATCTATAATATAAAAAATCAAATTTTTATAAATTAAATATCAATATTGAGAATTTATTTCAAGGAAAAAAGCTTTAAACTCAGAAGTTAAATAATTTGCTTACCGAAGCATTAAAGCACTGAATTCTTATCAATATAAGAAATTAAAATAATTTTAATTTTAAAAAAGTAAAAAAATTTATATATACAATTGACAATTATCAAAATAAGAATTATATATATTATAGTTACTTTTTAACCACTAACATCTCAGAAGTATTTCCAAGGATTTTTTATGGCTCAAAAAACAACCAAAACAAAAAATCAAACTAGTAATGAAATTAAGGCATCCGATTTATCTTTGATGAATTTAAATGAATTACGTGAAATAAAACCCGCAGATCTTCAAAAAATGGCTTTGGATCTTAAAGTTGAAGATACTGGTAGGATGACAAGGCAAGAGCAAATATATGCAATATTAAAATCTCAATCGGAAAAACAAGTTGAAATTTATGCAGAGGGCGTACTAGAAATTTTACAAGAGGGGTATGGTTTTCTTAGATCTCCAAAATATAGTTATTTGCCTGGTCCTGATGATATTTATGTATCTAAATCCCAAGTTAGAAACTTCCTTTTAAAATCTGGCGATACAATTGGTGGATATGTAAGACTTCCTCGTGAGGGTGAAAAAAATTTAGCACTATTAAAAATAGAATCTGTAAATTTTGAAGATCCTGATTTTTGTAAAGAGAGAATTAGCTTTGGAAACAGAGTTCCTTTACATCCTAATAAAAGACTAGATATGGAAAATGATGGTCAAGAATTTTCTACTAGGATTATTGATATGTTTGTTCCAATTGGAAAAGGTCAAAGAGCACTTTTGGTAGCTCCACCAAGAACAGGAAAAACAGTTTTACTTCAAAAGATTGCAAAAGCTATAACAGATAATAATTCTGATGTCTCTTTATTTGTATTATTAATTGATGAAAGACCTGAAGAAGTTACTGATATGCAAAGATCCGTTAAAGGTGAAGTTGTAAGTTCAACTTTCGACGAACCTCCACAAAGACATGTTCAAGTTGCAGATATGGTTCTTGAAAAGGCTAAAAGACTTGTCGAACATGGAAAAGATGTAGTTATTTTGCTAGATAGTATAACAAGACTTGCTAGGGCAAGTAATACTGTAACTCCCGCAAGTGGTAGAGTTCTTACAGGTGGAATGGAAGCTAATGCATTACAGCGTCCAAAGCGTTTTTTTGGTGCTGCGAGGAATACTGAAGAAGGGGGTAGTCTCACAATAATTGCCACCGCATTGATAGATACTGGAAGTAGAATGGATGAAGTTATATTTGAAGAATTCAAAGGAACTGGGAATATGGAAATTTATTTAGACAGGAGACTTGCTGAGAAAAGAATTTATCCTGCTATTGATTTACAAAAGTCCGGAACAAGAAAAGAGGAGCTGTTAATCACCCAAGATGATCTTACAAGAATTTGGCTTTTAAGAAAAGTTCTCAACCCAATGAGTCCAAATGAGTCTATGGAATTTTTACTAGATAAGCTTAAAGGAACCCCTAGCAATAAAGACTTCTTGAAAGCTATGAATGCTGGATAAGGGTGCTGATATAATCAACACCCTCAAAATTAAGAAAATTACTTACGCTTTTTAGCTACTTTTTTCTTAGCCGCTGGCTTTCTTTTAGTAACTTTTTTCTTAGC
>CAJWZP010000012.1 GCA_913050325.1 uncultured bacterium
AATATGATGATCTTCAGTTAAATTATTTTAATTCTGCAACTTTTGCTTATAGAACCTTGAACGCTGAAGAGTCTGAGTCTCAAGGTTTTGAACTTCAAATGACTTATATGCCAAAGACAATAGATGGTTTAAGATTAACTGCTGCTTATGGCTATAATGACTCAAATTATGTTAAGTTTGTTGGACCATGTGCCGGTGGTCAATTGCCTTCAGAGGGTTGTAATATACCTGATGGTGGTTTAGTTCTTCAAAATCTAAACGGAAGTAAAAGAGCCCTTGCTCCTGAAAATAGAGCAAATTTAGGCATTAATTATAATACAATGCTTAATAGCGATCTCGAGTTTGGTTTTAATGCTAATATGAAATATTCAACTAAGTATAAACTTAACGATGTTATTCCTGATGCATATCAACCCGATTATGAAACTATTGATGCAGGTGTATATTTATCCTCACTAGATAAAGGATGGAAACTGGCACTAATTGGAAGAAATCTTACTGATGAGTATGTTCAAACCAGAGGCACTGATGCACCGTCCACGGGAGGTGGAACTGGGACAGAAGCCGGATTTAAAGGTGATAGATATGCTTATATTAAGCCTGGAAGAACAGTTGCTTTGAAACTATCTTATCAAAGGTAAATATAGATAACTAGATTAATGGCCTTGAATGCTGTAAATTATTACATGCCTTTAGGGCCATTTTTTTAGTTAAAAATAATTCTTATAGGATTTTACATGTTGAAGGTTCATTTTGCACCAAATTCGAGGGCAGGAAGAATAATTTGGTTATTAGAGGAGCTAGAACTTCCTTATGAGGTTAATAATATGGCCTTTCATCCAAAAGATCTTAAATCGGATGAGCACAAAAAAAGACACCCTTTGGGCCGTATTCCAGTTTTAGATGATGGTGATATTAGAATTTATGAGTCCGGTGCAATAGTTGAATATATTTTAGAGCGCCACAAAAATGGTGGACTAAAACCTAGTATCAATTCTGATAAATACCCCCAATATTTGCAATGGTTTCATTATTGTGAAGGGATGGTAATGCCTCCAATCAATACAATAGTTGTTCAAACAATTTTGTTACCGGAGGATAGAAGGGACGAAACAGTTTTAAAGCAAGCAAAGAATCTTCTTACAAAAGCTCTAGTTCCTGTTAATGAAACTCTAGGTAATAAAGAATACTTAATTGGTAATTTTTCTGCCGCTGACATTATGCTTGGCCATGCTTGTTTCATGAGTAATAGAATGGGTTGCGTGACTGATGAAATGATTAATTTAAAAGGCTATGTTAATCGTATATCTGAAAGATCTTGTTTTAAAACAGCTATTGAAATGAAATAGGTTAAACAATATGTACAAATTTTGGACAGTTGATGTATTAAGATTTGTAACTATCTTTTTTACTATTTCAGTTTTTGTATCAATACTTTTTTATCCTGGGGGGAATATTCACGATCCATTGCAGATTGGTTATTCAATTAGTCATAATTTTTTGAGTGATCTTGGTGGTTATAAATCTCACTCGGGTTTACCAAATTTGATTTCCTTTATAATTTTCAATTTTTCTATGATCTTATTTACCTTTATAGGTATTTCTTTTTTGTTCATTCCAAACTTATTTAAAGAGGATATTATAAGTTATGTAATATCTATTATTGGTTCTGCATTTCTTTTCTTTGGAACTCTTTTCTTTGCTGGAGTTGGTTTAACCCCCTATGATTTGTATCTGGATGAACATATTTTTTTCGCTTTAAACGCTTTTAGACTTCTTGTTCCAGGTTTAGTTTTGTATTTTTTTGTTCTTATACGAAGTAGTTTGAGTAAGAAATATGCAGTAATGATTTTTTGTTTATTATTTTTTACTTTCTTATATGTTGTTTATCAAATTATTAGTGATAGTCCGTTAACTAGTATTGAGCAAATGGTAGAGCAGGCAATAGTTCAGAAAATTATTACTTTAGTGAATATTATATGTATGTTTTTTCTAAGTTTTGCTTTTTCTGAGAGATTAAAAGATATAAAACTTAGTTAAAATTTTTTGAGGATGTTTATGAGTAAAAATTTAACACCAATCATTGAAGCTAATAACAAATATAGTAGAGAATTTGATAAAGGTGCTTTATCAGGTCAACCAAAAAAAAATATAGCTATTTTAACATGCATGGATGCTAGATTTGACCCTGCTAAAGCATTGGGTCTTGAGGAAGGTGATGCTCATGTAATAAGAAATGCAGGAGGAAGGGCTACAGATGATGCAATCAGATCTTTAGTTATTTCTCATAAATTACTTGGAACAGTTGAATGGTTTATTATCCATCACACTGACTGTGGGATGCAAAAAATTTCTGATGAAACTATTGCAAAATTACTTGAGGATGATCTAGAAACATCCTCTTTTGATGGAAAATCTTGGTCAAATAATAACAATGCTAAAAGTGAAAACTCTAAACCTGGTTCTAAAGAAGGTCATAAGATTGATTGGTATACTTTTTCTAGTTTAAAACAAAGTATGACAGAGGACTTAAAAACTATAAAAAATCACAGTCTTATTCCAAGTAATATTAAAATTCATGGTTTTATATACGAAGTAAGTTCAGGAAAACTCATTAAAATAGAAGATTATAAAGAGTCATAATTTTTATTGGATTTAAAAGCTTTAGTAATTTAGAGCTTGTAATTATTAAATTATTTTGTTTCTGTGCAATCTGTTTTGGGTGAATGGGATTCTTTATGAAAAAATTATTATTGATTACTCTAGCTATTTTACCTTTAAAAATCTATGCAGCTAATGCAATTCATCATGCTCCAATTGGTGTTATGGGTGATCATTTTCATAAAAAAGGCGAGTGGATGGTTTCATTAAGATTTGCAAATATGCAAATGAAGAAAAATATTTTCAATGGAAATTCAATTTCAACAGAAGACATCCTTAAACAACCTAATACATTTTCTAAAATGCCCATGGTGATGAAAAACTCTAAATCTATGTCAGCGATGAATGATATTCCATCAAAAATATCAGATCATCCACATACAGCACCTATGAAAATACCAATGAATTTAAGTGTTATTCCAAAAAAAATGACAATGAGAATGATTATGTTTGGAGCAATGTATGCGCCATCTGATAAAATAACATTGATGGGAATGGCAATGTTTAGTGATAAAGAAATGATTCTTGATACTCACAAAGGTATGATGACAAGAGAGTATTTAGGTTCTTTTGAGACATCTTCTTCTGATTTATCTAAAATTTCTCTATCTGCATTGTTAAATTTACACAATGCTGAAAATTCAAAATGGCATACTATTTTTGGTCTAGAAAAAAGTTTAGGTGATAATTCCAAAATGAGTCTGGTTTTAACTCCTATGAACATGAAAAAGTCTATTACATTACCTTATGGTATGCAATCTAGCGATAAAGCACTTCGATTAAGCGCTGGTATAACAAATGTAAAATTAATTGGAGATTTTATATTAGGTAATCAACTGTTAATTAAAAAAGTAATCGATGAAAAAGATTGGAATTTTGGTGATGAATTTGAATATAATATATGGTTTCAGGGATCTTTCAGCGATAGAGCATCATATTCATTTAGGCTAAACTATAGAGATCAGGACTCAATTGATGGTTCAGACAAAACAATTATGGCACCAGTTCAAACTGCTAATCCTTTAAATTACGGTGGAGAGGTGATAAATTTCGGAATAGGAATTAATGTAATTTATGATATTTTTGGCGGAGTGCATAAAGATAGGTTTGCTTTTGAGATTATAAAACCAATAGATCAAAATAAAAATGGCTTACAAATGAAGGATGATATTACCATTCACATTGGATTTCAAAAATCATTATAATTTAAATTGTAAAATTTAGTACAAAACTTTAAGCTTTCATATTTATAAGGAGAGAAGAATGAAAAAATTTATTATATTAAGTTTTTTTTGTCTTTTCATGAGTAATTCAATAGAGGCTGCTCATCACGAAAGCGCAAAAGATGAAAAAATTATATTTATTTTAAATATGGAAGTTATTAACGGCAAAGAAAATAGTGTTGATAGCTTGATAAGCAGATTAGTAAAAAATGTAAAATCTAATGAACCAGGTACTATTATTTATCAGTACTTTAAATCCCAAGACAATAAAATTTCCTTATATGAAGTTTATAATAACAATGAAGACGCTCTTTATCATGTTACATCATTTTTAAATGGAAAGCTTAGAAGCGAATTTGAGTCTACTTTTCTTGTTAAAAGTTTTCAAGTTTTGGGAAACTCCTCTGAAAAATTAAAAGAAGCTATGAAAGTTTATACTGAGGATCATAGAATTATTTCGAACGGCTTTAAAAGATAGGAATTAATAAAGTTTTATGAAAAAGGTATTAATTTCTTTATTACTTTTTTTTGTTCTTGTATTTACTTTTCTTGGACTTGGACCCTTTTTAACGCTTTATTATCTTAAAGAAAGTATAGAGGAAAAAGACTCAAGTAAGTTAAGTAAAAATATCTATTTTCCTGAATTAAGATCAAATTTAAAAAATCAAATTAACTTATCTTTATCAGATCGCATTAATAAAAAGTTAAACGAAAATCCTTTAAGATTCTTGGCAGAGGGATTGGCTGATATAGTTGTTGATGAAACTCTAGATGTATTTCTCACACCTGATGGATTAGGAAGGTTGATTGATGGAGAGGATCCATCTTCAATTATTAGAAATAATAAAAAATTAGATAAAAAGGATTATGGGATAGAGGTTTTAGAAAGTATCAGATTTAAATATCAATCAGTTAATAGATTTATTGTTTTAATAAATACTGTTAATAATAAGCAAATTATACTTCACTTAGATAGATTTGGAATAAGATGGAAGCTGGTTAATATTGTTTTACCTTTAAAATAGATGATTGTATGGATAATAAAAATATAATTTTTTTTGGTGGTTCAGGCTTAATAGGTAATTCTGTTCTTAATTTATTGGATAAAAAAGAATCTAAAATATATGCATTTTCTCGTCAAAATTTGGATAATAAATTCGTGAATGTAAAAGATGTGATATTTAATTTTGATACATTTGAAGCGAATATAGAATTAAATAACTGGGATCATATTTATATTTGTTTAGGAAGAAGGCTAAAGATCTGGGAATTACTTTACATCAAGAAAAAGGATAGAGAAAATCACTTTAAGATTGAGCATGATTATGTAATTAATATTCTTGAAAAAGGAAAAAAATTAGGTGCGAAAGATGTTTCAATTGTATCAGCAATTGGCGCAAATAAAAAATCATCAAATTTTTATTTAAAAACTAAAGGCCTTCTTGAGGATAGCATAAAATTACTTGGATATGATAATATTTCGATTTTACGTCCAGGTCATATTCTTTCAAACTCAAGTTCTAAAGATTTTTTAGTTAGGATTATTGATATTTTTTCGAAACTATTAAATTTTTTTCTCATAGGTCCTATGAGAAAATACAGAGCTATTGAAATTGATAAACTTTCAAATTTTATGGTTGAAAAAAATAATAAAGGTTTGAATATTTATTATTATGATGATTTCATAACCCCTAAATTAGGAGGAAAAGAATGAGCGTATTAGTGAATTTAGAAATTCCTGTAAAAAAAGATAGAATTGAAGATTTTTTTGATTACTTAAGGAATGTTCTGGTTGATACGAGGGCTTATAAAGGCTGTATTCGATTAAAAACTTATCATGAAATGGAAAACTCAACTGTTCTTCTTATTGAAGAGTGGGATAAAATAGAAAATCAGGAAGCTTACATGCAATGGAGAGCCGAAACTGGATTGTTAGAGGCTTTATCTGAGTTTCTTGATGGTGAATTAGTTATCAAGAAATATTTTCCAAAAAAGGACGTATGATAGTGGATAAAAAATTTGATATAATAATTTATGGTGCTACAGGTTTCACAGGTCAGTTGTGTGTAAAATACCTTGCTAAAAATGCTAATGATTTAAATTGGGCTATAGCAGGAAGAAATAGGGTTAAGCTTGAGAATTTAAAGAGCAATTTATCTCTTGATATAGATATTTTTATTGCAGATGGTGATGATAATGAAGCCCTTGATGAGATAACAAAGAATACAAGGGTTGTATTATCTACTGCAGGTCCATTTCATAGATATAGCTCAAATTTAGTAAAGTCTTGTGTTAAAAATTTTTCGCATTATGTCGACATTACAGGAGAATTTTTTTGGATTAGAGATATGATTGATCTGTATCATGAAGAGGCCTCCTCAAAAGGTATTAGAATTATTCCAGCTTGTGGATATGACTCTATTCCTTCAGATTTAGGAACCTTTTTTGCAAGTTCTAAAATTAATGGACCTATAAAAAGAATTGAGTCTTTTCATGCGGGTCAGGGAGGTATTTCAGGGGGTACTACTGAAACAGGTTTTTCAATGGGAG
>CAJWZP010000013.1 GCA_913050325.1 uncultured bacterium
ATGCGTGCAATTTTTGCAGCCTCTAAACTTCCATCAGAATAGACACCATTTATAACTGGTACCTTATCCCCTACTTCCTCTAAAGAAAAATCAAGAATCCTTTTTTGTTCTTCAAAATTACAAGCATGTATTTCTGAAGAGTGCCCGTTTACCGTTATGGCATTAATACCATCTGTAAGACCACAAGATTTAATATGAGACCTACTTTCTTTTTCATTAATTGACATATCCTCATTAAATGAAAGTAATGTTGCTGGTATAACACCTTCTAATTTAAATTTTCTTCTCATTACCATTTTTATATTTTAGTAAGAGTAATATTATTTACAACAATTGTTTTAATCACTTTAATTTTGATTTAATGTTAAATATGTCTTAGTTTAAGAATTAATTATATTTAAGGAAAAGTCATGAGTGTTTCAAAATATCTTTTTATTGTTTCAATGAATGTAAAAACTGAATATGAAGATTTATTTAATGAAGTTTATGATGATGAACATGTCCCATATTTGCTAGAGGTGCCTGGTGTAAATAGAGTAACAAGAGGAAAAGGTGAACCCTTTCAATTTTCGATTGCTGGTGAAACCAAAGATATGGATGCTCCTCACCAAAAATTCGTAGCTTTATATGAAATTGACTCCCCAGAAGTTGTCAAAAGCCCTGAATGGGCAACAGCGGTCGAAAAAGGAAGATGGAGTGAACAAGTCAGAGAACACACTTCAGATAGATCACATTTCATGTATAAGTATATTTAAAATGATTATAATTGATAGCCCTTCACTAATTGAAACTTTTGTAGATAAACCATTAACTCCAAGTAATTGGTTTGAAGTAACACAAGAAAAAATAGATGAATTTGCAAAATCTACAGGAGATTTTCAATGGATACATGTTGATATTGAAAAAGCAAAAAAAGAAATGCCTGATGGAAAAACAATTGCCCATGGTTACTTCATGGTATCATTGTTACCTGTTCTATCGGCTCAAACATCAAAAATAAACAATTCAAGTAGAACTATAAATTATGGAAGTGATAAAATTAGATTCATTAATCCAGTTCAAGTAAATTCAAAAGTACGTTTACATAGAAAAATTAAAAAAGTTAATTTAATGGAAAATGGTGGTTATAGAGTTATTAATAATTATGAAATGGAAATAGATGGCAAAGAAAAACCAGCATTTGTTGCAGAAACTATATCTCTAGTATTTCCCTAAAATAAGATGAAATCAATAATTTGTGAAAATTTTGGTCCTTTAAACTCTTTGGTTTACAAAGAAGTTGAAACTCCAGAGATACAAAATCCAAGTGATGTTTTAATTAAAGTTTTTTCTTCTGGTGTTAATTTTCCAGACGGTCTTCTTGTTCAAGGAAAATATCAACTTAAACCACCTCTACCCTTTACACCAGGGATGGAAGTTTCTGGTGAAGTGTTAAATATAGGCTCAGAAGTTACTGAATTCAAAATAGGAGATAGAGTTGCTGGTTTATCTCAATTAGGAGGATATTCAGAATACATTGTGTTAAATAAAAATGCTGTATACAAAATACCACTTGAAATGAACCATGATCAAGCATGTGCGTTATTATGTGCGTATGGCACATCACACTATGCTCTTAAACAAAGAGCTCAATTAAAAAAAGGTAATACATTAGTAGTATTAGGAGCATCTGGATCAACGGGTGTTGCTGCCATTCAGATAGGTAAAACAATGGGTGCAAAAGTTATTGCAGCATCGTCTTCAATAGAAAAACAACAATACACAAAAGGATTAGGTGCAGATATTACAATTGGTTATGATAATATTAAAGATCAATTAAAAGATTTGACCAATAATATAGGAGTTGATGTAATTTTTGATCCTGTTGGAGGAGAACTCTTTGAAGAATCTTCAAGGGCTTTGTCAAGATACGGGAAAATTTTAGTCATTGGCTTTGCTTCTGGAAAAATTCCAAAATTTCCTATTAATCTTGCACTGGTTAAAGAATTTGATGTAGTTGGAGTTTTTTGGGGTGCTTTTACTAGAAATAATACTAGTTCATTTAAAGAAAATATGAATGAATTATTTAAATGGTTTCAGGAAGGAAAAATAAATCCTCAAGTTGAAGAAAGATATAAGCTTCAAGACGCAACTCAAGCATTGGATAAAATACTAAATAGAGGCACAAAGGGTAAAGTGATTTTGTATCCATAATTGAAAAAAAATTATTGATATATTTATTAGCAATTTAATTCAATTAATTTAAATCAACATTATTTCTAATTATAAATCTTGTTTTTCATTCATATTTAATTTTTAATGATATAGAGGATTTTATATGATTTTAAATCATGGTGTAAGAGGATCAATACCCACTTATAATGCAGACACATCATATTATGGTGGTTCAACACCTTGTGTTGAAATTGTTACAAATGAGGCACAAGTCATATTTGACTGTGGAACTGGTTTTTCAAAGGTAAACTTTTCAAATAATTTACCATCAATAATAATAATTTCACATTTCCATCATGATCACATTCAAGGGATACCATTCAACAAAACATTATCAGAGAAATCTAAGAAAATTTTCATTTCAACAGCATTTTTTAATAAGGATAAACTCAAGCAAACTTTAACAAATTATTTCTCACCCCCATTTTTTCCTATAAATTATTTTAGTGAATTTAATAATATAAACTTCGTTGATTTCAAAGATTTAGAAACAAGTTTTAAAAATTTCAATTTTAAATCATTTAAACTGAATCACCCTGGTGATGCTTTTGGATATAGTCTGATAATTAATAATAAGAAGTTTTGTTACTTATTGGATAATGAGTTTTACGATAACCAATTTTCAAGTTTAAAAGACTTTTGTGAAGGTTCAAATAGTATTATTTGGGACGGAATGTATACTGAAAATGAAATAAAAACAAAAAAGGGCTGGGGTCATTCATCTATAGAACAAGGACTAAAATTTGCTGAAAAACTTGATTTAAATAATCTTATAATTTCTCATCATTCTCCAGATAGAACTGATCAACAAATAAATGATTTAATTGAAAAATATTCAAATTATAAAATTCAATTTGCATCTGAAAACAAGAATTTAAAATTATGGACAGAATAAAATATAATCTTAATCAAAGTGTATTTAAGGCTGGTGACGCTCCTGATAAAATGTATTTACTAGTTAAAGGAAAAGTTGGTATTTTCCTTCCTAAAAATGATACCAAAACCCCTAACTTTATAATTGAAGAAAACGAATTGTTTGGAGAGATGGGAGTTATAGAAAATCAATTAAGAATGGCCACAGCAAGATGTATTGAAGAATGTGAAATAATAGCAATAACAAAAAAAGAGTTTGATGAAAGAGTAAATAAATCTGATGTATTTGTAAAAGGTTGCCTTAACGCTCTTTCATATAGACTAAGACAAGTTGAAAAAAAATTATAAACCATTGACTGGAGATTAATATGGATATCGATATTCAAATAGCTGAGAGTTTAATTGAAGCCTTTGATCATGAAGAGACTGGAATATTGTTATGGGATAAAAATGATAAGCTGCTCTATAGAAATATTGACATGGAAAAACGATTTATCAGATTAAATGTCCCTTACATAATTGGAGAAAGTTTTTACGAAAGAATTGAAAAAATTCGTAAAAAAAAACTAGTTTCTGAAAAAGAAATCAAGGATCGTATTAATCAATTCAAGAAAGCCAAAAAAACAAAAAAAACCCAAGAATGTGTCGTTAAAGGCCCTACAGGAAGATGGATTCAAATTAAGGATACAGTTACACCTTCTGGAAATATTCTTTCTTTAATGACAAATGTTACAAAAATAATAGAACAAGAAACTGAGAGAAAAAGACTTATTAATGCAATTGAAGAAGTTCCACTTGGAGTAATTTTATGGGATGAGAATGATAATCTAATATCAAAAAATAAAAAAATTAATGATGTTTTTAAAAAAA
>CAJWZP010000014.1 GCA_913050325.1 uncultured bacterium
TTTGAACCATTAGAAAAATTTACTAAAATCAAACATAGTAAACCAATGTTATCATTGAACAATGGTTTCAACATGAATGATATCGACGATTTCATAAAAAGAACTTGTAAATTTTTAAACATAAGTTGTGATGACATTGAATTTGTATGTGAACCAAAAATAGATGGTCTATCTATATCCTTATTATATGAAAATGGTGAATTAAGCCAGGCTCTTACAAGAGGCAATGGTTATGAAGGTGAATTAGTAACTGAAAATATTTTAACAATTGATAATATTCCAAAAAAAATTGTTGATTATCCTGAACTTTTAGAAGTTAGAGGTGAAATATTTATTTCAAAGAATGACTTTGAAAAACTTAATAAAGAACAATTAACTAATGATAAAAAAGTTTTTTCAAATCCAAGAAATGCTGCTGCTGGATCAATACGACAAAAAGATAGCAATGAAATAAAAAAAAGAAATCTAATGTTTTTTGCTTATACGGTAGGCGAAGTATCTGATGAAAATCTCTTTGACACACAAATTAATCTTTTAAATAAATTTAAATATTGGGGATTTAATATACCAGAAAATATTAAATTGCTAAAAACACTTGATGAAATATCAAGTTATTACAATTCCATGCTAGAAATGAGAGATAAGATTGATTATGAAATTGATGGTCTAGTATATAAAGTAAACTCTTTTGCATTACAAAAAAGACTTGGTGAAATGTCCAGAGCCCCAAGATGGGCTATTGCTCATAAACTACCAAGCTTAATTAAAGAATCCATAATAAAGAAAATTGACTTACAAGTTGGAAGGACTGGAACAATAACACCTGTTGCAAGGGTAAAAAAAGTTAAAATTGGTGGTGTTGAAGTATCAAACGTTACACTTCATAACGAAGATGAAATAGAAAGAAAAGATATAAGAATTGGTGATACGGTCTTAATAGAAAGGGCCGGCGATGTAATACCTCATATTTTGAGCGTGGTTAAAGAAAAAAGAACAAAAATGTCTGAGAAGTATTTTATTTCGAAACACTGCCCTGCATGCGGTCAAATTACTATCAAAAAAGAAGGCGAGGCTGCAAGAAAATGTATAAATACTGATTGTAAAGCTCAGAAAATTGAAAATTTAATTCACTTTTGTTCGAAAAATGGAATGAATATCGATGGACTTGGCAACAAACAAATAAAATTATTTTTTAAGAAAGGCATTGTAACAAAATATAGTGATATTTTTAAACTCTATGAAAAGAAAGATGAGTTGAAAAGTTATGATGGTTTTGGAGAATTATCTGTAAATAAATTACTTTCAAATATTAACAAAGCTAAATTAGTGAATTTTGATAAATTTTTAACTTCTTTAGGCATCAAACAAGTTGGAGAAAATACTTCTAAAATTTTAGCTGAACATTACATAGATTTGCCTAATTTAATAAATAATATTAAAAAAGCTACTGATAAAGTTTCTGATGAATTTCACTATCTTGTTAATATTGATCAAATAGGAATAAGTGTTGCAGAGGATATAATTAACTTTTTTAATTCTTCTACAAACCTTGATGAATTAGATAAATTATCTGAACAATTAAGTATAAAACCATACCAAAAATTAAATGTTGATAACTATTTCTTAAATAAAAAAGTCGTAATAACAGGAACTTTAAATAATTTTACTAGAGATGAAATTAAAACAAAACTTAATTCATTAGGCTCAAAATTTGTAAGTCAAGTTTCAAAGAATATAGATTTAGTGATATATGGAGAAAACCCTGGAAGCAAGCTTTCTAAAGCACAAGAGTTAAATATAAAAATGATAGATGAAAAAAAACTCAATGAGATTCTTGATAAATTATAAAATTGAAGTTTTGCTATTTAAAAAATTAACTAAATCACCATCTCTCCTGTTAATTAAAGGTTTTATCTTTTCATTAACTAATTTATGATATTTATTAATCTGATTTATTTCTGTTTTTGATAATAAACTTTTATCAATTAACTTTTTTTCATATGGAATTAGAGTTAATGTTTCAAAACTTAAAAAGTTTCCAACTTTTTTTATTAATTCTAGGTTTTCAATTCTAATTCCAAATTTTGATCCGTAATAACCAGGTTCGTTTGAAATCACCATTCCTGGTTTTAATTCATTTGAATTTGTTTTACTTATTGATACTGGTCCCTCATGAACGTTTGAATAAAATCCAACCCCATGACCTGTGCCATGAGCATAATCCATTTTATTTTGCCAAAGAGCTGCTCTTGCAATAGAGTCTATTTCTTTTCCTAAAGTTCCTTCAGGAAATAAAAGATTTGAAAGACTTAAATGACCTTTTAAAACAATAGTGTATTTAGTCTTCATATCATTAGTAGGTTGTCCATGTATTAATACTCTGGTTACATCAGTTGTTCCATTTAAATATTGACCTCCAGAGTCAATAAGGTACAAGTTATTACTCTTTATCTTTTTACTCTTTCCCTTAGAATATCGGTAATGTATGACTGATCCATTTTTACCAAAAGCTGATATAGTAGGAAAACTGTTACTCTTAAATAGTTTGTTTACACTTCTATATTCAAATAACTTTTTAGCTAGATACTCTTCATCAAACATATTATTTTTATCTAATTGCTCAAACCAACTCCAGAATTTAATAAAGGCTAGTCCATCAATTTTATGAACTTCTTTAAAGTTTTTTTGTTCAATAGAGTTCTTAATTACTTTAAGAGAAGAAATGGGGCAAGATACATGTTTATATTTAATTTTATTTTTTTTTAATGCTGATAATACAAACAATGGTGTTGAATTATAATCAACAAGAAAACTTTCACCAGCAAACATTTTTAAAATAGATTGAAATTTATTCATATTAGTTAATATAATCTCACCATGATCTAGTTTACTTAATTGAGGTAAGTCATGTTCAAAAAAGAGATAAATTTTCTTACTTTTATGTATTAATGCAAAACATCTAACTACTGGAGTATATTTTAATTGATTACCCCTTATATTTAACAACCAGCTAATTGCATCTGGTTTAAATGTTATAAGTGCCTCAGACGAATGATTTAAAATAATCTTGGACA
>CAJWZP010000015.1 GCA_913050325.1 uncultured bacterium
GGTCTATACATCCAATTTTCAATTCTTCTAAATCCAGATAAAGATAATTCATCAAATAAAAAAGGATTATTGTTTAAATCTGTTACCAATCTTTTTTCAGACTTATTACCAAGATATGGACACTTGGTTTCTTTTGTCATAAAGAAAATAGGGTAATTTAAAAGATTTACTTTTTCGAATTTAGCCATAATTTATTAAACGACTTAATTAAATATTTTTCAATTTATTTTCTTTTTCCATATCCACCTGGAGTAGGAGTTTCTATAACAATAGTATCTCCTTTTTTTACTTTTCTATAATCACAACCCTGCAAAACTTCTTTACTTCTATTTTTTCTTATAATGTAGTTTTTCCCTAATTGCCCATTCTCTCCACCTTGAAGACCATGAGGTTTTATTTTTCTATGACTTGATAAAATTGCTAATTCCATATCTTCTTTGAAAAGTATTTCTCGGTAAGTACCGTCTCCTCCATTATAAATGCCTTTGCCACCAGAGTTAGGTCTAATATGGAAATCTTTTAGTATAACTGGGAACTTCAACTCTAAAATTTCAGGGTCAGTTAATCGTGAATTTGTCATATGAACTTGTATAGCATTGGTACCGTGAAAGTTTGGGCCTGCAGGAGAACCAGAACAAATAGTTTCATAATATTGATATTTTTTATTACCAAATGTTAGATTATTCATCGTTCCTTGACTAGATGACATTACATTTAAGGCCGAAAGTAAAGCATTAACTAGATGCTGGCTAGTTTCAACATTACCAGCTACTACAGCCGCAGGATATTTTGGATTAAGCATACAATTTTTAGGAATTATTATTTTTATTGGTTTTAAACAACCTGAGTTCATTGGAATATTTTTATCAACTAATAATCTAAAACAGTATAAAACAGCTGCTATGACAACGGGTTTTGGAGCATTAAAATTATTTGGAAGTTGATTAGATGTTCCTGTAAAATCAACGATTACTTTTTTGTTATTTTCAATCTTTGTTATTTTAACTTTAATTATTGCATCATTATCTGTTTTGAGGGTGAAGTTTGAATTTTTAAGATTTTTTATTGCAGCAGTAACGCTCTTTTCAGCATTTAGACTTATAAATTTGATATAGTTTAAAAATTTTGTTTTACCAAATTGTTGATATGCTTCTTGTAATAGGAGTAAACCTTTATAATTAGAGGCTATTTGAGCTTTTATATCTAATATATTTTGTAAAATATTTCTTGCTGGATATTTATGTTCTTTAAAAATTTTAGTTATTAATTTCTCCTTAAATACTTTTTTTGAAATTATTTTAATATTGTCAAAAAGAACACCTTCTTCTTCTATGTTTTTAGCTAAAGGTGTCATAGATCCAGGAGCTGTCCCTCCTACATCTGCATGATGTCCTCTAGAGGCTACAAAAAATGTAAGTTTATTTTCAATAAATACAGGTGTTACTATTGTAATGTCAGGCAAATGAGTTCCACCATTATAAGGTGCATTTAAAGCAAAACTATCGCCTTCATGGATCGCATTTTTGTTATTTTTAATAATACTTTGAACAGATTGCTGCATTGATCCCAAATGAACTGGCATATGTGGTGCATTAGCAATAAGTTCACCTCTTTTCGAAAAGACAGCGCATGAAAAGTCAACTCTTTCTTTAATATTTACAGATGATGCTGTTTGTTGAAGCACTGTACCCATTTGTTCAGCAATGTTCATGAATAAATTATTGAATATCTCTAGTAGAATAGGATCAGATTTATTAAAATTTAAATTATTAAAACCTTTTGAACTATTATCACTAACTCTGTCTAAGATTATGAATTGGTTACTTGCAAATTTTGTTTTCCAACCATCTTCAACAAAAATCGTTTGATTTTTTTCAATTATTAACAATGGTCCTTTGATTTTTGTCCCATTTAAAAACTGTTCTTCTCTTATAACATTTACATTCTGCCATTTTTCATTTAAGAAAACCTTTGTTGTTTCTAAAGTATAAGGGTAGTCAACAAAATGAGTATTATTTTTAACTTTCTTTGAACTGGAATTGTTAATTACTACTTCGGTTTCAATAAAATCAATCATTATTTCAGATGTATCAAATAAAACACCAAATCTAAGTTTATGATTTCTATTAAAATTCTTTTTAACAATATCAAGTTTATTAAAGGGTATTTCTATAGTTGTCGTAGAGTTAAAGTATTTTAAAAATAATTTATAATTTACAATAACTTTTTTTGGTTCATTTGATTTTTTAAATAGTTCATCGAAACATTCTTGTTTTAATGTATCAAATATTTTATTTAAATTATTTAAATTTTTATGATTAAGTTTTTCATTTACATTCTTTTGTCGATAACTTCTTACACTTGATATGCCCATCCCATAAGCAGACAAAACACCAGAGAATTTATTAAAAACAATTTTTTTTATACCTAGAGAATTAGCTACTGAACAAGCATGTTGACCGCTTGCACCTCCATAACAAGATAATGTATATTTCGTTATATCATGACCTCTTTGTATAGAAATTTTTTTTATTGCATTAGCCATATTCTCAGAGGCAATTTGCAAATATCCGGAGGCAATTTTTTCTATACTTTTAGTAATTTTATTTTTATTTTTTAATTGTTTGAATTTTGTAATCACCTTTTCTTTGTTAAGTGGTTTATCCTGATTTTTCCCAAATATTTTTGGAAAATATTTTGGTGATATTTTTCCTACAATCAAATTTGCATCAGTAACTGTTAAAGGTCCATTATTATCATAGCATGTTGGGCCTGGGTTTGAGCCTGCTGATTCAGGTCCTACTTGAAACCTATCATCCTCAAACTTTAAAATTGAACCACCACCTGCAGCTACTGTATGAATGTCTAGCATTGGTGAGGTAATTCTAGT
>CAJWZP010000016.1 GCA_913050325.1 uncultured bacterium
TATAGTTTGGAAGGTTTTTTCTAATAGAGGAATTGTTTTGTATGATGTTAATTATCAATGAATAATTTTTTAACAACAAAGTCTTTTCATCAATACTGTTTAATAATTAGAATTTTCTTATCTTTCATAATCATTTTTATTTCTTTTTCTCATAATACATATTCATCTGAGTTAGACAATCTCTTTATAAAATTAAAACAATCGGATAATGCTGTGTTAGCAAGGAATTATGAAAGTAAAATTTGGAAAATATGGCTTAATAGTGGTTCAAGTGATGCTAGTAATAATCAAATGCAAATTGGACTAAAATTAATGGAAAATGGTCAATTAGTGCATGCTCAGAAAGTTTTTGAAGAAATATCTATTAAAGATCCTAATTGGGCGGAATCATATAATAAAATTGCAACTATAAAATTTTTAAAAGGCGATTATTCTGGTTCGATAAATGACATTCAAAAAACTTTGAAATTAGAACCTAGACACTTTGGTGCCATATCAGGGTTGGTTCAAATAAATATAATATTAAAAAATTATGAACAGGCATTAAAAAATTTAGAGTATGTTTTAAAAATACATCCTAATATTGGTATAAAAAAACTAAGGCCATATCTTAAGAAACTATTAAAAAAATCCTCTATTTAAATCATTTATACTAGATGCAATTTTTATTAATGAAACGATAAACATTCATAAATTTTTAGGACTGATTATAATAGTTTTTTTGATTTTGCATGGAAGAATTTTTGAAAAGATAAAGTGAATTAGTTTGTTTTGGGGATGTTTTAAAGATTTAATAATTTTAAGCTTTCAAGTTTTAAATCTAAATTTTTTTTTAAAAGAATGTCATTGTCTTTCGAAATAATTTTTTCATTTTCATAACAACTAAAACAAAGCTCAACTTCTTTTCCTTTTTGAGTAGTAAAGACTTTAGTAGGTATAGTTTCATAAGAATAGTCAGGATGTGGATTTTGAGTTCTCTTGCACCACATGCATTTGGCATTTTTTTTATTATATGTGAATGACATAATTATAATCCATTATTTTTTGTTTTCTAAAGTCTTCGTAATTTCCTTTAACTGTTTTTCAATATTGATAATTTTTTTATGTAAATCTTTCTCAGTTAATTTAACTTCCGTATCTCCATCGTTTGCTATTTGTTGCATTGCATCTACGATTATTCCAATGAACAAATTTAGCACTGCAAATGTTGTAACAAGAATGAATGGTACAAAAAATAACCATGCTAGTGGAAACTCTTTCATTACAGGCCTTACAATTCCCATAGACCAACTTTCTAAAGTCATAATTTGAAATAATGTATACATAGAACTACCAACTGTACCAAACCACTCATAAAATTTATCTCCAAAAAAAGTAGTAGTCAGCACAGAAGAAATATAAAAGATCAAAATAATAATTGTGCCTACAGATAAAATACCAGGAATAGAAATAAATATAGCTTGTATTATCCTTTTCATTGATGGAACAACAGATAATAATCTTAATGTTCTAAAAATTCGGAAAGCTCTTAAAACTGAAAAAGGGCCTGATGTTGGAATTAAAGATACTACAACTATTATAAAATCAAAAATATTCCAGCCATCTCTAAAGAATTTGAATTTATAAACAGTAATTTTTGCTAGCAATTCAATTGTAAAAATTGTTAAAGCTATTGTATCAATCAAGGATAAATAAATACCATATTCTGCTTTGATATTTTTGCTTGTTTCAAGTCCAAGAGTGATAGCGTTAACTATGATTACTATTGTAATGAATGTAACGAAATATTTATTTTCAATTATATTTTTGATAATAGTCATACAGCTAACTTTAATTTTTTAAAATTTATTTTTAATAAAAAACTTAAATATTACAAGATCAGAATTTTAATGTTTCCAAAAGCCTAAAAACTTTACGATTTATCATTTATTTGATTTAATAATTATTATCTAATTTATATAGGTGAATTTTATGTATGTGAGAACTATTAAAATAACATTTAAAGATAAAATGTCTAAAAATATGTTTGTAAATTATACTGACACCAAAGCAGATGCTGAAGGCTTTAAAAATGGTACATTAATGAAGTTAATTTTTAGTAATTCGGATGTTGTGGCTACATTAGTTCTGATTTTTCCAGATCATAAAACATTCATGAAAGACCATAATAATACAGCTGGTCCTATAATAGACTCATTTAAAGAACAAGGTTTAAAGATTGAGTTAAATGATGGAGAAGTTTCAGGTACAACTGCAGTATCGTCTAACTTTTTAGAAATTTTAACTAAAGAAGGCTCTTTCTATAAATCTAATTAGTGAAGTAATAGTAAGACATTGCAATGAGTAATTGGAAAACTGATTTTGAAGTAAAATTTAGGCTTGAATTTATACATGAAAATGGAAGAAAAGAAATCAAGAATAATACTTTAATTGTAGAAGCAGAAAATGAAGATCAAGCTATTGAAATGGTAATAAATGAATATGATAATAGTGTATTTTTAAAAGTAGATGAGGTTAAGAAGATTTGGAATTATTGATTACTGAATTATCTAAGGATAAATTTGAAATTACAGTAAAAGCTGATCAATTAACAAAACATATCGTAAGTGTAACAGATCAAATGCTACTTAACCTAACTAACAATAAAACTTCAAAAGAAGAACTTTTAAATTTTAGCTTTAATTTTCTTCTTGAAAGAGAGTCAAATACTTCGATACTCTCGTCTTTCGATC